>NZ_CAWQGX010000031.1:0-54023 GCF_963894685.1 Proteus sp. G3927 | reverse complement strand
GCCTTAAAATCCGTGTTTTTGATGGCTTCTGACTCATCCTTCCGTGACTGGATATGAGGTTCATAGCGACGACTTTTCAGATACGATCCCAACCATTCCGCTTCATACCCTTTGTCCATGCACAACCGGAGCCTCTTGCCCGGTCTGCCCGTCTGGAGGGCATCGAGCGTATCCGCAACCAGCTTTATGTCGTGCGTATTTGCTCCAGCGACCACCACAGAGAGAGGCAATCCGTTCGCATCGGTCATCAGACTGCGCTTTACGCCCCGTTTCCCCCGGTCTGTTGGGTTCTTGCCTGTTTTTTTGAGCCTGCCAGCGGTGATTTGGTCATACAACCATCCATCGACAGCCACGACCAGTCAATAGCGTCCAACTGTTCGCAAGCAAGCAACCCGTTTTGCCAGAAGCGTTCAAATACTCCAGCATCCCGCCATTCCTGAAATCGGCGATGAGCAGAGCTTGACGAGCATATACCGGTGGCATTTAGCGCATTCCACTGGCAACCCGTCCTGAGTACGAAGAAAATGGCGTTCATTGCAGCGCGATTATCAACCCGCTTGCGGTGCGTACCCAGAGGATGGTGAGTTTTATGCTCCGGAATCAGTGGAGCCATTTTCTCCCAGGGCCCATCACTGATCTGCCACTTGTTGCCCACCATGCTTCGCCCTCAGAAATTATCATTATGTATTACCTGACAATTCCTTTTGGGATAGGTTCTAAGTCATTTTTGCAACAAGCCCAAAAAACATGAGAAAACAATTAAAACAGGCCTTCTTTTTGTTATTTAATTAGGCTAAAAAATAAGAATGGTGTTAGCTTAAATCACAACAATTCAAACTAACACCTGTCTAATTTAAATTAATCTATTTATATTAGAGTATTAATATGCCCACACAGCTGCGTCAACAGACAATACATAAGTATCCCCCGCGACAACTGCTGTATCATGTTGTTGAATGGTGAAGTTCAATGTTGATGTATTTGCAGTTGTAGGAACAATCCAACCGTTGTTACCATTACTCATTTGTCCTGCCGAAGCGTCTGGTACTAACACAAAGTTAGCAATATGAGTCGGATTATTCGTTCCCTTAACTTGAATGATTGTGCTTAACTCATTTTCTTTTTCTGACGTTACTGTACCAGATGCCGGAGTCCAGCGGATCGCCACTGAACTTTCTGTCGCTTCAGCTAAGCCCGTCGCAACCTGTGTACCTGCAGTTTGCGGACCAGCAACAAGATCATCACTCGCGGTTAATGTAACTGAAGCCGTTCCCCTAGCTGTAAAAATCACATCGGCCGTTGCTGTTACAACCTCAGAATCGATTTCATCTGCAATAGCTGAACCTGTTGATACAAATGCAATAATAGATGCCAATAAAGCGACTTTTAACTTTTTCATACATACTCTCTTAAATATTCAAATTAATTGTAATAACTTATAAAGCCCAAAATGCAGCATCTAATGACACAACATAAGTGTCCGCATTAATCTCCTGGCCTATTAAAGCTCCAATAGTATCAGTGGTCACTGATGATGGATAAACGAACCACTCTGGCGCAGAATTTGACCAAGAACCGTCGCCCGCATTAAAGAAAGCTAGAAGTTTATTATTTGGATTATTTTTTCCAGAGAGAATAGCTGCATTCTTAGAAACGTCTGCTCCCGCTGAAGTAAATGTTCCCGGTGTCCATCTAATGGCATAGTGATCGTGCCCATCTAGATTTGAAACGCTGAAGCTAGCAATAGGAGTATCAGGTGTTGTCCATTCCCCAGCTCTTAGATTGTTTACAGGGGTAATAGTGAGTTGTGGCCCTTGCCCCAACGCATAAGTCGCATTGGCTGTTCCAGTGAAGATATCACTCGCGATACCCGCTGCTAATGCCGCCTGTGAACTCATTGCGATTGCCGCAACACCTAATAATAATTTAACCCCATTGACTTTTTTCAATTTCATTTCTACTTTCCTTTATTTATATATGCACCATTCCAAAATAGAATAATGTGCGATAGGTACAAAAAAACTAAAATATTACTGACACTTCAATACAGAACCGTTTAATATAATTTCCCATGATGCAGACGATATTTTTTGTGTTCCATCAGAGACAATCTCAAAGAGTTCCGTTTTATTTTTGCTCTTTATAATGCTAATTTTATTTAATTCATCATGAATTAATTCTGGGGCACTTAAACGTATATTCAATTGCTTACCTGATGAAAATAAACGATAGCGTTGTGACCTGCCATTATTTAATGGAGCATAACTCCATATTTTAAATCCACAATAATCGCCATTATCAGAAATCTCGCCTTTCGCCAGTAACGTCCCATCGGTAATAACCCCTGATTTTAATCCATCAACAGGTCTAATATTTAAGGATAAAGCACTTGTTGCTCCCCCCCATCCTAGGAGAACGAAGGACAGGATAATTTTATTTATTTTCATCTTTTTCCTTACTGACAAATTGCACTTAACTGATAATAAATATCATTGTTCTTCTTAGGCGGTAATTGATACTTAACTGAACATACCTCATTTTTTAATTTAATCTGTAATAGACCTTCTTCAGGAATACCCGATAAATACAAATTACCTTGTTCCCCGACAATACCATTGATCCCCAAACGATTATCAACTGTCACTAGCGTCCCAAAGGGAACGACTTTGCCATTTTTAAATTTCAAATTAAATAAAGCCTTAGCACCAATTTGGGTTATAAATTTGGCAGGGATAACCGCCCCCTCCGTTGGTACCACTTTAGTATTGGTATTTTTAACATCAATGTCCGACGAAAAACTCGCAGGGTTAAGCGTAATCGTATTTTCCTGATAAGGAATTAAATATGGCTGGATCGCATAACCTCTTCCGTCCGTTTCAATCCCAGGTAAACTACTGGCTTTAACATTTGCGGCCCCCGGTGCTTCAATGAGCGCAGCCGTCCCTTCAAATGGTTGAGACAATGTAATACCATCCCTATGTGCCACCACACTGCCACTGACACCAATCCCCGTTTGATTATAGTGATTGCTGTAGCTGTAATTGGAATTTATCTGCCCTGATGCTCCTCGCCATTGAAGATTCAACGTTCCATTATTTGAGTTTTCTGCCGAATTAGTTTTGTATTGTTGGCTTATATTCCAATTCAAGCGTTGCTCATAAGCATTACCTGATAACCCTACCGCATGGGTATCCCCACCATTGGACGGTTCCGTGTAACGATAAGATACTCGGGTACTCCCGCCGACCCATTCATCTAATGGCACACTTAGCCAAACACTGATGATATTATCATTACTAGAACGTCCATTTTCTCTCGTATATTGCGTTTTCTGCCAATTCAGTGACGCTGTTACATTTCGGATTAAAACAGAATAGCTTATATTATAAGTATTATCGGAGCCAGAACGATCCCAATAATCATCTCGATAACCTGATGCCGAAATATTTCCCCACTCAGCTAACCCTTGATTCAAGGTGACCGCAAAACGGCTTTTTTGTTTATAGCTAGAAGATTCATTGTTTTTCCAACCGTTTTTTGTATATGTATTTAAGGTATCTGATAATGAGTCGAACCCTTTGCTGTCATATTGGTAACTGGCTAAAGATAGCTGAGTATTACTGTCAAATTCTTTGTTGTAACGAAATTGTAAAGAATGACCATCTTGAGTGTCATGGCCCCAACGTTGGCTGTGATTTTGGGTGATATCAACCGACAAAGCACCAAAATTCCCTAACGTCTTACCAACACCTAACAACAGTGATTGGTAATGCTCCGCTAACTGTATTCCGGTAAAAACCGTCATATCCCAAGGCAAACCATAAATTGCGGTCCCTTGAGCCAACGCTTGCTTTTTTATATTGTCATCACTCGGCCGGTATTGACCTGACATGACACTATAACGAAGGTAGCCTTCCTTAACTGAAACCGCAGGTGCTTGATAGGGGATAACAAACTCCTGAGGAGCACCGTCCGTTTCCCAAACCGTCACCGTGATATCGCCCGAGGCCCCACTCACCGATAAATCATTTAACTCAAATGGACCCGGTGCCACAACACCATCATAAATGGTGTAACCATTTTGTTTCACTTCCACACGCGCTTGCGTTCGTGCAACACCTCTCACTACTGGGGAATATTGATACTGACTAGAGGGTGACATTTTATCATCCGTAGCCAGCATGCCCCCTCGAAATGGAACACTATCAAACACATCACCTGAGGTATAACGTTCGCCCAACGTTAAGCGACTCTTTAAGCTATATAATCCACGCTCCGCATATAAAGCAATATTCTCCCATTGATTGGTATCACTTTTTGTATTTTTCCATGTGGAGTTATTCCTGATACGCCAAGCACCAAGGTTCAATCCCGAATTAAGTTGAACCCACGTTGAATTATTTGATTCACGAACATTTGATTTATACGTAGTATGTGTTGTTGTAGCTTTATAATTTAAAATAAACGCCGTTATTCCCTCATTCCATAATTCAGGATTCGCTATCCCTTTTGTGGATTTCTTTAAATAAATTTGAGGAACGCTTAACTCAAGGGTCAGGGCGTTAAAATTAAAATGGGCATTAGCACCAGATAACGAGGCAATATCAAAGCATGCATCTTCCGTTTGCTCAACTTGGGATTCTGTTTCCTGAATATCAACACCATACTGCACCAGCTGAAGACTTGATAAACAGGGAACCAAGAGCGATTTTTCGTCATCCTCATCCAATTTTGAAAAACGGATATATGATGTGCCAACTTGCCTGCCATTAATCAGGACATCAACCAAGTAAGTCCCTGGCAACTGCCCTCCACCTTCAAATAAAGAGAGGTCAATAGAGTCACCATCAACCCCCTCTATTAATTTTGAATTAAATGTATATTGCTGGGCATAATTAAATGACGAAAATGATAAAATAGCTAAAGCGAATATGCTTAATTTAAATTTCATCATTACTACCCTTTTATTTTTGATTCAAACTTTCTACTTTCACCACCAAAATCGGTAATTAAATGCCATGAAACGGTACTATCACCCACAGCTTTAACGCTCACAGCGGCATCGCTATAAGGTAGGATATACCCAGAGTCAGGAAGGCTAACTTTTTTATTATTAATACTAATATCTTTAAAATTAAAAATATAAGGTGTTGGATTATGTATTTTTAAACGCTCACCCTCTTTTATCCATTCAATTGATGATGTAACATCTAGTGCTGTTTTATTAGCAATCGATTTAGGCCTAACGATTAACTTAATGCACGATTTTATTCTCATCTGAGTTAATAACGTGGCAGAGTCCAATTGTTTTGATTTTTCATCTTCGGTCACCCAATCCGAATCAATTTCTGGTGGGATACCCGTTATACATAACCAATACAATGACTCCCTATCATCAGGACCTAATTTTTCAGTATTGATTATACGTATACGATTACTTTGCTCACCATCCAATCTAAATAACGGTGGGGTGACAACAAAAGACGATTTTGTTTCTTTATCTGCTTGTAACACTTCCGACTGTACTAAAATCGGGTATGTTTGCGGATTAGTTACCGTTAAAGTTGAACCTTGAGAATTCGGCGTAAAAATAACTCTTGTTGCGCCCGTTTCCACAGAGAACTTTTGCGTTTCATGAACTAAATTAGTTGGGGATGAATTTGCTACAGATGTCTGAGTTACACACAAAGCCACCCATAACATGACAATTTTATTAACCTTTTTATGACTCATTAAACATTACCCCATTTAAAAACTAAGCAGCCTAATTTAATAGACCCGTATTTTATTAAAATACCGTTGTATAAAACGCACTCCCACTTAAAGAGTTATACAACCTTATTGATTACTACTTATCGCTGTTTCATCATTGTGTATTCATTCGCATTTGGCGGGCTGCGTGAACACACAACAAAAACACGTAAGAACACCCTCGATATCGGTTTAATTATTTAATTATTTAATTATTTAATTATTTAATTATTTAATTATTTAATTATTTAATTGAAATCAGGCAAAGATAGAAAAGTGCATTTCTATAAACTTTCTTTTTCTTATTTTCGTTCCGTCATTTAAAAATAACAACCACCAACAATAGATTAAAACGTTCTATTGTTGACCTAATGACCATGCGTGATTAACGATATTTAAATTAATTAGTGATTCAGGGTAAAAGACGATTAAAAATGAATTCCCAATTATCTTCCTCAATCACATTCCGAATAAGATCTTGCCAAGAAATACCTAGCACCATCAAATATTGATTTAATTGCGAGATTGTCAAATTGGTCACACCGGCTTCATACCGAGAAACTTGTTGCTGACTAACATGCATCAGCCGCCCCAGTTCTTTGCCTGTCAAATTCACCTTTAATCTATTTTCTCTTAAAAAAAGCCCCAGTTTTTTATTTAAATCCTGAGTGCAGTTAATTTCATTTTCAGAGCGCATACATTAACTCCATTCATTATTGGTTACTCAGTGATAACAAGGCTAAAAATTATTTAACAGCTGCGATTAATGTGAATTGAATATAAATAGACTCTGAACAATTGTAAAAACGATTATAACGATCAAATAAGTCAAATTTGATAGGTTTCAACTATCGACAACTGATAAATGATCGATTTTATCGATCAAAAGTCAACCCCCCCCCACACACAGAGAGTATTCAACCGATTGATCCACAAGTATTTTTCCCGCATGGCGCGTAATTGATTTTTTTATTGGTGAAATCTTCTAAAAATACCGTTCCCTGTATTTTGTGATAAAACGTCTTTATTTTTTTCATTTTGTTACACTTTAAATCTAACCAACCATTTTCTTAGATAAAAATAATCTTAGTTTCAACTGAATTAAAAAAAGCAAAATGAAATGGCTCCACAGAGGAATACGGGGTATTTTGACTTAAAGAACGGTTTGTCTGATAGTGTCTTAAAACGGGCTTGTTGCAAAAATGACCTAAGTGAGAAACACTCACAGTATTGATTATGTCTTATTAGAAATAGGCCATGCCATCGAATGAGCTTAAATGGAAACATTTTGCTCCCCCGATCATCATTTGGTGCTTGCGTTGGTATGGCTCTACGACATTAGGCTATGCCAACGTCAGTGATACGCTCACCGCTCAACGATTTATCGTTGATTTATTGAGTATGCCCCCATTCTCCGTAAAAAATGCAAAAAATATCAATTCATTCGATCGGTTTCCTCTTGGCAGCTCGATGAAACCTACGTCAAAGTTAACGGTATAACTTGGAACAACGGCAAATCAAAACTCTCAACAACCGGATTGAATACATGACCCAAAAATCATAATAAAAATATTAACGAAATTATCGAGGCGATGATTGATCAAATTGATCTACCACGGGATCCCATTGAAGAACTCATACTGTTAGTTAAAAAGAAAAATTTAAAATAATTTCAAATATATATTATCACCTTGAATAATGATAATTTTATTTTCAAGGAGTTTGTATGAATCAACATATTGAACTGGAGAAGGCTCTCGCAGCCTTTCCCTTTTCATTTAAAACATCATTTTTTAACCAACTCAGTCAGCTCATCAATTACTCCCCTACCATTGGTCTAATGGGTAAAACAGGGGCTGGAAAATCCAGTCTGCTAAATGCGCTGTTCCAATCCCAACTATCGCCTGTGAGTGATGTCTCCGGCTGCACACGCCAAGCGCAACGCTTCAGTATGACGGTGAACAACCATACACTCACCTTTATTGATTTACCCGGTGTGGGGGAAAGCCTTGAGCGAGATAAAGAGTACCACCAGCTATATCGTAACTTATTACCAGAACTGGATTTAATCATTTGGGTACTCAAGGCCGATGACCGAGCATGGTCTTCTGATGAACAGTGTTATCGCTTTCTCACGAAGAAATGCGGTTACCAACCTAATCAATTTCTATTTGTCTTGAACCAAGCCGATAAAATAGAGCCTTGTCGCCAGTGGGATGAATACAAGCATCAACCATCCTCAGAGCAGACCTATAACTTAAAATTAAAGCAACAAGCCGTCATAACCGCCTTTAAGCCACATCATCCTGTGATAACAGTTTCTGCGGTCGAAAACTATCAACTCACTGAATTAGCAGAGCAACTCATACAGGCGTTACCGGCGCAAGCCAGTAGCGGGGTAGCTAGGCAACTGAACAGCGCTTACCGGACGCAATCCGTGGAGAACGCCGCACGTAACGATTTTGGGCAATGCATCAGTGATATCGTCGATACTCTGATAGATATCCTTCCCCTGCCTGCATTAATAAAAGGAACGATGAATACAGTCAAAAATAGCATCGTATCCGTTGCTAAATCCCTGTGGAGCATATTCTTTTAGCTTCTTACATTAATACAACATTGATGACATCAAGCGCCAGTCCTTAACGGGATTGACGCTTTTTTATTTCTTTTTCTTGGAGTATCAACTGATGAATAATACAACTGAATCCGCTATTGCAATGACACTCGTCCCCAATGAACAACGCCTGGATTTTTGGCTCAACCACTTCGGGAGTGTGAAAGGCTGGACCACCTTTGAAGTGGCCATCTTTACCACTATGGGGCAGTTTTGTGATGACTACCACGGCGGGTATTGGGAATATTGTACCTTATCCAATGGTGGCGCCTTTATTTATCCCGATTTACCTCAAGAGACACTGACGCTGTTCAACCCACATAACGGTAACGAAGCCAACGTCAGTTGTGAAGCCGCAGGCATTGCCGTGTGTTTGATGATGTACAGCTTATGGTCATTTCAAACGGAAAGTGACATCCTCGTCGATCGCTTTTATCAATTGCGTGATTATGCGGCGCAACACCCAGAACGTTCCGCCATTTTCCATCTAATCGATTAACCACGTCCTTATTTACGCCTTCGTATTAACTATCTACTTTATTTTAAAGGAAATTCATTATGACTCGCTTAGCGTCCCGCTTTGGTGCGGCGAATAGCATTCGCCGTGACCGCCCGTTAACTCTCGAAGAGTTATTTCGCACCGTACCCAGTGTGTTCTCTAAAGAAAAACACGACTCTCGTAGCGAAAAGTCGGGTAAGGACACGGTGTTACCACCGCATCCTCCCCTAAGAACCGTGCGTGCAAGTTTCCCGGCACACGGCTCAAGCCTTTCAAAGCCCCACTGAAGGAGCCGGTTTCACCACTTTGAATCGGCGTGCGCGGGCTGTCTGGTAGCAGTCCGGATGTAACATTATCAGATTACTGTTGGTATCTAGCCCACCGTCAATCGTTCGTTTCACGTGGAAGAGACGCCACCCAGTAGATTCTCCGATCATCTGTCGGCATATAGGGCAATGCCGTTCCTGAGCCAACCATATTCGAATCAGACGGGTTCGCCCCTTGATTGACCTCTGCATTGCAAGGGTCAATCGCTCTTCGAAGTAGATTTCCCATTTAGGATCAAATGGATTGGCATCAGAACGGATTTTCCTATGCCGCCGGATCGGTGTACTGTCAATGTTGTAAAGCTCCAGAAGCTCGGGAACTCCAGTTTGGAGTATCCTGCCAGTTTCCGTGGCAAAGACCCAGTGCCGGGATCCAATGATTCGGAAGTACTTCCTCCTGATCCACCCAGTTCCCTTGTGGGGATGCCGACGTTTTACCCAGCGCCACAAGCTATGCCATATCGCGCAACTGACCTTACTTAACGTTTGTTTCGCCACAACATGCCGATAATAATTTGCCCATCCACGTAACATCGGGTTGAGTTTCTTTATCAGTGTGTCGTGCCGCACCATTGCATTACCTTTAATCACTCCCCTTACTTTGCGCATGAAACGTTGGACACTTACAGGAGCTGGCTTGATTAACAGTTTGCCCCCATATTTGCGTACGTTCATGCCGAGGAAGTCGAATCCATCGCTGATATGCGTGATCCTGGTCTTTTCTGGCGACATCGAGAGACCCCGTTCCGCCAGAAACTGCCCGACCATAGGGATAACTTCTTCTGCCAGCATTTCACTTGTCATACCGGTTATGATGAAGTCGTCCGCATATCGAACGATATTGACCTTCGACGGATTGCGAGTGCTCCTGCGATATTTAAGTCGCAGCAGGTGTTCTAATCCATCGAGAGTCATATTCATCAACGTTGGCGATATGATTCCCCCTTGGGGTGTGCCCGCCGCTGTTGGATAAAGGACATTATGGTGGAAGTAGCCAGCTTTCAGCCACATTCGTAAGATCGCCTTGTCCATCGGGATATTGGCGACCAGCCAGTCGTGCGATATTTCGTCAAAGCAGCTACGGATGTCAGCTTCAAGGATCCATTTCGCACAATCGGTGTGTGAAAGAGCCTTGAAACACTGTTCAATTGCATCAGCCGTTGATCGGGCAGACCTGAACCCATATGAGTTCGGATCTGCGGTTGTTTCGGCTATCGGTTCCAAAGCGAGCAAATGCAGTGCCTGCTGCGCCCTGTCGATCATGCAGGGAATGCCCAGTGCCCGCTGCTTCCCGTTAGCTTTTGGGATGTAAATCCGCCTCAGAGGCTGAGGACGATAGCCCCTTCGCCTGAGTGATAATACTGCTTTGAGCTTGATCTTCGGCGTAGACCACGTAATTCCATCCACGCCAGAAGTTCGTTTGCCGCGATTCTCTGTCACTCGTTTTACGGCGAGAGCTTTGCCGCTGAACGAGTGGGTAAGCAGCCATTGCAGTGCTTTTACTCTGCCATGTCTGCCTTCCTGTGTTGCCTTCACGATACATGCCTGAAGCCTTCTGATCTCGCGGTGGCATCTTGCCCAGTCAATACTGTGCCAGTGCGTCGCCTGATCGGAGGGTGCACCAGAGCTATTTAGCTGCGCCGTCATTTGCTTTCCCTCCTTTAAAGGTTCGCCAGACTCTCTCATGATGAAAGACCAGACTGAAGTTTGCCCGCTTTCGCGTGAGGTAATGTTGCCCAGCGACGCAACCTCTATCCATTCGATTACAGAATGGCCTTCGCTTTCTCAGTCCTCCTCTATCCGCACCGCCAACAGTTTCCCTTACGGGGCCCCTGCCCGAATGGGCAACGATACGGACTTACCATGTTCCGTTCGAAGAACACGATGGGTTAGGTTCTGCCTCTCCGCCGGTAGCTCTGTTGTCCGCGTATCCCCAGTATAAAAAGGAATATCCAGCTACTTTGCCTTTTGGCTACAGCCTTTCAGTACCTTTGGCTGCTTAATATTGACGACGTTTAAGAGCAGTTCACTTCTGTTAACCATACCATCAAGCCTAGCGCTCAAGCCGCGTTGGTACTTGCAGCCCTTGCTACGTTGTCCCGACCGCTTCAGACCCAACAGTTACCCGTCGAGCATGGATCAGTAGGCTACCGCTGACGGAACAGCGGGCTTTGTCCCCGCGATACTTTGCGGGTGCAGCAATTCTTCGAGCGACTTCATGTCGCACGTATACTTATATTCCTACGATTACTTTATTGGATAGCCTGCAAAAAGAAGGCTTTTATCCGTTCTTTGCATGCCAAACTCGTGTGCGAGATGACAGCCGTCGTGATCATACTAAGCATATGTTACGGCTCCGACGTCATGACCAAATTACGGGTAGCCAAGTGCCTGAAATCATCTTACTTAATAGCCATGATGGCTCCAGTAGCTATCAGATGTTACCGGGCTTTTTTCGCTATGTTTGTCAAAATGGACTGGTTTGTGGCGATACCTTTGGGGAGGTCAGAGTTCCCCATAAAGGTAATGTCGTCGATAAAGTGATTGAAGGGGCTTACGAAGTGTTAGATACGTTTGATGCTATCGCTGAAAAACGTGAGCAAATGCAGTCCTTACTATTACCGCCACCAGCAAAGCAGGCCTTGGCGCATGCGGCTTTAACCTATCGCTTTGGTGAGGAACATCAACCAATAACTGAAGCTCAAGTCTTACAACCTCGCCGTTTTGAGGATAAGAAAGACGATCTTTGGACAGTGTACCAACGATTACAGGAAAATTTAATCAAGGGAGGATTATCAGGCAGAAATGCCAAAGGTAAACGCGCTCGCACGCGTTCAGTGAATGGAATTGATGGGGATATTAAGCTCAATAAAGCGTTGTGGGTACTGACAGAACAAATGCATGCGCACTTTGCTGGACGCGAACAACTATAGCCACAGTATACGTTAAATAATTGGATCTTACGGTGAACGCGATGAAATTATCAGAACGGCAACTAAAAACCTTGAGTAATGTGAAACTCAATTATGGCTCACTCTGCAACAAAAGGACACTCAACTCGCTGGAGAAGAAAGGCTTAATCCACCGGCATACATCAAACCATTGGGTCTTAACGGAGTTCGGTTTTCATATCTATAACATGAGTAAACGGCGTTGCTTATAGAGCGTTAGCGCTAACATAAAGACTTATCCCGTATTTTGGTACTTGATAATATCGAGCACACTAATCTATTCAAGAAAGGAGAGCATTCTTTAAACATCATTTTATTCCCTTCCATTTTGACTCACTCTCTCATCAACTCTTTTTCTTATTTAAGCACCAAAACAACAGTTGATCGATTATGCCGATCGATAACCGTTTATTGATAGATACGATCGATATTACCGATCGTATTTTAATTATTGATAGGTAAAACAGATCGATTAAGTTAAACTGTCTCACGCTAAATTGTCTTTATGTCAGTGATATTAAGGTGATTGAGTCAAATCTCTCATGCCTTCCACTGATATAACGCGATTCAACCATACTTAATGTGATATTGATTAAAAGGAAATCAATCATGAAAAAAGCGTTTATTATTCCCGCCCTAATGGGGTGCATTTCATTACCAGCATTCGCTAACACGGATGACAGTAAAACGGGGCTTTATATCACGGGTAAAATGGGCGCATCCATTGTGCAAATGTCTGGCCAGCAGTTTGTCTACAGTGGCTATGCTGATGCCGGTGATAATGGTACCAAAAATGGAGATAGCCATCGTACTGGCGTATTTGGCGGTGGACTTGCGTTGGGTTATGACTTTTCCAATCAGTTTGATATCCCTGTTCGCGCTGAATTGGAATTTATGGCGCGTGATAAAGCGAATTCAACCTACAATATCCGCGACCGTGTGCGTAATGGCGTACATCAAACTCGTGATATTAAAAACCAAATCAAACTCAATACGCTAATGGTCAATGGGTACTACGACATTAAAAATAGCTCAAATTTCACGCCATATATCTCTGTCGGGCTAGGCTATGCGGCCGTGGATTTTAAAACCACCCGCGCTGATGCTTATACCCCAGGACTCTCTTTGCATGATACTCACACGCATACCGCCAATAACTTTGCCTGGAGTGTTGGTGCGGGGGTGAACTATGCCATCAATGACGATTGGGATATGGGACTAAGTTATCGCTATTTAGATGCTGGAAAAGCCGACATCACGACAGCGGTAGGCGATGGGGAAAACACCTCAAAAATCAAAGTGAAGGCCAATGACATCATGCTTGGTTTGACTTACCGATTCTAATCTCTGGCATTCAGCCTTATAGATTACCCTCAACTTACCTAGCCAACATGCCTTTTTGATGTTGGCTATTTTATTGATTAAACAAAAAATAACCACGGTTAAATTTTAACCACAAAAAAATTGTAATAAAAAGAGGTAAAAATGAATTCAATTAATCATATTCGTTTAGGCGTTGAACGAATTTTTTTCATCATTAGCTTAGTGCTAGTATTCGGTTTTACAGTCATCATCGCCAATCACTATAAGGTCGACTTATTTATTGGTAAGCCCTTAATGTATCTACTGTATTACCTTATCGCGATGTTAGCTCCACTCTTGATTTCTCAAATATTGTTGTGGGTCATTTATGGGTTTAAGGGTATCCCTTTCCGTTTAATGCTAACGCGAAAAATTTTGGCATTCGTCTTCGCTTTCATCGCTTCTTTATGTGTTATCTACTTATTGCTCATCGGGATTATTCCTTTTATGGTTTTTGACCATGCTTTAATTTTTATACTTTATGAATACTTTTTTATTTTCCTCCTTTTCGCCTGCCTTATCGGACTGAGCGCTGGCGTTATTGTCTATATCCATACCGTTAAAAACGTATCCCATCCATTTCAATACCCGCATCCTATTTTCCGTTTAATGACATTCTTAGCGCTATACCTTGTCATTATGAATGCCTTAGCGATAGGCATTGGCAACCAAATCAATCTCAATATCATGGTGATTCTAGCGGGTACTATCGCAGGTTATGTGGGGTATTGGGGATATGGCTTCCTACAACAATACACGGCAACGCGTTCTCGGAAACTCAGGATAACCCTGTCAACAATCATTTCCCTTGTTATCTTAGCGCTACTGGCACTCCTTAACGTTCTATTGCCTAACCGATTAAATATGTTCGGATTATTCCTGCTATTTTTTATCGAACTGGCTATTGCAATCACATTAGGTCGACTCACCTATCAGAAAAACAACCATCAGAAAGACGGTTCAACAATGAGGATAAATCATGACTAAATACGTAGTTATTTTCATGGTGTTTTGCCTCAATTTTACCGCGAGCGCCTTTAACACGAATGTATTTGATACCGCCATCGATAAAAGTGGTTTTACACCAATGTGTAATAACCAAGCGATTGCCGATAAGAATTGTCGTGTTGACGATTACCTCGAGGGACGTTATGTCGTCACGAGCACAGTGAATCTGGGCGCTAAATGTGCCTTCGTAATTGCCGAAGTGATTGATAGTCAAACCAACCAACTATTTAGTACATCAACTGGCGATTGTGAAGACGGCCCTCTCGATACCTATTACCGCTTATCCCGTATTAACAAAAAAGTGTGGCTGGATGCTTACAGTCAAGGAAAACACATTGACCATGTGGAGGTTATCTTTCAATGAAAAATCGCACATTAAATAGCCTTCCTTTTGTGGGAATTATCGCAGTCGTCACATTGGGGATTTATTTCGGCAAACAACCTAAGCCAACCTATCGAGATTGTGTTGAGTTCAGCTCATCTCCTGCCAATACGCTTCAGGTTTATGATCAACCCGATAGAGCTTCCAAGTCTATCAACTATCAGCCCACATCAGGAAAAGAACAATTCTGGGTCGCTAAACGAACAGCTGATGAACAATGGGTACAACTCTACCATGCCATAACACTTTTTGATGATTTACCTGAATCAGCTAAACTCGGATGGGTTAGTACCACGAATATAAACACATTGGGGATATTTGAGTGCATGACTAAGAATCAAAACTTATGATAAAATAATAATCGAAGGTGGGTAACCTCACCTTCATTATTGTCCATCTTAATTAGAGTTCACTATATATTTGTATTGAGTACAATCGGAGCGAAGACAAAATCTGGAACAACCAAACATTTCAGCATAGACAAAGTCGTGAAGCTAAAGATACTACGTTACTTGCACAAAAAAGTTGGAATGAACACAAAACCAGATTTTAATGGAGACCTATTTCTTTTGGATCTGAATCATCTCATGATCCTGAACAAGAAAAATTATAGCTACAGAAATTATCGAGAATATTGCCAGTCTTACGACTAAAGTAACACAGTTATACTATTCCCCGATTTATGAATATCATTTGGTCAAGCAAAACAATAACCGGTATCTGTCTCAGATTTTTTTAATTAATGAAGATGGCAAATATCCTAGCGTACAATGAATTAGAAAAAAATGAGTATCATAATCTACAATCAACAATGTATGCTTATGGCACAAGACAATCTACATAATTTTATTGGTCGTTTCCGTTTCATCAACCAATTATATTAAAATGGCAATCTACTTTTTAATCTAGATCAAAAAAACCGTAAAATAAACTTTAGGCCCAACAATAGGCCCAAATTAAAAGTTGAATTGAATTATATTGATTTAAAATCAATGCAATACAATCTCAGTTCAGACTCCGCCAGCCCACCAAATTTGGTGGGTCAGTGATAGGACAACGGTTTCAAAAACAAGAGGTTAGCGAAATCATTAAGACTACACACTGACACAGATAGTACTCTAAATCATACGCAAATCGTACGCGGATTATTTAAAGTTCAAAAAGGCTCACTTCGGTGAGCCTTTTTATTATCTATCTTAGTTTGAGATAATGGTGAAACTGCCAGATGGAAACTCGGTGCAGTATTTGAAAACAGAGTGATTAGTATTAATTTAAGATAATTACCTTCTCATAGAAGTTAACTAATTTAGTAATTATATAAAATTTGAATTATTTATATCTAATCTGGCTTTAGCAATAAATTCACCATAAGGCTTTAAGAATTTCTACAAACTATGATGGCTATATTCCTATCACTGAGGTGTTCTATTACTTGATGCAAACTCTAGTGGTCCGTTTCAGTAATACTCTTCGACTCTTGCCATATCGCTTGTCATAATAGGCTCAGGAACCCCAACAATTCAAAGCATTTCAATACAGTTAGATTTCATTATTTAAAGGACAGATTATACTAATCATCTTCAGTGGTTTACCAGGAAGTGGGAAAAGTACTATCGCTCAGGCTTTGGCAAAGTAGTTAAATGCTCTTTACTTGAGAATCGATACGATTGAGCAAGCTATACGCAAAGCCGATGAAGATAACTATGAAATGGGGCCTGCTGGTTATTTTGTCGCTTACTCGCTTGCCAGAGAGAATCTACAATTAGGGGCGACAGTTATTGCTGACTCAGTGAATCCATTGGCATTAACCCGTGATGCTTATAGAGAAATAGCTTTATCCACAAGAACTGGTTATTTAGAAATTGAGATCATATGTTCCGATATAATTGAGCATCGTAAACGAGTTGAAACCAGAGTGTCTGAAGTCGAGGGATTAACCTTGCCTGACTGGAAACAAGTTACAGACTTAGTTTATGAACCATGGAACAGAGAACACCTTATTTTAGACTCATACAGTTTATCCAGTGATGAATGTGTCTCGCGGATTATTGACGTCCTTTCCCAATGTTCAACACTTGAGACCCCATCAAACGAAGGAAATTAGTGAAAGTTCGCTTCGTGCCAATAGAAAATATTTCAGCTGTTTCAGTGAGTTAAGTACTGGGGAAACCTTCAAGTATATTAATTATCAAATCGAGTGGAAAAATGATCTCATTGGTTTGTCTAAGCTCTTCTAAGGTCCACCAGTAGTGATCGTGAATGACTTCTTTTTCGTTGTTACTCCAACCAGAGCAGTCGATATCTGATTTATCTGCATTAATTATAAAGAAACGTTCTTCAGCAATAACATTCTCACCACTTGGCAGTATCATAGGGAAGGTTCTGGAGGCTATTTGTGGTCCCGTAGTTTTTCTTGTCAGGCCCGTTTCTTCAAATAATTCACGTAACGCTGCCTGCTCAAAAGATTCGTTGCACTCAAGTTGTCCTCCTGGTGTAGCCCAATATGTTTTTCCCTCTAAAGCATCATATTTATGGCAGAACTTAAAGAGTAGTACATGGCTTTCAGGTGAAAGGACTATCAAACGAGAGGCTGGACGACTACGCATATATTCCCTTTTTAATATATTTAAATCTTCATTTTGGATTTTCACATAAAAATAATATTGTTGTCTGTAAGCGAATATCGAAAATGTTATTTCTTGCCACGTTAACTATATTCATCATCTCGTCCGTTCCTAGCTCATTGCAGACTTGTTTTAATTTCCGTTTAGCTGTTAAATGCCAAAAGTAAGTATTGTTGACTTAATGCTACATTTATTTATAAATGTGCATATCAAGTTAGATGAATGGTTTATATTTAGATAGTCATCTCTTTATTGATTATTTATAAAGGAATATATATGTCCTACCCTCGTTCTTTAATAAATTCGTTGTTGCTTCTATCTTTCTTACCTTTTTCTTTCGTTCAAGCTGCCGATAAGCCTGAATTGGTAGAGAATGGGATTAATCCATTGTCTGTAACCCGAATAGATGACCGTTTGAATTATATGTTGTCGGTTACCAATAATAACGGAAAAACAGTTCAGCACTGGCGATCAATTGATTGTAAACAAGGCAAGGCTGAGCTTCTATACAAAGATTTTCTTAATGATGATGGAGTAACTAGTGCTCGTTATTATGGGAAAAGTTATGCCCGCTATGCGCCCGCACAAATTGATAAGCAGATGACAGAAGAGGAAATCCGTGCTGTCTGCCAGTTACCTATAAAAGAGATGCGGTGGGAAAAATTATCGACGACATCTCAAGATATTATAACTAATCTTGTTGATATTAATAGTATTCATGTCACTGGTGACACTTTATCGGTACGAATGGGATATGATATCTCAGAGATTACTTGGGAGCCACCTTACGATGCACCACTAGAATTAAAGGTCGAGCACTATTTATATAACTGTAAAACACATCAAGGTAATGCTGTGGCTGCAATGAATTTTGATAGCGAGGGTCGCGTGACAGACTCACTGATCACTGCGGATATTATTCGCCGCAAGAGCAGTTTCAAAATTGATACTCAAATGACACAGCTCTTCGATCAACTTTGCGAGTTACCAGAAGGAAAATCGTTCACAGCAAAAGGGCTATTTGTGCCTGCTAAGAATAAGCCTGCATCAACACTGATGGGGCCTTCAATGCCTAATCTGAGTAATAATAATCCGCAGTGGCTGAATAAATTTCCGCTTTCCTCTTCGATTGAGAGCCAAGCGCAGTTATTGATCAAACCTTTGATGCCTCCTCGTTTTAAACAGATTAACTATACGGAAGTCAGCGATTTCGGTAAGGTCAATATACAGCTTGATGCACAACCGGATGGCTATATACGCAAGCTAGAAGATTATGACATTTGGACAGTACAACGTTTAACACTGGCAAATCAGTTACAATTGAAGTTCGCCATGTCTATCAGCAATGATACCTCACTGCTTAGCAAGTTACAGACAGATCTGCATTTTCCGTTAGCAATAGGTCAACGATATCAGGCGCAATGGGAAAATATTGACACTAATAAGAAGGTAACAGCGTCATCATTATTCTGTGATGTTACCGGAGAAGGAGATGCTCAAAGTATTGCCGCCAAATTTAGCGGAAAATATTTATTAGTTGAATGTCGTATGACGACTAAAGGGCAGCCGAATAGCGGTACTAAACTCGCTTGGTTGCAAGATTTCAACATTTTTGTCCCAGTCGCTATGCAAGTGGGCGATAAACCTGAAAGTCCAGTCAAACTGGAACATGTTAATGTAATACGTTAATAAACAAACAGGCTCACAGGTTTATCTAGTGAGCCTTTTATGACTGCCTATCTATTAATTAACACTAAGTATATTAGCTAAAGCTTTAGATATCTGTCTTGCTGAAGCTAAAGAACTAAAATATGAAGACGGAATAACTCACTATGGTAATACGTCATTTCACCTAGCTCGAATTGTTTGTCTGCGCTCCTCTTCCGCCTTCTGCTCTTTTTCCATTTCACATTTATTTTGTTGTGAATGAATGCACACCATTCATCCGCAAACAACAGGTATTCGTTTTTATTTCATCTCTGAAAAATTTTAATTACCACTTATCTCGGTAATCAAACGCAATGAAATAAGTATATTTAGCCGGATTAATTTTGTAAGTTACATATTTTTGAATAGCATTAATCCATTCTTTTTTTAGATCAAACTAACCATTATTGATGACATTCTCATTTTTTGGATCAATTGTTTCTTCAATAATAAAGTCATCGTCACCGTAATCTTTAGAGTATTCCTCAATTTCTTCCGTTTTCTATTAAACCACTGGGTATGTAGTTTCAATCTCATGATGTTATTATCTACTTACAGATATTTTTTAGTATTATGTTTGAAGTCAGCAGGCTTCCGCTGTTTCTCTGTTTTTGGATCATGTCTATCTAATAGAACGCATTGGCTGACTTCAAAGGAAACTAATGCATAGGGTTAATTTCTCTTTAACTGCCTTTAATTCCTCTTCGAATATTTTGAGAAACCATCTTAGCAATGGTAGTATAAGCAATATTGATATATTAAATTAAAAAATAAAAAACCAATGAAAATCAAATCATTAAAAGTTTTCCTCTTATAATAAAAAAACACAGAGTAAGAACACCAATGGCTTCCACCTAGTCGTTGTTTTCCATTTAGAAGAACTAAATAAATAAGAGAGACGAAGTATTTAGTTATTGTTCTGAGTTCATCACTGTAATATATAGGCTGCAATCTAGTATCTAAAAATTAAGGAACCCAAATGGCCATTAAGAAAAACGAACTATACTCCTCACTATGGGCCAGTTGCGATGAGTTACGCGGTGGGATGGATGCCAGCCAGTACAAAGATTATGTACTGACCATGCTATTTATGAAGTATGTATCCGATAAGTATAAAGGTGATCCGTACGGTATGATTGTTATACCCCAAGGTGCCAGCTTTGATGATATGGTTGCACTTAAAGGCGATAAAGAAATAGGCGATAAAATAAACAAAATTATCAGTGCGTTAGCTGAAGAAAATGACCTGAAAAGTGTCATTGATGTCGCCGATTTTAACGACGAAGATAAGCTCGGCAAAGGCAAAGAGATGATTGACCGTCTTTCCAAGCTGATAGGGATATTTGAAGGGCTTGATCTCTCTTCCAACCGTGCTGATGGTGACGATTTATTGGGTGATGCTTATGAGTACCTTATGCGTCACTTTGCAACTGAGTCTGGTAAATCCAAAGGCCAGTTTTATACCCCATCCGAAGTTTCACGCATTCTCTCGAAAGTGATTGGTATTAATAAAAACACCCCGCAAGACGCTACCGTTTATGACCCAACTTGTGGTTCAGGTTCATTATTATTAAAAGCCAGTGATGAAGCCCCCCGTGGCTTGAGTATTTTTGGCCAAGAAATGGATAACGCCACCAGCGCCTTGGCTCGTATGAATATGATCCTACACAACAACGCCACCGCGAAGATCTGGAAAGGCAACACCATTTCGGATCCACAATGGAAAGAAGCCAACGGGCAACTAAAAACATTCGACTTTGCTGTCGCTAATCCCCCCTTCTCCAATAAAAACTGGACTAACGGCATTAATCCTAAAGAAGATGAATTTGATCGTTTTAGCTGGGGTATTCCCCCCGAAAAAAATGGTGATTACACCTTCTTGTTGCATATTATCAAAAGTTTAAAAAGCACGGGTAAAGGTGCCGTCATTCTCCCCCACGGTGTATTATTCCGAGGTAATGCTGAAGCGCGTATTCGTGAAAACCTAATTAAACAAGGTTATATCAAAGGAATTATCGGTTTACCCGCCAACCTGTTCTACGGCACGGGTATTCCTGCCTGTATTATCGTGATCGACAAAGAACACGCACAGGCGAGAGAAAGTATTTTTATGGTCGATGCCAGCAAAGGCTTTATCAAAGATGGCAATAAAAACCGCCTGCGTAGTCAGGATATTTATAAAATTGTTGAGGTATTTACCAAGCAATTAGAACAACCTCGCTTTAGCCGGATGGTGCCATTAAGCGAAATAGTGGCTAATGACTACAACCTAAATATACCGCGTTATATTGATTCCAGTGAACCAGAAGACTTGCACGACCTCAGTGCCCATCTACAAGGTGGTATTCCCAATCGTGATATCGATGCCTTAGAACGCTACTGGCAGATATTCCCGAGTATTCGTGCGGCCTTATTCAAACCAGCACGTGAAGGTTATAGTGAAGCTTTAGTTAAAGCCTCTGAAGTGAAGAATACCATTCTAAACCATGATGAATTTAAACAGTTTGCGACGAATAGCTTGCAGCATTATCACGTTTGGGCTCGCGCATCTAATTTAGCTGAGATCAGTGTAGGTGATCAGCCTAAAGCGTTAATCGCTGAAATCAGCGAAAGTTTGTTGCAAAGCTATTCACAAACACCATTGCTGAGCAAATACGATATCTACCAGATCCTGATGGATTACTGGAGTGATACGATGCAAGACGATGTGTACGTACTGGTACAAGATGGTTGGTCTACAGGTAAAGTATTGCGTGAGTTAGAAGTCAAAAAAGGTGAAAAACTGAGAGAAACGCCTGACTTAGTGATTGGTAAAACAAAGTATAAAGCTGAGTTGATCCCCCCTGCTCTTATCGTGGCACGCTATTTTGCCGATGAACAAACCAAAATCGATACCTTGCAAAGCAAACTTGATAGTGCCAGTCAAGAGTTAGAAACCTATCTTGAGGAAAATAGCGGTGACGACGGCCTACTTAATGAGGCATTGAATGATAAAGACAAAGTCACCAAAGCCACAGTCACGGCACGTTTGAAAATTGCCACTGACCCCGATGAAAAATCGGCATTAAAACAAGCCCAAAAGCTGTTTGATAATGAAGCCAATGCTAAAAAAGCGCTGAAAAAAGCCCAAGATGCCCTCGATTTAGCGGTGTTTAAACAATACCCGAAACTGAGTATCGACGAAATCAAAAATTTGATAGTGGATGATAAATGGCTGGCGACGTTGCAAAGTAATATCGAGGCAGAAATTGAGCGCGTGACTCAGCAGCTGGCTAATCGCGTTAAAGAGTTGGAAGAGCGCTACAATGAGCCATTACCGGCTATTACTAAATCGGTAGAAGACCTGAATGAGAAAGTCGCAGGCCATTTAAAAGCGATGGGGTTGGAGTGGGAGCTATGAGTAACGGGGTAGTGGAAAAGAATCTAATATATGTAACAGGAACCTCTTCGAACCAAATTAATACTGGGTATAAACAAACTGAAATTGGATTTATTCCTGTAGATTGGGAAATAACAAATTTACGAGATATTGCTATTTTCGGTGGAGGAACTACGCCACCAAGAAAATTCCATGAAAAATACTATGTTTCTGGTTTACACCCTTGGGTAAAAACTCTCGATCTAAACAATAGTTTAATTTTGGTAACTGAGGAATATGTCACTAATGCGGCACTCGTTGAAACGAGCTTAAAGAAACATCCTGCAGGTTCAGTATTAATCGCAATGTATGGCGGCTTTAACCAAATTGGTCGCACTGGAGTTATAAAGGTTGACGCAGCTATTAATCAGGCATTAATTGCAATTATACCGAAAAATAGCAAGTTAGTTTCAGAATACCTACTCTTTAACTTAAATTATAATGTCGAATATTGGAAAGGGGTTGCAAGCAGCAGTAGAAAAGATCCAAACATTACGAGTAACGACGTTAAAAACTATCTACTTGCATTACCTTCTAAAAAAGAACAAACTGCCATCGCTAATGCGCTATCCGATGTTGATGCGCTGATTAGTGAATTAGAAAATCTGATCGCCAAAAAACAGGCTATCAAAACCGCCACTATGCAACAACTCCTCACCGGCCGCACCCGCCTGCCGCAGTTTGCATTGCGTGAAGATGGCGCACCAAAAGGCACCAAGCCAAGTGAGTTGGGAGAAATACCGGAGGATTGGGAGGTTCATTCCCTAGGGGATCTGTGTAATTACCAAAATGGTAAGGCCCAAGAGCAGTATTTCAATTCGAATGGCGGCTACAAGGTAGTTTCAATAGGTAATTATTCAGAATCCGGTAGATACATAGACACGGGTAGTTATATCGACGAGAAATTTAAAAATGAGGTTGGACGATTTGTACTTAGTCGTGGCGATCTAGCAATGATTCTTAACGATAAAACTGCTATTGGTACGATTATCGGCAGAGTACTACTAATTGAGGCGGATGAAACTTATGTCATGAATCAGCGAACAATGAGGCTTGCACCCAAAGGTAGTGTGAAATCTAAATATTTACACTTTCTTCTCAATTCTGATTCGGTGCACAAGAGAATCGTTGGGATGGCCAAGCCTGGTACTCAGATTTATGTGAATACTGATGATGTATTAGGGTTTAACTTGCTTATATCCAACTCTCAAGAAGAGCAAACCGCCATCGCCACCATTCTCTCTGATATGGACGACGAGATTCAGGCACTGGAACAACGCCTTGGCAAAACCCGCCAAATCAAACAAGGCATGATGCAAGAGCTGCTGACGGGCAAGACTCGGCTGCCTTATGACAAGGAATAAGGAGTGGCTGCTATGGCCTTTGTTGCGGAGCAACTAAAACAAAAAAATACGCTGGATAAACAAGTAATACAGGTGAAGACGTTAGTTTCTTTACCGAACATCTCTATTCCAGCCTATCAACGGCCTTATAAATGGACACATGCAAATCTAGTTGACTTGTTGAGCGACTTAAAAGTATATCGGGATAAATCGGCTTATCGCTTGGGTTCTGTGGTGTTTCATAGGTACTCAGACTCAGAAAGTAAACTAAAAACGCTCGATATTGTTGACGGACAACAGCGCACTTTAACCTTAGTACTTCTGGTTAAGGCGTTGTTAGATGAGCGCTTGGATGACCTAAAGCGGCAAGATGTTAAAGACACACTCGCCTCACTTGCTGTGCCGATTGATGCATTTTTAAATCGACAAACCTTTAATAGTGATATTTCGCACCGAAATTTGCATCAAAACTTTATGGCGGCAAAACGAGCTGTTGCTCGCAGTGACTTTACCGAGGCCGATATCGATTTTTTACTAAACCGCTGTGAAGTGGTTACCTTTGTGCTTGATGATGTGTCAGAGGCTTTCCAGTTTTTTGACTCGCAAAACGCCAGAGGCCGAGATTTAGATCCTCATGATTTGTTAAAAGCGTTTCATCTGCGTGAGTTTTCAGAAAGTGAAACTGAACTTAAAGCTGACTCGGTGCGCCATTGGGAAAGCCTGGAAAGTGAACAGTTGGCGCGACTGTTTTCCAACTATTTGTTTCGTATTCGCAACTGGGCACAAGGTAAATCGGCACAGTATTTTACTAAATCAAAAGTGGGTTTATTTAAAGGAGTCAATCTTGATCAGGTAGGGCTTTACCCTTATGTGGAGCCGCTTCGAATCGCTCACCATTTTGTTGATGACTATAACGGCCAGTACCAGCGCCATATTGATCACCAACACATGAGTTTCCCTTTTCACCTTGATCAGATGATCATAAATGGTAGGCGTTTTTTTGAAATGACCAGCCATTACCAACAAAAAATAGCTGAGATCGTAAGCGATGAACGAAGTGGAAAAGATAAGGCCAAGGTTAGTGAAGAAAAACAGAGCATTCGCATACTCGGCCATGAGCTAGAGCCCTTAGCTTGTAAGATTTTACATACCATAAATACCTACCGCTCTCGAACCCGCACAGGGGATGGCTATGTGCGCACACTGTTTGATTGTGCGGTGATCTTTTATCTAGATAAGTTTGGCGCACATCAGCTTTCGCAAGCGATAGAGAAGCTGTTTATTTGGGCATATAGCTGCCGATTAGAAATGCAAGTCGTCGGTATAGAGCGCATGGATAAACACGCTCTGACACATAATGTCTTTGAACGTATAAAGCAAGCGGTGCAACCAGCTGATGTTTTAAATTGGCCGTTAGCCACACTTAAAAAGTCTGATTGTAAGGGAACCAATCTTAGTGAAATTACCGAGCTGTTTAAGGAAATGAAGTACTATGAGTAATGTTCGGATGCCATACACGAAATACAATGATGGGGCTGATGGTAAAGCAATTGCCAGCTTTAAGGTTAAAAAATTACTTTGTGATGCAAGCCAATATGTCGTCCCTATGTATCAACGGAACTATGCGTGGGGTGAGGGTGAAATCAACCAACTGATCCAAGACGTATTGGATTATCAACATAGTAAACCAGATCAAACCTACTACATTGGCACGTTGGTCGTGTTTGAGCGTAACGATGGCAGCTTTGAAGTGATTGATGGGCAACAACGTTTTACCACACTTACCTTATTAACCTTTGCTCTCAAACGCTTATATGCTGCAGGCAAAGTGACTGTCGATATGGGCTGGTACACTACTCCTAATCTCAATTTTGAAAGCCGCCAAAAATCATCGGATACCTTTGCCTGCCTAATTCAAGGCGTTGCACTAGAACACTTAAAAACCGATGACTACAACCTCGATGTGGTGAATGGTTTCTCTTTGCTAGAAAAGGGCTTATTAGCTTTGGGGGATAAGCTTGAAGGATTTTGCCAATACCTTTACGAAAAGGTAGAAATAACCCGAGTATCTGTGCCCAAAGATACCGATTTAAATCATTATTTTGAGGTAATGAATAATCGCGGTGAGCAGCTAGAAAAGCACGAAGTCGTTAAAGCAAGGTTAATGTCGGTGTTAAATGAAATCACTGACCCCTATGAGCGTGAGCAGAGTATACAGCTGCTAGGAAAAGTGTGGGACGCAACAGCTAATATGGAACGTTACGTTCAATACGGCTTTAACCTCGATGAAAGGCATAATATTTTTGGTAAAGACGATTGGGGACAATTTAAACCAACGTGCTACGCTGATTTAGCTACAAGCATTTGCGAAGCAACTACTCAAAAGAGCGAAAACACTCAAACCATTTCGCTGACGCTCAATGAGATATTGGCAAAGCCACCTCAGTCCTCTTCTAGCGCTGATATAATGTTTACACCAGAGCGCTTTAATAGCGTCATTAATTTCTCTAACTTCTTACTGCATGTTTTACGAGTGTTAACAAAACAGGATATCGCGTTGGACGATAAGCGTTTGTTAGAGCAGTTCGACGCCTACTTGAAAGAAAATGGCAGTAACAAAATTAACGCAGTTAAAGACTTTGTATTCGCGCTACTCAAGTGCAAATATCTTTTTGACCAGTACATCATTAAGCGGGAATTTAGTGATGGCAAAGATAGGTGGAGCTTGAAAAAGCTGCATTTTTATAACGCTAAGAGTCAGAGCTACATTAATACTTTTGGTGGCAGCGAAGAACAGGATAATGAAGATGGCTTTGAAGGGATAAATCGTCAGATTTTAATGCTGTTAAGTGCTTTGCATGTTTCCACACCGACACTGGCTTATAAGCACTGGTTAAATGGTGCATTGTTCCATTTGTTTGCTATGGATGAAATTACGCCTCGTCTTTATTTGCAGAAGCTTGAATATTTATCTCGTCAATTTGTATATGGTCGTTTTTTAAGTGCATCTCCTGCTGATTACTACCAAATGATTTTTCAAAACAAAGAATATTCAGCATTTGATCCAAATAATCAGCAAGTATTAGTAAAGCTGCGTTATGGCGTAATTGAAAATAACTTAGTGTTTAACTATCTCGATTACTTGTTGTGGTGTGAGGGAAAACTAAACAAAACGGATGATGTGATTACTCAGTTTGAGTTTACCTTCCGAAGCTCTGTTGAACACTTTTATCCGCAGCACCCACTTGATGGGCATTATGTACTGCCGGATGCTGATTTGCATCGCTTTGGTAATTTGTGCTTGATTAGCCATAGCAAAAATTCAAAATTAAGTAACTTACAACCCACCGCTAAGCGTGATCATTTTAAAGCGGCCATCGCAGATAAAAGTATTGATACCCTAAAACTGTATGAAATGATTAAGTTGATGAATGCTGATGGAGAATGGACAGAAACTCAAATAGCTACGCATGAACAAGCCATGTTAATGGTGTTTTCTAAGGACTTGAATAAGGGTTTTAGCTATGAGTAATGTCGGTCAACGCGAACGTATAACCCAAAATCGTATCGTTCAGTTTTTTCAAACTGACTTAGGCTATCGCTATTTAGGCGATTGGCAGGATCGCGCTAATAATAAAAATATTGAAGTGGATATCCTCGTTAATTGGCTAAAAAAACGCGGTGTCAGCAAGGCGTTGATCAATCGAGCTATTCGCCAATTGGATACGGCAGCAGCGCTGGGCGAAGGTAAAATGCTCTATTACGCCAACAAAGAGGTTTATCGCCTACTACGTTACGGCGTGAAAGATAAAGAAGGTGCTGGCCATCTTAATGAAACCGTGTGGCTGATTGACTGGAAAAACCCAGAAGCAAACGATTTTGCCATTGCTGAAGAAGTCTCTATCAAGGGCGAGAACAAAAAACGCCCAGACATCGTGTTGTATGTAAACGGTATTGCGCTGGGTGTGATAGAGCTTAAACGTTCATCTGTCTCTGTTTCTGAAGGTATTCGCCAAAATCTGGATAACCAAAAGAAAGATTTTATTCGTAATTTCTTTACCACAATGCAATTGGTGATGGCGGGTAATGATACTCAGGGACTACGTTACGGCACAATTGAAACACCCGAAAAATTTTATCTTGAGTGGAAGGAACCGCTTGAAAATACTTATGACTATAAACTCGATTTTCACCTAAGCCGTATATGTAATAAGTCTCGCTTTTTGCAAATCATCCATGATTTTATTGTCTTTGATGCTGGAACCAAGAAAACCTGTCGCCATAACCAGTTTTTCGGTGTTGAAGCGGCTAAGGCTCATATCACAAAGCGTGAGGGGGGTATAATCTGGCATACCCAAGGTTCAGGTAAAAGCTTAACTATGGTGTGGCTAGCTAAATGGATACGGGAAAATGTTACTGATGCTCGCGTGCTGATAGTGACTGACCGAACTGAACTTGACGAACAGATTGAAAAAGTGTTTACAGGTGTTGACGAAGAAATTTATCGTACCAAAAGTGGTGCAGATCTTGTGGCCACGTTAAATCAGCCTAACCCTTGGTTGATCTGCTCATTAGTGCATAAATTTGGAAGGCAGTCTGATTCTGAAAATGATGCCGCAACCGATGAATTTATTGAAGAACTGAAAAAATCACTGTCATCGAATTTCAGAGCTAAAGGAACATTGTTTGTCTTTGTCGATGAGTGCCATCGTACTCAATCTGGTAAGTTGCACAACGCAATGAAGACCATTTTACCTGAAGCCATGTTTGTCGGTTTCACAGGGACTCCCCTGATGAAAAAAGACAAAAAGAAATCAGTTGAAGTCTTTGGTCCTTATATTCATACCTATAAATTCGATGAGGCTGTCGCTGATGGCGTAGTATTGGATTTACGCTATGAAGCAAGAGATATAGACCAACACATTACCTCCCAAAAGAAAGTTGATGAGTGGTTCGAGGCAAAAACGCGCGGATTATCTCGAATAGCTAAAACGCAGCTCAAACTAAAATGGGGCACCATGCAAAAGGTGCTATCCAGTAAATCACGCTTGCAACAGATTGTGAATGATATCTTGTTAGATATGGATACTCGGCCACGTCTGATGGATGGTCATGGTAATGCGATGTTAGTCTGCTCCAGCGTTTATCAGGCCTGTAAAGCCTATGAAATGTTTAGTCAGACCGATTTAGCAGGTAAAGTTGCTATAGTTACTAGTTTTCAACCAACACCTGCAAGTATTAAAGGTGAGGAGACTGGTGAAGGTTTAACGGAAAAACTCTTTAAATACGATATTTATCGTAAAATGTTAGCAGACTACTTTGAACTACCTGAAGACAAAGCAGCTAATAAAGTTGAGGACTTTGAAAAGGAAGTTAAAAAGCGTTTCGTTAATGAACCTGGGCAAATGCGCCTGCTGATTGTGGTCGATAAATTGTTAACTGGCTTTGATGCGCCTTCTGCCACTTATTTGTATATTGATAAGCAAATGGCAGATCACAGCCTGTTTCAGGCAATTTGTCGCGTCAACCGTCTCGATGGTGATGATAAAGAATACGGTTATATCATCGACTATAAAGATTTATTCCGCTCATTAGATAAAGCAATTTCTGATTATACTCAAGGTGCTTTTGAAGGTTATGACAAGGAAGATGTGGTTGGTTTACTAAAAGACCGATTAGAGCAAGCAAGACTAAATTTAGATAGTGCGCTGGAAATGGTTCGAGCATTATGTGAGCCAGTAAAAGCACCACGAAATACAGAGGATTATATCCATTATTTTTGTGGCGAATCAGGCTTAAATCAAGATGAGTTAACCGAAAAAGAGGCACTTCGTTTAACCTTATATCAGAGTGTTGCCAAGTTACTGCGAGCATTCGCAAATATCGCCAACGAAATGCCAGATGCAGGTTATTCTACTCATGATATAAACTCTATTAGATCTGAAGTTTGTCACTATGAAAAAGTTCGCGATGAAGTGAAGCTTGCAAGTGGTGATCTCGTCGAAATGAAGCGCTTTGAGCCTGCAATGCGTCATCTGCTAGATATGTATATTCGTGCCGATGATAGTGAAGTCCTTATGGACTTTGAAGAGCTTGGCTTGATTGAATTAATCGTCGAAAAAGGCGTCAGTGCTATCGATACCCTGCCCGAGGATCTCCGTAAAAATCCGGGAGCAATGGCTGAGACCATTGAAAATAACGTTCGCAAAATCATTGTCGATGAAAATCCGGTTAACCCTAAATACTATGAACAGATGTCAGTGTTACTCAATGAACTAATCGAACTTCGTCGACAAAAGGCGATTGAATATCAAGATTACCTCGAGAAAATCCGCGAACTCGCTGCTAAAGTCGTACGTCCTGAGCGAACATCATCTAGCTACCCTGCATCAATGGATACTAATCCCAAACGTGCTTTTTATGATAACTTTGGCAAAGATGAATGGCTTGCCACCAAAATTGATAGTGCCATTCGTTATACCAAAAAAGCGGATTGGGTAGGAGATCGTTTTAAGGAACGAGAAATTGCCAATGCAGTACGAGAAGAAACGGCGGGCTATGAGGTGGATATTCAGGACGTAATGGAACTCGCTAAAGCTCAAAAAGAGTATCAATGATGACGATGATTGAAATTGGCTCAATGACAATACAATTGAATCGTAAAGCCATCAAAAACTTACATATTAGCGTGTTGCCGCCTGATGGACGTGTACGTGTATCTGCGCCTGTATCTATGACGGAAACGGCTATTCGTATGGCGGTGATCCGTCGTATCCCTTGGATTAAACAGCAGCAGAATAATTTCATAAAACAACCCCGCCAATCAGAACGAGAAATGGTCAGTGGCGAATGCCATTACTTGTGGGGTCGACGCTATCGTCTCAATGTTGTGCCACATGTAGGAAAGCATGAAGCCAAATTAGGCCGTGGACGATTACATTTGTATGTTAGCCATACTGCAACTGCTGAGCAAAAGGCTTTAGTTCTCACTGAATACTACCGTGAAGCACTTAAACAGCGAATAGCTGACTTATTGCCTATTTGGGAAAGCAAAATAGGTGTCACTGTCGACGCTTGGGGCGTAAGAAAAATGAAAACCAAATGGGGCAGTTGCAATACGCAAGCAAAACGCATTTGGTTGAACTTAGAACTCGCCAAAAAGCCACCAGAATGTTTAGAATACATCCTAGTTCATGAGTTAGTTCACCTACTTGAACGTAAGCATAATGAACGATTTAAAGCCCACATGGATAAGCTACTTCCTGATTGGCAAGAACGCAAAGACTTGCTGAATAAAGCACCATTGGCTTACAGTCATTGGTTATACTAACTTTTGTCCTTATAGAATAGAGAGCTCAACTCAATCTTAACTACTTTTTAGTGGCAAATAGGTGGTAAACAAAAAACATGTAGATACAGTACTGGAGCGGTACTAAAGATAAACTATAAAACGCCCGATGAAGTTCATCGAGCGTTTTATACCTGAAAAGTTGTCAACTTATATCAAGGCTAGTCAAACAAGAGTAATAATTAACCTTTTTAAAATCCAGGCTTACCGTTTTTAGCCCGCCATTCTTTAACTTCTTTAATAATAGCAGTAGCGCTCCCATCATTATTACCTTCTGGATAATAAATCAGATCTGAACCTTCAGGATGATCAATGATTTTAATAAAATATTATAAATTATCATCTTGTGTTTTTTCGTCACTTTCATAATTAATTATAGCTTCAATAAATTGTTTAAATTTAGCTTCTGTATAATCATTAATGCTATTTTTCAGTTTCATAATTATTTTCCTTTGTGAATATCAATGTGACGTTTCGGAGTAACAACTCGAATATTATCTATAATAAACCTCTCCGCGGTTTATCATGGTGAGACTCAAAGGAACGTCTCCCTCCAACACTATCTTTATATCTAGCCCTAGGAGCCAAACCATTTCGCATTCGAGTTCTATTACTTTGTTTTCTTTAACTAACTTTTTAGAAAGGCTTCATACTGCCAATGGTGATCTGCCCCCCCATTGAATATGAACAAAATTCCTTAAGAAAAGTGGCTTGATTTAGTTGCAAAGAACAATTATTAACAAGACTATCTGGTTAGACTTTTTGGCTATTAAATTCGCAGCTAAGCCAGCGGGCAAATTCCATAGCCCATTCACGGCCACTGCAATAGCTTTTGAAGGTTTGAAAGCTTGAAAGCGATGGCTTAAGTCCTCGCCATAAACGCAGTGACAGTGATGTTTAATCCAGTATCCCCAACTAAGTACATTATCTGGATCGAGAACCTGTTCTAACAGACCACAATCAAAATCAATTTTACTGATAACGGGATTGTTTTTTTCAAGAACAGACTAACAGTTGCAAATTGCTCTTTAATAGTCTGATCAGGTTCATATTTGAAAATAACTGTCATATCCAGATCAGACTTACCTACTTCTGCCCTGCCTTCAGCTACACTTCCGTATACATATAGACTGTGTATAAGCTTAGGAAAGCAACGGGTTAGATTTGTCACAACACATTCAATTATATGTGAGAATTCAGGTTGAATTTCCGCGCGTCTTGGCTGGGAAATAAAATCATTATGATCGACGGCCATCTTTTCTCTTGTTTGCTAATGTTATTTTTCCTGATAACAGGCATTTTGAACCTGAAATTGTTGTATCCAAACTATTATGCCTTAATATCCACTCCTCTCTTACAGTAGCCCCCTACGCGTTAGGTGGCTAGCTTCGTACCAGAAGTGGAAGTTTAGTGGTTCTAGAAACCTTACATATAGTGGCTAATTGTGGCTAAGTTTTGTCAACCACAGTCGCTTCAAGGTTGGTGACGTTTAACAGTTGCGACGGATTGTCCCTGACATGGTAAGCTTTCGCATAAATTAATTCTAATTTACACCGCTTAAGTTACCGCAATTGCTAGTAGTAGACTGGCAGAAAAATTATCGAGAAAATTTACGAGAGCCCATAACGCACAGGACGACGCCAAGCGTAATGAATACCATTAGAGGACTTATGGTCTCATGCAACAGTATAGCCGACAACCCCAGCCCGAAGAAAGGCTGAAGAAGTTGCAACTGACCGACAGCAGCAATCCCCCCCGTTGCAAGCCCCTTATACCAGAAAATAAAACCAATTAGCATACTAAATAGGGAGACATAACCTAGTGCTATCCATGCAGATGATCCAATACTGGTAAATGAGGCTGGCATTGTTATAAATGACGCTATCAGCATGAATGGTAACGAGAGGACCAACGACCAACTGATGACCTGCCATCCCCCCAGAATACGGGTTAACTTTGCACCTTCGGCATAACCCAAACCACAAACCACCACCGCTGCAAGCATGAGAAGATCACCAGTAGGTGAGACGATCGTGCTTTGTGAGAGAGCAAACCCCATAACGAGCAAACTACCAAGCACAGAAAAAATCCAGAAGGCCATTCTGGGGCGTTCGCCACCACGTAGGACGCCAAAAATCGCAGTGGTCAGCGGCAGAAGACCAAGAAAAACGATTGAATGAGCAGAGGTCACATGTTGTAACGCCATAGCCGTCAGCAACGGAAAACCGATAATGACGCCCAGTGACACAATTATGAGTGACTTTATCTGCGAAACTTGCGGATATTTTTCACGAAAACCATAAATCAGCATAATGACCAACACACCCGCTATCGATGCCCTTAGAAATGTCAGGAAAAAGGGATCCATATCAAGGACGGCTACGCGAGTAGCAGGTAGCGAACCACTAAAAATGATGACCCCCAACAGCCCGTTGATCCATCCAGAAACAGCTCTAGGATCTGTTTTATTTACCACTGTATTCACCATTATCAACCTCACTTTCTATTGTTGCCCGCAGGCTTGAGCACTTGAACGGCAGATGGTACACTCAATAATTCAATACAATCAAATTATTGTCATGGATACATTTGATGAAAGCACGCTATAAATCCATCGTGGATATGTTCGCAAATAGGATCCGAAGCGGAGATATCCCTTCCGGTACACGTTTACCAACACACAGAGCACTCTCCACGCAGGAACATATCTCTCTAGCTACAGCAACTCGGGTTTACAGCGAACTAGAAGCTATGGGGCTGGTCAGTGGTGAAACCGGAAGAGGAACATTTGTCAGAGAAATAGCGTTGCCCTACGGTCATGGAATTGACCAACATGCTGTGGCCACTGATGTGTTTGATCTGAATTTTAACTATCCGTCGTTACTTGGTCAGGGGGAACAACTCCGTGATGCCCTCCAAAAGATTGCGGTCTCCGGGGATATAGAATCCCACCTCCGTTACCAACCACACGCAGGCAGGATGACAGAGAGAAAGATTATTGCAGATCATATCGCGACCCCGGGATTTCAACCTGACGCTGAAAACGTGGTTATTGTGAATGGTGCACAACACGGACTAACTATCACTGTGATGGGTATGCTACGCCCAGGAGATGTAGTGGCAGTTGATGCATTCACCTATTCGGGTTTTAAAGTACTGGCAGAGCTATATCATCTGGAGCTCGTCGCCATACCCGCTTTAACCAGTGGCCCAGATTTATCTGTGCTGGAAGAGTTATGCCAGAAAAGACATGTCAAAGCTGTCTATACCATACCAACATTACATAATCCCCTTGGCTGGGTGCTCAGCCACAGTCAGCGAAAAAAAATAGCCGAAATTGCGAGAACTTATGATCTTCTCGTTATAGAAGACACCACATACAGCTACCTGATCCACAGACCTCCCTCACCTATTGCATTTTATGCACCTGAACGTACCATTTATATCACTGGATTCTCAAAAAGCGTGGCGACTGGCTTGAGGGTAGGGGCTGTTGTTTGCCCTGAATCATACCGGCCTGCACTAGAAAGGGCGGTGAGAGCAACCACCTGGAATACCCCCTCTGTAATGACAGCACTGGTATGTAATTGGATACAAGATGGCACAGTTGCCCGTTTTGAAACACTGAAACGGCGGGACGCTCGCCAGCGACAGGCGGTATTAAGATCCACACTCGGGGATATGCCCTGTATTACGCATCCTGCCTCTTATTTTGCCTGGTTCCCTTTACCAGATGATACAAGAGCCGACCGAGTCGCCAAGAAACTGATGGACTGTAATATTTCCGTTTCAACAGCAGAACCTTTCTGTACTTCACTCGTTGTCCCACAAGCTCTTAGAATTGCTCTTGGATCTGTCACAATAGAGAGCTTACAAAAAGCGTTGATAAAAGTCCGAGAAGCTGTGGAGTATGAACAGTATCGTTAACCCGTTATACATTTAATGATATATGCGTTTTTTGCTCTGGGCTGACAGTACGAAAATCGGCAATGAGATCTTCACACTTGGTACGATAATTATAAACCAACAGCTCCTACTGTGGATTGCTCCATCCCCTATACGGCTGTCAGCCTGAGTATCCTCACTCCAAATACAAGAATGATGGAGTCACTAAAAATATTAAAAAGAATTTTTTGAAGACTAATAAGCTTGGTTTAGCTAACCTAATTCCAGAGTATAAAACGTATCCTAAATACTAAAGCGTTTTAATGCGTTTATTATCTTATCGTTTTTATATTGAAACACAAAACACTCTAAATAAGAGTATCACATTATAAATTTCAACCATTAAATATAAATATTACATATCTATTAAAAATTAAAATTAAAATTAAAATTAAAATTAAAATTAAAATTAAAATTAAAACTCCATTTTAAATTATCTTTTTTAGATAACATCTAATATTAAAATATAATCAGTTTAAGAAAGTCTAAATTAGATATATTAAAAATATATTCAATTATCATTAAATAAATAAACAAAAGGTGTAATATATAATATTGCTTTGTTATTTATCCTCTAAAAAAGAATAAAGGAATAATGATATGAAAAAAGTATTACTCAGTCTTGCTATGCTGAGTGTAATATCAACGCCGGTATTGGCTAAAGCTCCTGTAGCTAACTTAAAAATCAATGGTGATATTAAGCCACCAACTTGTACTATTAATGGGGCGACACAAAGTGATATGATTTTTGATTACCGAGTCATAAGCCCAACGCTTATCCCTCAATCGAAAAACTACGAATATCCTAACGGTATAGTCCAAAATACAGTTACGATTGAATGTGATGCTAAAACATATTTAACCTTTGTTGCATCTGACACTTATGACAGTGCGGAATTAGCTAATAATACGCTAGCACAGTTTCATTTAGTTGATAAAGAAAATCCTGAAACCGCAGTTGGAGCAGCCTCTTTTTTGTGGGAGGATGTGACTGTTGATAGTAAACCAGCGTACATTTCACGAGCAAATGATGTTACTATCACAGAGACAAATTACTATAACGTTCTATACAAAGGCGCAACCAATGGTTGGACATCAGAACAACAAAAAGGCAATGTTAGTAAAGAATCTCTGGCACTAATTCCAGGTGAAGTTTTCCAAGCAGTTTTTAAAGATGTATATAAAATTCCTTCTTTTCTTTTATCCAAAGATGCATTAAATAAAAAAGGAATAGATTTATCTAATGGCTTAGATTTTATGGGTGAAGCTGTTCTCACTTTTAACTTTGGTGTCTAATTTTTAAAATAACTGATAATCACAATATCATTAACTTTTATATTGTGATTATCTTTACGTTAAAAGTTTAACAGTGCTTGGCGCGCTATTAATGTTCTGAATATCAAATTAGCACATCATTCAATCAGGAACGATACATCAATACTTCCTTTATAAGTATTCGTAGGTATATTTCCATTGGCACAAAGGTTGAATGATAATGACTTATAAACAGATCCCCCCATTATATTTGCCTGAAGGTTGTCCTGCATAAAACTCTAAAGCTTCGGAGGAATTGTTATTACATACTGCATTAGTTATTGTTTTAGTTGCATCAGATACCGTGATATAAGGTGCAACTTCTTTATTTTTCAAAGGGATACTTGGAGACATTGTCATCCCAGTTTTACTCCCATTGACTAGCTCATTATAGGGTTTTAATGTCACATACATATTTCCTGAATGAGGACAAGAGACAAGCATACTAGCGACACTTTGCTCAAGTAACTTGGCTGACTTAAAATTTTGTGCTAGTTGAATAGCAAATTGTATGTTTGTTGAGCTAGCAGGAGAAACATTACATGTTTTTAAGACGTGAATAGGACCATTACCAAATGAAAAAGGAACTGAAGATAGATCTGGAGGAGCATCAGTTGCAGTTTGAGCTGTAGTAAAATATATCGGAGCTACAAAATCGTAAATACCAGGTTTAACATGACCTACTGCATAAATAGAATAAGAGCTTATTCTCAAACTAGTATTGTTTACACGTGATATATAACCATACCAGCACATTGGGTGACGATAGACAAATTGATCCGCATACTCAGCTGTTCTAGAAACCTCTTTTCCTCGACGCAGAGTAATTTTTGTCGGGGAAGGTAATCCATTCTGATAATACACCGCATCGATAGATACTATTCCATTGATAGCTGCAACTAAATAATTTTCCCTATTTTCCGCTTCACTTGCATTTTTATTATATAATTTTAATCCGTACTCCCCCTCTTGACTTCCTGGGAATGGGAATAAAAAACTCTGCCATTGTGCACTGTTTTTACTACAATAATCTACAACATTATTAACACCTACAGCCGCTCCATAGGTATTACCACTACTACTAAGTGACATATATGATTGAGGAGGTGTTAATTCACCTATATACCCCGTTCCATTATCTGGAATAACAAGTGCTTTTGTTAGGAGAGGGAAAAACAGTGACAATACAAAAAGACTGATTTTAATAGTTATCGTTTTCAATTTTCACCACCGACCATAATGACAAATAGAACCATCTATATATACTATTTATTATATGACTATTAGTGATTTTTATCTCTAACCATAAGAATTAAAATAAAAATAAAGTAAAGAAAAACATTCCAAAAAAGAATCACTCTCGTTATTTTTAGCAAAATAATATCTTAAGAATTGTTAACAAACATCATTTTAAGATTTTTATCCTACGTTCTTTTTTCACTTTCTGTGCTTCTTCCATTTCACGCATTCTCACCTTATAGATTGATTGTTCTGAAAAAACTTGTACACAAATGCGCTTAGAACAAAAAATAAAGCAGCTATTAGCAATATAAAAGGTCTATTTTTAATTATCTCTTTTAGATAATATTAGATATTAAAATAACTCAGTTTAAGAAAGTCTAAATTAGATATATTAAAAATATATTCAGATATCATTAAATAAATAAACAAAAGGTGTATTATATAATATTGCTTTGTTATTTATCCTCTAAAAAGGAATAATGATATGAAAAAATTATTACTTAGCCTTACTATGCTGGCGATAATATCTACGCCAGTGTTGGCTAAATCCCCTGTAGCTAACTTAAAAATCAACGGTGATATTAAGCCACCAACTTGTACTATTAATGGGGCGACACAGCGTGATGTTATTTTTGATTACGGAGTCATAAGCCCAACACTTATCCCTCAATCGAAAATTTATTCTTATCCTGCCAGTATGGTTCAAAATACAGTTACAGTTGAATGTGATGCAAAAACATATTTAACCTTTGTTGCGTCTGATACTTATGATAATACAGAATTAAGCGTTAATAATACGTCAGACTGGTTTCATTTAGTAGATAAAGCAAATCCTGAAACTGCGGTTGGGGCAGCTTATTTTGCATGGGATAATGTGACTGTTGATGGCAAACCTGCGTATATTTCACGAGCAAACGATGCTGCTATCACAGGGACTAACTACTATAATGTCCTATATAAAGGGCCAACCAATGGTTGGACATCAAAACAACAGACAGAATCGGTTGATAAAGGCTCTCTGGCTCTAATTTCAGGTGAAATTTTCCAAGCAAATTTCAGACAGGGAATTGAAAGTAATCCTACTCAAACCTTTATTTTATCTAGAGATGAATTAAGTAAAAAAGGAATAGATTTATCTAATGGATTAGATTTTATGGGTGAAGCTGTTCTCACTTTTAACTTTGGTGTCTAATTTTAAAGTAATTGATAATCACAATATAATTAAAATTTATATTGTGATTATCTTTTGCTATCAATAAGAACCCCTCAAAATTTAATATAATTAAGGACTTCTCATATAACATAAAATTATTTTTGTATTTCTTTTAAATAATCAGCAACACGATATTCAATATTTTTACGCTCAATGTCAGATAAAGAATAAAACATAGCGACATTATTCACATCATAATTTAATAGTAAACCATAATAATATGCTTCTTTCACATCACCTTTGAGTAGAAGTGCTTCATAAAGTTTGTCAAAAGAAGATATTGCAAAATTCATTTTTCCTAATCGAATATTCATATCTAAAATATAATCGTTATGATTTTTTAGTGTAGATAAATACACATTCACGAAAGGATCCTTACTTATGTATTTTGGTGCATTAGTATACATATTATTTAATTCAGAATACAAAAAATCATTTATTTCATATGGATAATCTAACGATAATTGATACCACTCAATAGCCTTATCAAGGTTTCGTTCAACTAAACACGGTGACTCTAAATAATAATCAGCAATGATACTAATACTAGAATATTTGTATTCATTAGAAGAGCTGTATTTACTAGGTTCTTCTCCTGTTGTTAGCCATTCTTTAAGATAGTAGTCTGCTTTATTGATATTATCTTTATCTTCACAGATATTTTGCATATAGTACCAATAAATTAACTCAGCCGCTTCTTTATTTCCTAAATCATATGCTTTTTTGGCATAAATTAAACTTCTTCCACTATCTTCAATACTATAAAATCTTGCTAATTCTAGTTGTTGTTTACTACTCTCTTTTTGGTTTAGTAAATAATCAAGTGTATTATCTCTTTTTTCCTTCCATCTTCTATCTATTTCATATTTTTCTGATTCCAGCTCAAAGTGAGACGAATTGATGCTAATACGTCGTTCATATTCAGATGCTTTCGCAATGTTCTTTCTAACCCCCTCTTTACCGTCTCGATAAATTATAGCTAATTCTTTTAAGCAAATAAAATCACCTAAATCTGCACATTTTCTTCGCCAAGCCAAACGCTCCTTAATAGTGATATTAGTTAACTTATCAAAAGAATAGTCTTGATAAATTTCATCGCGAGCATTCTTATCTTTATACTCTTTTGTAATAATAAATTTAATTGCATCAATAGAACCTATTTCAGCTAATTTAAATATATCCTTATAATATTTTTTTAAATTATCTTCATTAATATTGTTAGCTGAGTTCTCATGTATTATATTCTTTATTGTATATTGAAATGCAAGATTTGTATTTTGACTTAATAATGGTTGAATAGCCTTTCTTATTTTATCATCATATAGCGAACGTTCCACAATAAAATCAATTACATACTGTGAATCCATTCCATATCGGAAAAGAATACTATATCCTTCCTGTCGTTTTTTTTCTGTCAACCTTCTGCTTTCTAAATCATCTTTCAATTCTGAAACAATATTAATAAGAGCTTGATCATCTATTATATTTTTATATTTAATAGTCGCAATTGCTTGATGAAAAGTAGCTTCATAGGCATAACCTCGTGCTTTTTGATATAATGAAAAAGCATATTCTTCATTATTGGCGACATCTTCTTCTAAAAGAAGATCTGCATAAAAATGAGCTAAGCTATAGTTTTGATTAAATGTACCAGCTGATTTATTTTTAATTACACTCTCTCTTAAAATATTCACAATCTCTTCTTTTTTAAGATAATCAGAAGCACCAAAATCAAAATATATTTTTACTAATTCTCTTTGGCTTTTACCTGTCAATTTATCATTAGTTATGTTTTCTTTCAGAAAACTAACTGCTTTTCTAATATTCTGATGAACCCCCTCACTATTAGAATATAATTTAGCCAATAATAATTTGCTTTCAGGAGATGGCTGTATGTTATATGCTCTCTCTACCAGCTTAAGTGCTTTTTCAAAATTATAAAAACTACTATTTGGTTTTAAATAGACATTAGCGAGCGCTAGCATGGCTTGTGGAGAGTTTGGATATTTCAATAATAATGTATTAATATATTTTTCAAGCAAGTTTCTAAAATAATTTGATGATAATGTATCACTATTATTTAATTTCTCTATTATTTTAATTAATCCATCATGATGCGCTAAATCAGCAGATTTTTTTAAATATATATTAGCTAAAAAAGAATTTTCTTGAAGGGGATAGTTTTTCTTATCACCCTTGTAGATTTGATACAGAAGATATGTTGCCTCAGGATAGTTCAAATATGCTGAATCAAAAAGTAAGTTAATATCTTGACTTATTAACTTATATTTTAAATACATCATTTTAGGATCTTTTTCTTCAATAAAAGGACGTATCATATTTTTAGTCTTTTTTGATTGTTTTACTGAATCCTTATTCTCTAAATATTGATATACAGCTTCTTTATTACCTTCTTCTGCTAATTTTTCTAATTCTTCAAGTGTTCTTTTTTTTTCAGACCAAGATTGCTCACCATAAATAGGGAGTAGCGTATATTCTTTTTGATCATAATAAATCACAGGAAAATTAAGGTCATGTAAAAAATCTTTCGCTATTGAAGAGCCTAAATCAGCAGCTTTAGTTAATGACGTTAATCCTTGAGCATCATCAGTAGGACTTTGGATTAATCCTTTGTTACGTAAATATCCTAAATTATAAAGTGCATTTCTATTTTGTAAGTTTGCTGATTTTATTAACCATTTTTGTGAAGCTAAGGCATTTTTATCAACCCCTATGCCATCCCAATACATCATTGCTAAACTAAATGCCGCTTGCGGATCACTTTGCGCATGTTGTGAAAAATAATTAAACGCCTCTTTATAGTCACCTTTTTGATAATAACTATAACCATTTGGCTTTAACTCTGGTTGGATTTGATTTTTATTGAGATAAAGCCCCAAGGCAATAAATACTAAAAAAATGGAGATAAGTATATTTTTAATTTTACGAGACATAACATTCCTTTTAAAGCTCATTATTTTTATATAAATATAGCACAATAGTAAAAATTAAAATCAATATAATTGCTATTCTTTTATTTATATTTTTATATTAATTTATTTAGATTTGTTATAAAAATTGATTGACATTCAATACTCCACTCTATAATCAGCCCTCGTTGTGTCGTATTATTCAGCAAATAGTTTGACTACTTCACGTCTAAATATCACTAAAATAAGCTTTTTAATATTACAATCTTTCATCTGACAAAATTAAATACCTTACTATACTAATATATATGATTAATATTTAATCATTTTTTGAATAATAATCAGAGGTTCTAAAAAGGTTATTATTTATAATTATAACAAACCATAATTAATTTAATCTTTATCAAATTTAAATCCCGTGAAAATAAAAAAAATCATTTTAAATCACTAGAAAATGTCTATTAATGATTTACAAATTGGTATTAAATCTTATTTATCCAAAATGCGATTTTAACTTATTGCCTCATTTGTCAGTTTATGTAAACATCAGCACCAAATTTGACTTAAGATAATATTCTCAATGAAAGTCAACTAATCGCTAAATTCCGTACCCTAAACTTATATTTAACCTGCGTAACAACGGATTTGTGACTGCATTAGTAAGGATGTCCGGATCTATATTTCATTACTGACATCGCCTTAATTCATTGAGTTAGACACATGCAATTATTGATTGATGAATTAGGCAAAAATATGCAAGAAAAACAATTCTCCCTTACATCACATCATACTGACAAACAACATCGTTTATTAAAATGGAGCTTACTCAGCTTATATTTTATCTCTGTCCCCTTATTGGCTGATCCCGTCAATCAAGCACTCTCTATCGATGCCCGCGAGCAACAACGCCAGCAAGAACGAGAGCGCATGTTACAACAGCAGAACAACCCCGTTGTGGATACGCGTATTCAACAGCCTGATTTAACGCTGCCTGATTATCCGCAAAATGAACAACCCTGCTTTACCATTTCCACTATCCGTCTTGACGGTGAGTCCGCTGCCGATTTTCAATGGGCATTAAAAGCCGTTAACGACGCCAAAGGCCAGTGCTTGGGTAGCCAAGGGATTTTGTTAGTCCTCAATAAAGTCCAAAATGCCATTTTAGAAAAAGGTTATGTCACCACCCGCGTGATGGCACAAGAGCAAGATTTGAACCAAGGTGAGTTAGTCCTCACGCTTCAACCGGGACGGATTAATGCCATTCGTTTTGATGAAGGCACTTCATGGCGTGGGCGTTTATGGAATGCCATTCCTGCTGCCTCAGGCGATATTCTGAATCTGCGTGATATTGAGCAAGGGCTAGAAAACTTTAAACGCGTACCCAATGTCACTGCCGATATTCGTATCGAACCCGGCCCAATTGATGGTACCAGTGACTTAGTGGTCAGTTGGCAAGAAAAGCGTCCTGTGCGATTAAGCTTCAGTCTTGATGATAGTGGCTCAAAAAGCACCGGGCGCTATTTAGGCTCTGCGACGCTAGCCATTGATGCGCCGTTTGCCCAAAACGATATGTTTTACGCCAATATCAGTAAAGACTTGTTTGATAAAGGCCCTTTTGGTAACCGTTCTTACACCCTGAACTATTTCATTCCTATTGGCAATTGGGGCTTTGCCGCCAATTACAATGAATATAATTATCACCAGAATATTCCCAATGCCAACGAAGTGTTACGTTATAGCGGTAAGAGCGATACCGCACAATTTACCCTATCACGGTTACTGTTTCGCGACCAAATCCACAAAACCACCCTTAATCTGCGTACTTACCGAAAAACCGCCAGTAACGCCGTTAATGACATTGATATTGAACAACAACGCCGCCGTACCGCAGGGTGGGAAATCGGCCTTAATCAGCGCAGCTTCTTAGGCAATGCCACACTCGATGCCAATATTAACTGGCGTCGCGGTACAGGCGCCTACGGCGCACGCCGTGCCCCTGAAGAAGATACCCACAGCGGCAGTGCCCGCGTGGGCATTTTTCTTGGGGACATCAGTTTCAATCAACCCTTCACGTTGGGCGAACAGTCTTGGCGCTGGAATACCACTTTACGGGGTCAATGGACTCAGCATGCCCTAACACCACAAGAGCGCATGTCCATTGGCGGACGCTATACCGTGCGTGGTTTTGACGGAGAGCAAGTACTGTCGGGTGAAAAAGGCCTGTTATGGCGCAACGAACTGGCATGGAATGTTTTTTCTAAAGGGCAAGAACTGTATTTAGCCGCTGATTACGGGCGTGTTGAAGGCCAAAGTACCCAATACCTTGTGGGACATCAACTTGCCGGTACCGCATTAGGACTTCGTGGCTCACTCTTCTCTCGTTTGAGCTATGACCTGTTTGTTGGCGTGCCATTATATAAGCCGAAAAAATTCGATACGTCAGGAGCGACGGCAGGTTTTAGCCTCAACCTTGAAATTTAATCGCCATTAATTTGATAGCCGATAGACATTTTTAGTTTTACCCATGTTTGCCCTGTTTTTTGAAGGAACTCTATTATGAATAAGCATTGTTATCGTTTAATTTTTAGCCGCACTCATGGGGAATTACGTGTTGTATCGGAACTGGCGAAAAGCTGTAGCACCGATTCAGGCCAAACACGAGGCGTAAATGGTAATCGTCTATGGGTCACTCTACGCCGCACCTCATTACTGCTGTGGTTAGCCTTGTGGGGTACCTCAGCCATGGCGAGCAGCATTATTGCCGATAACAATGCACCACAAAACCAACGCCCGGAGGTGATCAATACGCAAAATGGGCTTCCACAAGTCAATATTGCGGCACCAAATGGCTCCGGTATTTCTCATAACCAATATAAACAATTTGATGTCGATAACCGTGGCGCCATTCTCAATAACTCGGCGGTGATGACTTCAACACAAACCGCAGGGATGATCCAAGGTAACCCGAATCTTGACCCAAACAAAGCTCCTGCGCGCGTGATTCTGAATGAAGTCAACAGCAATAACCCAAGCCAAATTAAAGGCTTTCTGGAAGTTGCAGGCGGTAAAGCGCAAGTGATTGTCGCTAACCCATCGGGAATTATTTGTAATGGCTGTGGCACTATCAATGCAGGTCGTATGACCCTTACCACAGGGAAACCCCAATTTAATCAAGACGGTAGCCTTGCAGGATATCAAGTAGAACGCGGGGTTATTCGTGTTGAAGGTGGAGGATTAAATGCCGATAGTCGCCACGATACGCAGTATGTTGATCTGCTCGCCCGTGCCGTTGAAATCAATTCTGGTGTGTGGGCGAAAGAAAAAATAGCGATCGTTGCGGGTAAAAATAAGGTCGATACGCAAAATAAAGCCACTCCGATAAAGAGCCAAACTGCACAACCTGAATTTGCCATCGACATGGGCCAAATGGGTGGTATGTACAGCGGTTATATCCACATGGTGGGCACCGAAAAAGGTGTGGGCGTTCGCAATCAAGGTGGGCACATACAAGCGGATAAAACCTTAACGGTGAAAAGTAATGGGCAGTTAGTCTGGCAATCAGCAAAAACACAAGAAGCCGTTACCCAAGCCAACGGGGATATTACCTTATTAGCCAAAGACAACCTTATACATCAAGGTAAATTACACAGTGGTGGCGTCTTAAACGTAGAAAGTCAAACAGGTTCAGTGGACAACTCGGGGACACTTGCTGCCCTCAAAGACGTTAATATCAATGCGAAAGGCGATATCCACAGTCAAGGTAACGTGCTCGCGGGCAGTGATAATAAAAGTAAGATTATTAATAACGCCAATATCATATTAACCAGTGAGGGAAAAATTGATACTCGTGGCACATTGCTAAGTAAGCAAAATATCACTGCAACAGCAAAATCACTGGATTTAAGCCAAACACAAATCGCGGCATCAAACTTGGCGCTGACATCTAAACAAGGGGATATCGCCCTTACTCAAGCAAAAATTGATGTGAGTGATGCCAAACTCAGTAGTGTACGTGATATTCATACTCAGCAAATTCAAATTCAAGCCCAACAATGGAATATCAACGCCAATAACCTGTTTAATCAAAATGGAACTTGGGTACAAACAGGGCAGAATGAGAGCCAATTTTCCCTCAAAGGGCAACTAAATAATCAAGGCGGTGCGATTGAAACCCACCGCCTTAAGCTCAATGCCGATTCACTGAATAACCAAGCAGGCCGATTAGTTGCGTTAAGCAAAAGCCAACAAGATTGGCAGATAAAAAATAGCATTAATAATCAACAAGGTGAAGTTGGGGCAAATGGCGATTTAACTCTTACCGCAAACTCAATTGATAATCAATCGGGCACCATTAAAAGCCAAACTAAACTGGCTTTGAATGCCAAAGAGCAAATTGATAATAGCGCAGGTAACCTTGTGGCGGGAAATGCCGTCAACCTGCAAGCAGGCAAATCGCTGAACAACCAATCGGGGACAATTAATAGCCAGCAAGTTGCTGTCACCACGGACAATCTCAATAATGCACTGGGTAAACTGATTAGCCAAACAACCCTCGATATTGTGGCTCAGCAGCAAGTGAATAATGCCAACGGTTTTATTGGTTCAGGTGATAAACTCACTCTCGCTACGCAAAATTTGGTTAACAGCCAACAAGGGACGGTGCAAAGTGAGACACAATCAAATATTCATGCGAAAGAAATTGATAATAACAAAGGCCAACTGTTGGCTGGAAAAGACATTTTACTCACAACCAATGCATTATATTCAGAAAAAGGCAATGTGAGCGCTAAAAATGTCAATATTCAGGCTGATACAATAAATAATATTGAAGGTAAAATAATTGGCCAAGATAAACTCACTATCGCCCTTAATAATTTACTGAATAATACCCGCGGTAAACTGCTCACGAATAATACTCTTACTGTATCTGGGCAGGGTGATATTCATAATCAGAAAGGTATTTTGCAAAGTAGTGAAAATTCCACTGTCGCATTAGAAAACATACACAACGAACAAGGAAAAATTGTTGCAGGCCAACAATTTACAATAAATAGCAAAAATAAACTTGATAACATGCAAGGTGAAATAAATGCGGAATTATTAACAATCACTGCTGATAAATTAAATAATCAGCAAGGCAATATTATTGCCACTAAGGATCTTGATATAACGTCAAATCAAACTATTAATAACAGACAAGGTCTAGTTGAAGCTGGTCAGAAGTTCATAGCCACAACACAACGTGATTGGGACAACCAACAAGGTGTTACACAAGCAGGTTTATCAATGACTGTCAGCGCAAAAAACATTGATAATACAAAAGGACAATTACAATCAGGTGGTGAGTTAGTTTTCAGTACAACACATAATGTTATTAATACACTGGGAAAAATAGCCGCACAAAACGCTTTGTATTGGCAAGGTACGGGATCGAGCCAATTTAATAACCGCAACGGTAAAGTACAGAGTAATGGCACCTTAACGCTAAATGGCGGTCAATTAGCGAATCAACAGCAAGGTAATATATTTAGTCAAAAAACATTACAACTCTTATTAAGAGGCGATTTGCTCAATCAAGACGGTAAGCTGACCAGTAATGAAAACACTTTGATTAAAACGAACAATCTGATTAATACACAAGGAGAAATAAACGCATTAAATAATTTGGATATTCAATTAATTAATCAGTTAGATAATCGTAATGGTCGTCTTTTTGGTCAATATTCACAGAATTTAAATGCGAACGATATTCTAAATGAATCTGGTTGGATGGGAAGTCTAGGATCTTGGTCTGCAAAAACAAATATATTCAATAATCAAATGGGGCAAATCCAGAGTCAAAAAGACGCACATTTAACAACAAATACCTTTAATAATGAGAAAGGCCTTTTCCAATCAAGTAATAATATTATATTGCATATTGCAAATAGCATTGATAACACCCAAGGTAAAATCAGCGCACAAAAAGAAATTTATTCTCAAGGTCTTCATTCTAATCAATCAACAGATCTCATCAAAAACAATGAAGGTCAGTGGTTAGCGGGGAATACATTAAAACTATTCGCTTTGAATATTGATAACTCACAAAAAGGGTTACTGTATAGTCAAAAGCAGATGCAACTTGTTGTCAAAAATGAGCTGAATAACCAACAAGGTAATATCCAAAGTGGGGATAACCTCGCCTTAACTGCCCAATCACTGCAAAATCAATCAGGATTAATCGACAGCCTACAGGCTATTAATTTGCGTTTATCTAACTTATTGGATAACACGTCAGGTAAAATAAGAAGTAACCAACATCAGACCATCCAAGCCTCAGATATTCAAAATCATCAAGGTCATATCAGTAGCCAAAGTGAACTTACTGTCAACGCCACACAGCTTGATAATGACCAAGGTCTGTTGATTAGCCAACAAAACAGTGATTACCACCTTGAGCGAATCAATAACCAGAGCGGTAAAATACACAGCGGTCAGGGGTTAACCGTAACAGCAGACACACTGCAAAATCAACAAGGTCAACTGGTTTCAACACAATCACTGACTATCAATACAACGCAATTAGATAATCACAATCAAGGTGTTTTAAGTAGCCAAGCGGGTTTAAATCTCATCACGACTAACCTTAATAACCGTGATAATGGTTTAATTTGGGGCACGACGCAAAATGTGATTTCAGCAAAAAATATCGATAATACCCAAGGCTATTTACAGAGCCATGGCGCATTGACCTTAGATAATCTAACGTCACTAGATAACCAAAAAGGTCATATTTTAGCTAATGGGGCGATTGCGATAAATGCGAAAGACGCCCCTCTTGCCTCGACCTTAATATTATTGAATCAGCGTGGCGTTATTCAAAGTGGTGATAAACTCACACTTAATACTCAGACTTTCAATAACCAAGGAGGCACGTTACAAAGCCAAAATGCTTTAACGCTTACCGCAAAACAAGATCATACTCAACGTAATGGCGATATATTAAGTAGCAATCAATCCGTTTCCCTTTCTATTTCTGGTGTATTTACGAATTTAGCTGACTGGTTATTACCTGCTTCACTGACGATAAAAAGCCAAAATGTGATCAACTCAGGTTCGTTAGTCAGCCGTACATTAAATTTCAATACAGGCTTATTAAAAAACCGCGGTCGCCTTGAAGCCGATGATTTTACGTTTAATCTCACAAGTCTAGATAATACCGCCGCTATTATGGGCGATAATGCGGTTATTCACGCACAATCAATCGATAACAACAGTAAAAATGCCGTTATTGCGATGACGCAATCACTCGATTTAACCGCGAACAATAACCTGATAAATCATAACGGAGCCTTGATTTATAGTGGTGATAAATTATCGCTTACCAGCCCAGAGATTGAAAATAAAGCCAGTTTTATTGAAGCTGAAGGCGATGTGGCTATTAAAGCTGATCAACTTCGTAATTTACGTGAAGGACTAGAGATTGAGCGAGATGCTGAGAAAAAGGATTATCGTTGGCATCGTTACCATTATTTTTGGCGTTCTTATAATTCAAATGTGATTACCGACGCTACCCCTTTTGCGCCGACCACTCAGAAGTTAACATTTAATGATGATAATGAGGCAATTAATAATAAATACGGCACATTAACCGCTATTGATGCTTCTAACAAAAAGGTGCAAGTCCTAGTTAAAAACATCAATGACAACACACCAATGCGCTTATGGGTGCATTACGAATCACTGATCCCAAATAGTGACGGCACCTATAATATGACTTTTTATCAGACGACAGGATTTGAACAGATAGGTGGTGTACCTACTCCTTATCATAATACAGTATGGCGAGAATTTACGGGCCAGCCTCGAATTGAGCAATGGGATCCAGAGATCCATGTCAGTAGTTATGATTTAAAATTCATAAGCGATTATAGTAATTTCCGTGAACGAACAGTCTCAGGATCATTGACTCGGGATAAATTGATTTCTGAAGGAGTTGGCGCACGTATCCTTTCAGGTGGCAATATGAACCTTAATATTTCAGGACTATTGCTTAATGATGCCAGTGTGATCACCTCAATGGGAAATCAATCCATTGATGGAAAAGCTAAAATAGAGAATAACGCCTATTCCATTAATGAACGCCGTCGAGAGTATATTGTTGATCACTATGATAAGGATACTAAACATTGGTATCCAAGTTTTGATAACGATGAAACCATCGCATTAGCCACCATTGATAGTATTATTTCAGGTAATGGCGATGTGGCGATCAACGGAACATCGATCACTAATACCACGGTGAATGCGGCACAAATTAATGAAATTGAAGCCGCATTAAACGCAGTTAAGGCAGAGCGCGCTGAGTTCGAGCGTAATCCGCTGGGATTTAATATTGATGGAGTGGAGAAACAAACCGTCAATACCGAAATAAAAACCAGTGATAAAACAGATGTACCCCTGACCGATGCGACCTCCCCTTTAACGCGTCCGCTTTTACCTTCTGAAATCGCACTGACTGAAAAACAACATTTAGGCAATGTGATCACCGAACTTCCTGATAACGGCCTCTTTCGACAAAATTTATCCCCTGATAATCCGTTTTTAATTGTCACTGATGAACGCTTTACCAACCGTAATAAATTTATTAGCAGTGACTATTTACTCGATCGTGTAGGTTATGATCCGGCGCAAGTGCATAAACGCTTAGGGGATGGGTTCTACGAACAACGTCTTGTGCGTGAGCAAGTATTAAAACTGACGGGGCGCCCTTCACTTTATGAAGGCGATGCCATGGCACAGTATCAATATCTTATGAACAATGGTGTGAAAGTCGCGAGTGATTTTCAGTTACGTCCTGGCGTGGCCTTAACGCCTGAACAAATTGCAGCATTAGAACAAGATATTGTTTGGTTAGTCAGCGAAACGGTAGAAACCGCCCAAGGCCCTCAAACGGTATTGGTACCAAAAGTTTATTTAGCGAATAAAACGTTAGATTTATTAAGCCATGGCGCACTCGTTAGCGGTAATAATTTACATCTTTCCGCAGAAAGCATTGATAATGCAGGGCAACTATTGGCGAATAAAGGACTAGAGATTGAGGCCAACCAATTCACACATCAAGGCGGAGATATTCATGCACAAAATATCACAGTTCAAGCCGATAGCATTCATTTAAGCACCAACCTACAAGATGCCTTGCGTCAAGCCACAATGAGTGGAACAGATATCACCTTACAAGGGCATAATATTCAACTGCAAGGGGCAAAACTGGATGCCTTAAAAGACATTAATCTAAATGCACGTGATAATTTAACTATTACTACAGCAAAAAGTACCCATTCTGGTGAATTTGATGTGATATCGGGTTCAATGGGTAGTCGGACTGAAAATTTTATAGAAGAACCAGGTGAACATCGCCTTGCACATCTCAGTGGTGAATGGCAACGTGCACAAGGAAGCGAGTTGAACGCCGGCGGTAACCTTAATCTCACCGCGGGGAAAGATGTCACACTGCAAGGCAGTCAAGTCAAAGCGGATCAACAACTGACCGTAAATGCAGGCGAGAACCTCAATATCCTCGCTGATAGTACCACAACCAAAAGCCACCTTGATGCCAATAGTAAAAGCACCTCTGTGAGCAATACTCGTGAAGAAGAGCGTTTGCAATTAAGTACACTGAGTGGCGATAAAGGCGTCAGCCTAAATGTGGGGCATACCTTGACAGCACAAGGTGCTCAAGTAAATAGCACCGAAGGTAAAACCACCGTTCGTGCTCAAGATGTAGATATCCAATCCGTCACACAACAGGTTGAAGACAGTGACTATCAGCATTCAGGCGGAGGACGTAAAAGTTACAGTCGTCTTGTGGATACTGCCCAAGAAAACGTGGTTGGAAGTACCTTTAGCGGACAGCAAGGTGTTGCGATTACCGCCCGTGAGGGTGATATTAATTTAACAGGTAGCACTTTACACAGTGAAAAAGGGGCTGTTGATTTAAGCGCCACACAAAATATTAATCTCAATACCGCGACAGAAACCCATACGGAGTTTTTAGAAGAACATTCAAAGAGTAAAGGATTTTTAAGTTCTAGTCAGACTCATACTCTCCAAAATGATCATGTGACACGAGAGCAAGGTAGCGTCGTCAGTGGAGAGCTAGTCAATATTCAAGCGGGTAAAGATATTCAAGTTACAGGCTCTTCGGTTGTTGCTGAAAATGATGTGTCATTACACGCAGGTAATAACGTCTCTATTACAGCGGCCACAGAAACAGATTCTCATTATTTATTAGAAGAGAAAAAACGCAGTGGTCTCTTTAGTGATGGGGGGATCGGTTTTACGGTGGGTAAACAATCCTCCCGCCATGAAGTGGATGAAAAAGGTACCACCCAAAGCCAAAGTGTCAGCACTATTGGCAGCACACAAGGTAATGTCAACATCACCGCTGGCAACAAACTGCATGTGGGTGGCGCTGACCTGATTGCCCAAAAAGACTTAAACCTCACCGGTGACAGCGTCCAAATCGACCCAGGCTATGATGAACGGACTCACACTGAAACCTTTGAAACCAAACAAAGTGGGTTTAGTGTTGCACTCTCTGGCAGTGCAGGTAGCGCCCTCAATACTGCCGTCAGCACCGCACAACAAGCTCGCAAAGAAAGTGACGGTCGTTTAAGTGCTCTGCAAAACACCAAGGCAGTATTATCCGGCGTCCAAGCTCAGCAAGCGGTTGAGTTAGATGGGCTGAAAACCGATGCAGCCAATGCGCACAACCTTGCCGACAACCTCAAACCGGGCGATAAAGACTATCAAGAAGGCGCCACCAATACAGTTGGTGTCAGCGTGTCTTACGGCAGCCAATCGTCGAAAAGCGAAACCCATACCGACAGTCGCCAATCCCAAGGCAGTACCTTAAATGCCGGACAAAATCTGTCGATTACCGCAACGGGTAAAAATAAAGACAGCAACCCAGACAGCGGTAATATCACAGTCGTCGGCAGTGAACTCAAAGCGGGTAAAGACTTATCACTGTCTGCCACGCAAGATATCAACCTTGTTTCTGCCCAAAACACCGAGCAAACTACCAGCCAAAACAGCAGTAAAGGTAGCAGTGTCGGGGTTGGCGTAGGCGTGGGTGCAGGTGGCTACGGGGTCAATATCTCAGCCTCCGTCAACCAAGGTAAAGGCCATGAAAAAGGCAATGGCCTCACCCACACTGAAACCACTCTGGATGCAGGTAATAAACTCACCTTAAACAGTGGACAAGATACCACCCTCAAAGGCGCTCAAGTTAGTGGTGAACAAGTCACCATCAATGTCGGTCGTGACCTCACTTTACAAAGTGAGCAAGACAGTGACCGCTATGACGCCAAACAGCAAGAGGTCAGCGTCGGTGGCGGTTACACGATAGGTGGTACGCCAAACATCAATATCAGTGCCAGCAAGAACAAGATACACAGTAACTACGACAGTGTGAAAGAGCAAACCGGTATTTTTGCCGGCAAAGGCGGCTTTGATGTCAACGTCAAAGAGCACACTCAGCTTGATGGTGCGGTGATTGCCTCCACTGCGGAAAAAGATAAAAACCGCCTTGATACGGGCACATTAGGCTGGAAAGATATCGACAACAAAGCCGACTTTACCGCAGAGCACACGGGCGGTTCGATGGGAACGGGTGGCCCAATTGGAGGCCAACTTCTCACCAATGCCGCAGGCGGGTTACTCTCTAATGCCAATAACAGTGGCCACGCCGAAGGCACCACGCAATCGGCGGTCAGTGAAGGCACTGTCATTGTTCGCAATGAAGACAAACAAAAACAGGATGTTAACGAGCTCAACCGTGATACTGAGCACGCCAATAACGGCAGTATTAACCCGATATTCGATAAAGAAAAAGAGCAAAACCGCTTAAAACAAGCCCAGTTGATTGGTGAAATCGGTAATCAGGCGATGGATATCATCCGCACCGAAGGGGATATTGCGGGTCTAAAAGCACAAAAAGACCCCGATGCGTTAGCCATCGCCAAAAAACAACTAGAAACGGCGGGTAAAACACCAACCG
>NZ_CAWQGX010000030.1:0-356856 GCF_963894685.1 Proteus sp. G3927 | reverse complement strand
AAGCCATTAAAGACCAAGCCTACAACAATGCCATGGCACAATACGGCACGGGCAGCGACTTCCAAAAAGCCGCCCAAGCGGTGACAGGATTACTGCAAGGGCTGGCAGGTGATAATTTAGCCGGTGCATTGGCGAATGCCTCGTCACCGTACTTAGCAACATTGATAAAACAGCAGGTTGGCGAAGATAATAAAGCCGCGAATGCCATGGCACATGCAGTATTAGGTGCCGTGGTCGCTGAGCTAAATAACCAATCTGCCGTTGCAGGTGGATTAGGTGCTGGTAGCGGTGAACTGTCCGCTCATGTTATCTTAAACACCCTCTTCCCAGGCAAGAAGGTTTCAGACTTAACCGAGAGTGAGAAACAGCAAGTCAGTGCACTAAGCCAATTGGCAGCAGGTCTTGCTGGTGGACTGACTACCGGTGATATGGCCGGTGCAATTACTGGCTCGCAAGCTGGGAAAAATGCGGTTGAGAATAACTATCTTAGCGACTCAGAGCACCGCCAGAAGACGTCACTGGAGCTAAAAGAGAAGCAAGGTAAGATCACTGAGGTCGAGCAACAGAAACTCGCTGAGCTGCGAATTAAAGATACAGAAACAACACAAAGATTACTTGATGCCTGTGCAGGCGGTGTTTCACCTGAATGTACCGCTGCTAGAAAAGATGCATTCAAAACGATAGATACCTACGTCAGTTTGACGTATCAAAATCCAAAAACAGCGCAGGCTGGTTATCAAGAAATTGAAAGGCTATTGAATTCGACTTCACCGGAAGCACAGCAAGCATATAATCTATTGGAATCTTATACTAAAGCGTTTAAAAACTTTGGGTATACAGATGAAGAAGCTCGCTCACGTGCGGGAATGTATGTTGGTTCGATTTATTTGCTTGGTGGTACGTCTGCAGTTGCAAACTCAGGCGCATTAGTAAAACAGTTTGGAAAAGATGTTGCTAAGCCAAATGTTAAACCAAATGAAAGCTCATTAACTGGTAAACCTTCACCTAATGTAGTAGAAGATACGATTAGAAAGAATTTAGAAGCAAATCAGAAAGGAAATGAATCTTCGAAGTTTGCGGATTACTTGACTAAAGAAGAACAGGTATTTGCTAATAAAGCTCAGAAAGAGCTTATTAATGAAATAAATATGTTTTCTTCTAAAAGTCAGGCTTCTAAAAATGCAACAATGATCGGAGCTTATGATTCTTCTACAGGTAAAACAGCCGTAGGTAATAGTAATGCAAATATTACAGCAGATTCATTACATCCGACGACAGTCAGCTACATAGAAAAGCAGCTGGGCGTTAAGATAGGAGAGTTTACAAGTTTTTGTAAAAACAAGGCTGGAGCATGCGCAGAGGTATCAGCAGCGGATCAGCTTATTAGGCAGGGTTCCAATCCCTCAAAGATTAAGTTTACTGAAGCATTAAGACCTAGAGATGTTTGGCGAAAAGATGATATCCCAGCAGATGCAATAATTCCATCTTGCGACAACTGCAGTGTTACATGGCCAAAAGGAAAGTAATAATGAGTGTTTTAAATGAAAATTGGGAGCCCGGTTTTGGAGCAATTTATACTTGGTTTGCAATGGATAAACATGGAAAAATTGCGGTTATGGTAAATAACTGTTTTGGTGATCTACCAATAAATTTGTTAAGTATTAAAAATGTAGAATCATTGCTTGATCATCTTTGTGAATATATGTGGGAAGAATCTCAAGTATTTAACCATTATCCGAAAAACAAGAATGGCAATTTTGAACTTGATTTATACTCTGCTTGGCGACAACGCTCTGATTTAGATAGGAATAATATTATCTGTGTTCTTCAAGCTGACTTGATAAAATCAGGTCATTATAGTGAGGCTAATCTATCCGCTAATAAAGGTTTTTTTGTTTATCATGGAGTTGAAGGCAGTAAGGAAGGAGAAGACTATCCTGTTGGTTTTACTGGAAAAACTAAAATGGGAGACTATTTTAGGTATTTAGTACCAACAATATACGCCTCAATCAATGATTTTCCAGAAGAATTACGTCATGGAATAGCTGTTTCGGATACAGTAGATTTTACTATCGATAGAGTGTTGGATAACGATAAAATCAACGAATACTTCCCAAAAATGTACCGCTAGTAATAATATAATTAAGGAGATTTTAGCGTAATACTAAAATCTCCTTACATTTTTATATGTTATTATCCTTCAACTAATTACCACTTAAGATGACTTTTGGGGCGGGGGTTCAGTTTACCTCGATTGGGAAAGTAGCCCTCTATCTATATAGCGTCTGGTTTTAATTCCGCTTTATCTCTTTCTATGCTCAAAAATGCACGTCTAGGCACTTGTGTTCGGCGAGTATTCCCTGGGGAGATTAGTTTATAACAAACTGAAAATACTAAAAAATGAGTTTTATCTAGCTGAATATAAATGGAATAAGTTGTTGTTTTGCCTTACAACTGCGCACTAATGCCAACCGTCGAAAAGCGAAACCCACACCGACAGCCACCAGTCGCAAGGCAGTACCTTATTTACCGATATGAAGACCGCAGACTGAGTAATAGAAATGGTGTAGCTGCAAATAAAGATAAAATATCTACTTTTATGGTTGAAAGCGATACTCGAATAGTCCTTAATCATGGTTCGTCTACAAATATAAATAGAGTTATCTATAAAGAACAAATATTAATAAATAATTAACTTACCATCATCAAAAAAATAACAATTTAATTTTTAAAATTACTCTACACTTACTCTAAAAAAGATAAAAATTATTTTTATCTTTAGTAATATCTATGATAATTGGATAGCTACAGTTTAAAAATAGAATAAATATAAAATAACAATCACTTTAAGAATATCTTAATTAGATAAATTAAAAATATATCAATTTGTAATTAAATAAAATTATAGATTGTGTATTATAGAGTATTATTTATATTTTTAAATTTATAAAAAGGAATGGCTATATGAAAAAATTGCTATTTAGTCTTGCTACGCTGATTGTAATGTCAACACCAGCATTAGCTACTCCACCAGGCGCTAACTTAAAAATAAACGGTGATATTACTCCCCCTACTTGCACCGTTAATGCTGGTGATAATGATATTATTATTGATTATGGTGTAATATCCCCCTCTTTTATTCCTGCTGAGGAAAATTACGCACTAGGAGCTAAGAGTGCCAATATCAAAATATCCTGTGACGCAAGCAATTATTTAACACTTAAGGTATCAGATACTTATAAAACAAGTTCAACAGATTCAGCGAAAATTAGCGTTTTTGGATTAGTTAATGCAAAAAATACAGAACAAGAGATTGGTGGATATATAATTGATGTCATTGATATCAAAGTTGATAATAAACGAGCTTATTTAGGAAGAGTGGCAGATAAGATTTGGACTGGATCGTCTGCAACTATTTTTAAAGATACCTTAACAGCGTTAACTAGTGAACCTCAAGCCCAGGTTGATAAAAACAATTTAAAACTTATAGCTGGAAAAGTGTTTAATGCAAAAATACAAATAGGAGCTTATAACGAAAGTAGGTATGCGTATATTTTATCAAGAAAAAAATTGGCACAAAACAATATCGATTTAACTGATAGAATTGATTATATAGGTGAAGCTGTTTTTACTTTTAACTTTGGTGTCTAAATTTCAAAATCATTGATAATCACAATATAATATATGTTAATTTTTATTGTGATTATCTTGTGTTATCAACTTATCTATAATGCTGTGTACTGATCGTGCTGATACCTAAAAACCGCCAATCAACCCTTCAGCTAAACTTAATCACATGCCAATAAGAGAGTAATTACTATAACGATAACAAAAAAAGAATCCCCCTCTTTCGTCAAAAGCGTGAGGAAATATCTCTATTTTCGTTAATCCAAACTCTGCACTCTAACTATTTTTATTAATATAAATTATCAGTATTAATACTTAAAATATGACACAACAACTAAAAATAATTAACTTTAAAAAATATCTTTTAGCGAATTATTTTCAATAAAAACAAAACACAAACATATCTATATATCACATCAATAAAAATAAACCTTCCCCTTAAAGTTAGAGACTAAATAGCTATAATAATCAACTATATTATTTAATTACTGCTACGATTATTTTAGTAATAAAAACGCCTAATTGTGATAGTGATTGGAAGAAATAATAAGAAAGTTATCTATACTAAACTAATATCAAATTTTAAGTATCAAAATATTAAAGGAGTTTGACGAAATGATACGATGTGTTCGCTTATGGACCGGAGAAGATGGTAACTCTTTATTTGAAGAAGGTATCATCGAATTTAAGGATAGTTCACGAGGCGATAGTGAAAGTTTGCCAATTGCTGTTTCAGAGTTATCGTTTAGAGAAACAACTTCAGGTGGTTCATATGATTGGCATCAAGATCCCGTTCCTCGTTATGTTATTACGTTATCAGGAACATTAGAGTTTGAAACAAAAGATGGCTCAACTTTTATCATTAAACCCGGTGATGTGTTGTTAGCGCAAGATAACAGTGGCACTGGTCATAAATGGCGTCTTATGGATGATGAACCTTGGCGACGAGCTTATGTTGTTTACAAAGAAGATGCAGGATTATGTTTTAAACCTACCAAAACAACTAAGTAATTGGGGTCTGTATGAATAAAACTATTAGTGAACATGTAGATGTCGCGCTCATTGGTGCTGGCATTATGAGTGCAACACTTGGCACACTTCTTAAAGAACTAGAGCCTAATTTAAAAGTCGCGATGTTTGAAAGACTTAATGATTGTGGTCAAGAAAGCTCTAACTCATGGAATAACGCGGGAACAGGACATGCTGCTAACTGTGAGCTAAATTATACGCCACCAAATCCTGACGGCACCGTTAATATCAGTAAAGCGTTAGAAGTGAACACCGAGTTCGATTTATCGCGCCAATTATGGTCTTATTTAGTAACAAAAGGAAAAATTGCCGATCCGCGTGATTTTATTCATGCTTGCCCTCATATGAGTTTTGTTTGGGGTGCAGATAACGTTAAATTCCTTCATCAACGCTATCGCCAAATGTCTGCCAATCACTGTTATGAAAATATGCAATACAGTGAAGACAAACAGCAAATTGAAGATTGGGCGCCATTAATTATGGAAGGGCGTGATCCGAATCAACAGCTTGCTGTCACCCGAGTAGCTACTGGTACTGATGTCGATTATGGCGCATTAACACATCTATTAGTTAAGCAACTTTCTCAACAAGATAATTTTGAGTTGCACTATAAACATGATGTTATTGATATCAAAAGAAATGAGACTGGTGGTTGGAATATCGAAGTTAAAGATCTCACCACCCATGATAAATACCTAATTACAGCTAAATATGTATTTGTTGGTGCCGGTGGACGTGCTATCGATTTACTCCAAAAATCAGGTATTCCAGAAGGTAAAGGCTACGGTGGTTTCCCTGTTAGTGGTATTTGGCTACGTTGTGATGAAGATAAAATCAGCTCTCGCCATCATGCCAAAGTTTATGGAAAAGCAGATGTAGGCTCACCACCGATGTCTGTCCCCCATCTTGATACTCGTATTATTGCAGGTAAACGCTCCCTACTCTTTGGCCCTTATGCTGGTTTTTCAAGTAAATTTTTAAAACACGGCTCCTATTTAGATTTATTTGAGTCAATTCGCCCCAGCAATATTGAACCTATGCTAGATGTCGCGAAAGATAACTGGTCATTAACTGAATATTTAATTGGTCAAGTATTACAAACGTCAGCACATCAATTTGAAATGCTTAAACAGTTCTATCCTCAGGCTCAACATGAGGATTGGCAAGAAGCTGTTGCAGGTCAACGAGTGCAGATTATTAAACCCGCAGCTAAACATCATGGCGTATTAGAGTTTGGTACTGAGCTAATTAGTAGCGCAGATAAATCATTTTCAGTGTTATTGGGGGCATCACCTGGCGCTTCTACAGCAGCATTTATTGCCATCAATATCATTAAATCTTGCTTTAAACAGCAACTTGAAAATGAGGGTTGGGAAGATCGTCTTAAAACGATTATTCCAACTTATGGTATTGATCTCAAAATAGATGCCGATGCTTGTCGTAATATTCGTGCATCAACGGCTAAGATATTAAAATTAGAAACACCTTAGTTATATCTTACCGATAAAAATAAAACAGACCGGAAATTAAAGGTCTGTTTTATTTTTTATTTGCATCGTTATTATTAATTACCCTTTTCCAAGTAAATATACTTAGAAAAATTACATCATTTCTACAATAGTGATACCACCAATAATAGAAAGTAATGAACATAGCGTACTTAATAATACAGTGCCCGTTGCCATATCAGCATAGGCCTTATTTGTAATAGCTAAAGCAGGCACCGCTGTTGCAGTAGGCAATACACCAATTAGAAAGACGGCTTTTAATAATTCAGTTTCTAATCCAAGTGCAAATCCCGTTCCTAAAATTAATGCCCCTTGTACAACATTCTTTATTATCACATTAAAAACAATTTCAGTATTAACTTTGAGTTTGAGCCCTGAAATTAATAGTCCTAAGAAAAATAATGCTACACCACCAGATGTTTTCCCTATTTCATTCACTGAGTTTTGTAAAATCTCTGGTAGCTTAACGCCGAAAATAGCTAGCATAGCCCCCAAAATAGGCAGGAAAACTAATGGCTGAGAGATAGCATTAAGCAATGACTGTAAAATGCTTTTTCCTTGTTTGGCACCACTAATGATCATGATAGTAAAAGGTAAAATAATTACCGTGTAGATCAAATTTCCCACCACCATAGCAATCAAACCAGATGAGCCGACTGTTGCCAGTAATACTGGTGGTCCACAATAAGCCATATCAGGAAATGAAACCGATAATGCCTGCATTGCTGAGTTCTTTTTATCATGTTTAAAAAAGAACTTGCCGCCTAAAAAACCAATAAGATAAGAAACAATTAATCCTACCGCGAGAGCTAATAGATAGTCGATATTAAAGAAAACCGACGGAGAAGCTTGGGTTGCCGCTAAAAAGAGTGAAAAAGGCAGAGCAATTTTAACGACAAAATCAGCAAAGGCTTGTGAATACTCTCTTTTAATAAATCCATATTTACCGGAAAGCCAGCCAACTAAAAGCCCTAAGATAATGGGGCCCAGCGCTGCTAAAATGGTTTGTAGTAACATATTACCTCTGGTTGCTTAATATAGTGTCCCCACTTTATTCAATGTCTATAACTGATAACAAAATAGTTATCTATTATATGAATAAAGTAAAAATATTCGTATTATTACCTAGTAATAAAAATTAGAACATTTTAATTATCGGATATATTTAAAATCATTCAAATGATAAATAACAATATTACTTCACAATGATCAACAGGATACTTTATCGAGTAAACTAAACAGGGAAGTAAACCAACACGGCAATTAGGATTTTAAGTATTTTTACTTAAAATAAACCTAACAATGGTAATAAACAGATAATAAAAGAATAGTTTTTGAATAAAAAATAAAATAGGTAGCAATAAATTAAACCATATGGAAATGATTAATCGAGCTTATTTTAATATATATGACAATGATATATTGCGTTTTTCAGCCTAAGGACACTGTTTAGGCACATCATTTAGCTGTTGATGCTGTTGCTCAAAGAGCACTTTTTTCTTATCTGCTTCTTGGATTATTTTTAATATATAGATACTATCAAAATCACCACTTTCCCATTTAGGAATAGCTTTTGGATCACCACCAAATTGCGCCACAATATCTCTTACTACTTTAACTAAATTATCATGCTCCCAAGCAATAAAAATGACTGAATTCTGATATTCTTCGCTCAGCAGTTTATTACGTAATGGGTCTATCTCTTTGGCATGGTAATTTAAATGGATTGGCAGTGATGTTTTCACCGCAAGAGGTGTTAAAGTTTGAAGAGAGCGTAATGAATTTCCAAGTTTATTTTGTTTTGGTGCTGCAGCAAATAACGCATCAGGCTGACCAAATTGTGTTATCAATCGATTAGGTAACGCTAACGCACGATTTAATCCCTGACAACTTAATTGCCCGCTATCATTATCAGGCTTTTCACCATGACGGATAAATACCAGCGTTTGTTCTGAATAAGCCATAAGATTAAATCCATATAAAATGAGGCTCAAAAAGATAATGATATAGCGCATATAACACTCCTTTTGAGCCGTTTAATTTTTAGCCAAAGACTTTGGTTAGATGTGCTTTATATTCTACAATATCTTTCTCAATATTAGGCTCTTTAATGACGTTGTTGGTCATAAAAGTAGGCAGCTGAGATAAACCAAGAAATTGTTGTGATTTATGAAAAGCAAAATAGACACCATCAACCCCTCGCCCATCAAAGAAATTACCAAATTCATTGAAAGCTTCAATAGGGGCATTCCAAGTCACGGAGATCATATATTGCTTACCTTGCAACAATCCCCCGCTACCATATTGTTTGCTTGGATCATGACGAGTACGTCCATCGTTTTCATATAGTTTGCCGTGACCATAAGTATAAACTTCATCCATATACTTTTTCACTTTCCATGGCATCATCATCCACCAGCCCGGCATCTGATAAATAATAGTATCAGCCCAGATAAATTTCTCTATCTCTTCGTTGATATCATAGCCTTCTTCAATTTGTGTTTCTTTTACCTGATGCCCTAATGTCGCCAAATGTGCCAGAGCGATATCATGTAATGTACGGTTTAATTGTCCTGCAGAATGCCCAAATTTTTGTCCACCGTTAATAAGTAGAATATTCATATTTACTCCTAATTTTCTTACTACTAAATATTTAATATGAGCTATTTTAACAGAAAATAAACGGATGCACTTCAGGGCAAAAAATCACCCAAAAGAGACACTGCAGTATTAATCACTTTTATCGAAACAAAATAAACCAACAATAAGTTAAAAATGCTAAAAAAGTAGCCATTAATCACTGTGTATTTCAATAAAGTGGATTATTGCTTTTATCGCAAAAGTCTATTGTTTATTGTCTACTTTATTGCCTATCTAGCGCTAATTAAACTTTTTACCAATTTAACATTACCTTTATACGCTATTTTACTAGGAACAATAATGAAAGCATTTTTTCCTTTATTTACCCTCGCTACAGGAGCATTTGCCATAGGAGCCACCGAATTTACACCTATGGGATTGCTACCTAATATTGCTAATGGACTGAGTATTTCCATAGCAACCGCAGGTGGATTAATTACTGGTTATGCTGTTGGGGTGATGATTGGTGCACCTATTATGACATTAAGTCTTGGCAAATTAACCAAACGTCATGCATTGGGATTATTGTTATTATTATTTATTGCAGGAAATCTATTAGCCGCACAAGCAGATAGTTATTGGAGCTTAATGATAGCTCGGTTGATCACTAGCCTAAATCATGGTGCTTTTTTTGGTATCGGCTCTGTCGTTGCTGCCAGTTTAGTTGAAAAACATAAACAAGCCTCTGCCGTCGCTGCTATGTTTATGGGATTGACTATCGCTAATTTAGTCGGTGTACCCTTAGTCACTTGGATTGGACAACAATATGGCTGGAGATTAGCCTTTATATTAATTTCAGGTCTGGGTTTTATTACCCTAATCGGATTATTAATGTTTTTACCTGTTATGCCTAAAGGAAATAAGCCTAATATTAAATATGAACTGGGTGTTCTTACTCGCTTACCCGTTGTATTAGCACTATTAACAACCGTATTTGGTGCCTCTGCACTTTTTGCCTTGTATACCTACATTGCTCCTTTTTTAACCAATACCGTTCATATATCTGAAAGCCATGTCGCTGTGGTATTAGTTATTATTGGTCTAGGATTTACTATCGGGAATTACTTAGGAGGAAAACTATCTTCTTACGGTATCGAAAAAACATTAATCCTTTTCTTCATCCAACTTATCGGCTCTATGTCAGTTTTGCCGTTAGTTTCCAATAATGTGTATCTGGCAGTGGCGACTATTTTTATTTGGAGTATCTCAAGCTTTGCACTTGTTCCCGCGTTACAAATTAAAACAATGCAAATCGCCCATGATGCACCCGCCTTAGTTTCATCGGTAAATATAGGTGCGTTTAATTTAGGTAATGCTATCGGAGCCATCATCGGCGGTATCGCATTAAAATACAGTTATAACATTGTGCCTTTAACCGCGGCACTGGTAGGCGTTATTGGCCTGCTTCTCGTCTATTCACAAATCAAAATAAAAAAATCGTTCTCCTCAGAATGTTGCGTTAATTCTTTATAAGCGTAAATAGCTCAATATAATCTCAAACTGCGATTCATAATGAGTCGCAGTTTGATTGCTTTTTGATTTAATCGCTGTTCAACACTGCTAATCACAATCACCATACAGATGCTTTTTATGAACAACATGGCTATTTTTCACTCTGAGCATAAAATAACCTCAAATGTTAAATCCTAAAACATTGCTAACATAACTTATGAGATTATTTATCAACGATAAAGATTTTTATCAGCTGATCTTGCTTTTTATGGGCGTTATTTTCAAACTCTCAGACTTTATAAGCGATCGTACTTAACGCGATTTCAAATAAACAAGCGTCAAAGTCTGTAGAAAAAACAAGCAGCAAAAACAGAATAAACCTGATTGTTAAGTGGCAGAAATTTTCGCTACTTGCACCCGATAACAAAGAAATAATAATAAGCGGAAAAACAGATAAGTGAGTGAAAATGATATGCTGACAATTTTCTAGTTTATGTATTATTTCCCCTTTGTTAATACCCTAACAATAGTCGTTTTAGTCACCATTAAAAATAGAGAGTAATAATAAGACATCCTCTTTTTTGGTATATATGACGATTTTTTATTAAGAAAAAAGCAGATCTCGATCACTATTTTAACTTTAGCTATATTTACTAGCCATTCAATATTTACAGCATTCTTATCTAATCACTTGTTTAAATATTAATTATCACACTGATTTGTAATACAAATAATTTACCTATTATACTAGTAATATCATAATGTAACATAAAAAAGAACTTCATCACTGATAGTAAAGTGTCAACTAAACAATTTGTATAATATTATCTTTTCTTTATGAATTCTGAATGACTAATATATCTAACATTAATCATATTCTTATTTATTGGAACAAAGCAATATAAAATAAATTAGCGTTTATTTTTTATCATCTTTATTTTCCACAAAAAAATAAATAAAAAATCTTAAAATAAAAAAACTTTTAAAATTAAAAATAAAAAGAATTAATCTCTATATAAATTTAAAAATAAAATATTATTATTTATTAATTATAATGAAAGATAAAATATAAAAAATAATTAATATCAATAATGAATATATTAAATGGTAACGTACTTTGGTTTATAAAACTGATTTTTATAACACAGACAAAAAACATTAGAAAAATTTATATTTTATAGGTGTCGAATGAGCCGGATACCAATAAAAAAAGCTAATTTAGGCTTTAATGTATCGAACAAGTTACCAGTATAAGTAATAAAAAACTCTATTTTTACTATCAAAAATCATCTTGATAACAATAACAATAAATTAATTACATTGATAAAAGTCAAAAAACAAGACAAATAATAACTAGTTAGTAACAAAAATAGATTTTTTTTATATTTGTCACACAATTGATTTTATTCTATTACATCTTTCTAAATTTTTCCTACAATAGCCCACAACCTAACCTGACAATAGTTTAAGTAACGAATGCTTATATTATTTCTTTAGGTAACTATCTTTTTTTCTTTATGATTTATCGTTTCAGCAAAATAGAAAACCATCAAACTAAGTGCCCTACACAAAACATAAATGACGAATGAATAGGTTTGCCGGTGCAGTGATAAACGATAAAAAATTGCAAACTTAAGGATAAAAATAATTATGTCAGACTATCTATCATTTTTACTGGGAATTGTTCCTTTAGCCGTTCTGATTTTTATGATTTTAAAAATGAAATCGGCCGTTCATCACGCTGTCCTCGTTTCGCTAATTATCACTGTGGCTCTCGCTATTTTTCATTGGAATAACACCCTTCAATTTGCCTCTGTATCTGTACTTTATGGTGCGGTAAAGGGGTTATGGCCGATTATCATCGTTATTCTGGCGGCTATTTACAGCTATAACCTAATGCTAAAAACAGGGGGAATGGAGGTATTAAAAGACGTATTAGCGGGGATCAGCGATGATAAACGCGTACAAGTTTTACTTATCTCTTGGTGTTTTGGCGGTTTTTTAGAAGCAGTTGCAGGTTATGGTACAGCAGTTGCTATTCCTATCGGTATTTTAATCGCACTAGGTTTTGATCCCTTTAAAGCAGCTGTCGCTTCACTAGTCGCAAATACGGTACCTACCGCATTTGGTGCCGTTGGTATTCCAGTGTCTATTTTGGCACAAAATACCGGCCTTGATGTATTGGTGTTAAGTAAAACCATTATTATCCAACTTGGTTTATTCAATATTCTATTACCTTTTGTCATTGTTGCTATTGCTGGTGGTGGTATTAAAGCCATTAAAGGTGTCGGCTTTATTACTTTAATGTGTGGGATCAGCACCTTAATCCCTCAATATATTGTCGCAGCTAATTTAGGTGCGGAATTACCTGCCTTTGCAGGAAGCCTAGTCAGTCTGATTGTGGTTATTTTCTTGGCTAAACGCATGAAAACAGGCCATGATAAAAGTAAACAGCCAACAAAACACTCAGCTAAAGAGCTATTAGTCGCTAGCTCTATCTATCTGTTTACTTTTATTTTTATCTTAGCCTGCTCTCCGCTATTCCCTACAATCCAAACCGCAGTAGGAACTATTGCAACTAAAATTCCTTTTGTATTAAGTGATACTCAAACTGAATATCAAACTATTGCTTGGTTAAGTACGCCTGGGGTATTGATTATTTTAGCGAGTTTTGTTGGTGGCACTATTCAAGGTGCAAGCCTTTCAACGCTCTTTTCTGTATTAGTAAAAACCACAATTCAATTAAAGAACTCCATTATTGCCATTATGGCTATTGTTGCGATGGCAACGGTAATGGATTTCAGTGGCATGATTGGTAGCATTGCGGAAACATTAGTTAACTTTACTGGCGCTGGATTTATCTTTATTGCCCCAGTCATTGGTGCACTAGGAACGTTTGTAACCGGAAGCGATACAAACTCTAACGTACTATTTGGCAAGCTTCAAACCAGTGCAGCGGCAAAACTCCATGTTGATCCCTTTATTCTCGCAGCGGCTAATACCTCTGGGGCGACTGGCGGTAAGATGATTTCACCACAAAGCATCGCGATCGCCGTTTCGGCGACCAAAATGGATGGGCAAAGCAGTGCCATTATGCGAGAAACATTAAAATATTGTATTGCCTATATCATCATCCTAGGTGCCAAAATCGGCATTATTTATCACTTAATGAATTAACTATACAAGATAAGTGATGGCTTATCTTGGCTATCACCTATCGCTTTGACATAACGAAAATAAAGAAAAATAACCAATAAGAATTTTATCTTAAATAAAAATGACAACATCTGAGCGATGTTTTGGAGTTCGGTGAATGAAAGTTAATTTTTATGCAACCTGTCTTGGTGATGTGCTAAAAGCAGATTCGGCACGAGATACCGTATTATTGCTCGAAAAATTAGGTTGCGAAGTATTATTTCAAGAGCGCCAGGGTTGCTGTGGTCAGCCAGCACTTAATAGCGGTTATGTTAATGATGCAAAACCCGCAATGAAATCATTAATTGAGACATTAGAAGTTAATGATTATCCGATTATTTCCCCTGCAGGCTCTTGCACTTATGCGATTAAAGGCTATCCCAGCTATCTTGCCGATGAGCCTCAATGGGCGCTGCGAGCCCAAGGTGTGGCCGATCGTTTAATTGATCTTACCAGCTTTATCGTCAACACCTTAGGTGTGGTTGATGTTGGCGCCCGCCTTGTGGGTAAAGCGGTTTATCATCCCTCTTGTAGTTTAACGCGAAAGTTAGGGGTTGTTAGTGAACCTTTAACCTTATTAAAACATGTTGAAGGACTCGAAATGTTACCTTTCGCCAATTCAGAAACTTGTTGTGGTTTTGGCGGCACCTTCTCAGTAAAAATGTCAGAAATTTCCGGTGAAATGGTCACTGAAAAAGTAAAACATATCATGGAAGTCAGCCCTGATTACGTCATTGGTGCAGACACCAGTTGTTTAATTAATATTCAAGGCCGTTTAAGTCGTGAAAAGCGTCCTGTCAAAGTGCTACATATTGCACAAGTTTTAATGAGTCAATAAGGGGGCTGCAATGTCTATTAAAACCAGTAATATCGATTTTAGACCACGCTTAGCGCATGAAATGAATGATACCATTATGCGTAACGCCGTTGTTATGGCACAAGAGCGCATTGGAGCCAATCGCCAAATAATGGTAAAAGAGTTAGGTGATTGGGAAGCATGGCGTGATCGCGCAGAACAAATCCGTAACCATGTTCTTGAAAACTTAGACGCTTATCTTTATCAATTATCAGAAAAAGTGACTGAAAACGGCGGTCATGTCTATTTTGCCAAAACGGCAGAAGATGCGACACGCTATATTTGTAACGTTGCCAAACAGAAAAATGCCAAGAAAATCGTTAAATCAAAATCGATGGTAACCGAAGAAATCGGTATGAACAAAGCCTTACAAAATGAAGGTATTGAGATTATCGAAACCGACCTTGGTGAATATATTCTGCAACTGGATAACGATCCCCCTTCTCATATTGTTGTGCCGGCGATCCATAAAGATCGCTACCAAATACGTAAAGTACTAAATGAAAAACTAGGTTATCAAGGTAGTGAAACCCCTGAAGATATGACCCTTTTTATCAGGCAACGTATTCGACAAGATTTTCTTTCTGCTGATATTGGAGTCACAGGTTGTAACTTTGCGGTTGCAGAAACAGGCTCAGTCTGTTTAGTGACTAACGAAGGTAATGCACGGATGACGACCACATTACCTAAAACCCATATTGCCGTTATGGGAATGGAACGTGTTGCGCCTACTTTTGAAGAAGTCGATCCGCTGATCACGATGTTATGTCGTAGTGCGGTTGGCTCACGCCTAACCAGTTATAACACTTGGGTAACTGGACCTCGTGAAGCGGGTAATGTTGATGGCCCTGAAGAGTTTCATTTAGTGATTGTCGATAATGGTCGCTCTGAAATTTTAGGCTCACAATTTAAAGATATTCTACGCTGTATCCGTTGTGGAGCCTGTCTAAACACCTGTCCTGCTTATCGTAATATCGGTGGTCATGCTTATGGCTCTATTTATCCCGGCCCTATCGGTGCAGTTATTTCGCCACTCTTAGGAGGCTATAAAGATTTTCATGACTTACCTTATGCCTGCTCATTATGCAATGCATGTAATGTGGTCTGTCCGGTCAAAATCCCTTTAGCACAATTGATCCTTAAACATCGTCGAGTCATGGCGGAAAGTGGTTTAACACCAAAAGCTGAGCGTCGTGTAACCGGTATGTTTAATTACATTAATGCGCACCCCACGCTTTGGAAAGTTGGCATGAATGTAGGGGCTAAGATGGCGGGCTTGATGATCAAAAATGGCTCAACTCCAATCAAGATAAGTGTACTCAATGATTGGATGGCATCACGTGATCTCCCAAAACCCGATGGTTATAGTTTCCGTAGTTGGTTTAAGCGCCACAAAGCAGAAGGAAAAAAATAATATGTTAAACGAACAAAATCGTGCTGAGTTTCTGCAAACTATTGCTCAAAAATTAGGACGTGAAGTGACGCATACGCCAAAACCACAAGATCCCCCTATTAATAATTTAGCTAAAACACGCTTAACAAATTTAACCCAAGATGAATTATGCAAAGAATTTACTGATTTTGCACAAACCCAGCAAGTAAGATGCGTTATCACTAAACCAGAACAAGTGATAAATAGCTTAATAGCGCTTTGTGAAAGCTATGATTGTCAAGGTTCAGTGATAATAAGTGGTGATGAGCGCTTAAATGCACTTGGTGTAACACAAGCTATTAGTGAAAAATATGAAACTTATATTTGGGATCCTAAACTCGGTCATGAAAATATTATTCATGCTGAGCGCTCTCAAATAGGGATTGTCTTTGCGGAAGCGGGATTAACAGAATCTGGCGGGATTGTGCTGTTTTCTTCTCCGGAAAAAGGGCGTTCTGTCAGCCTGTTACCTGAAACCTCGATTGTTATTTTACGCAAAAGTGACATTTTACCGCGAGTGGCTCAACTTGCAGAGCGTTTACACAAAATGGCACAAGATGGGATCAGAATGCCTTCATGTATCAATTTAATTGGTGGTGCAAGCTCAACGGCTGATATTGAATTAATCAAAGTATGGGGAGTTCATGGCCCAGTTCATGCCGCTTATCTTATTATTGAAGATTGTTAGTTTAAACGAAACAATATAAAAACGATAACCAAATAACTTAACGTCATGGTCAACGGATTGACCCAAATACAAAACACCTTTTATACAGGTGTTTTGTATTTATGGCTTAATTAGTGAGTAATAATTTAGCTCGCCATTGATTTAATTTTATTTCACAAGCCAGCAATACTTCATCAGCACCATTGCCCCCCATCATTAAAGCAGATTGACGTTGGCATTCACTACTTCTAAAAAGAATAAACTGCTCTTGTGAACTGACTAATGCATCAATAGCACTTTTAGCCGCGATAGAGTCACTATCTTCAAGGTCGCCTTTGCTTTTATTATAGATAACATTCAACTGCTCTTCAGATAATCTCAGTTCATCTAATAGACAAGCTTTAATGGTTGTTTGGCTTGCATCTGTTGACAACTCATAACATTTGGTCAGGGGATCGTGATTTACTTGAGCAAAGGAGGAAAAAGAGATCAAACTCATTGTGAGTAAACTGTAAGAAATTAAAAGCGTACCTATCTTCACGTTGGCTCCCAATAATAAATTTTTTACTAAATTTGACTGTCAAATATAAGGTATTAAAGAATTAACACCACATCTATTAGTGCGAAAACACAAATTTAGGATATGTCGCATTAAGTGTAGAAAATAAATCTTAATAAGAAGTAAAACTATAATTAATAAGTCTTTAAATCTATCTATTTTATTAGTATTTTTTATAAAAAAAGGTGTTTTAATAATAATCTTAGTAAGCGTTATATTTATCTATTGAGAGGATAATATACAAAAAATCAGGTTTAGTGTTTTTTCTCGATTTAAGTCAATTTTTTTTGATCCTCCGAAGTTCTATTTTTAGCAATAGAAGCAAAAAAATAGACTTTTTTTACTTGATGTCAATAGCAAAACAAAGCGTTTTGCAGTAATCTCATCGCTGATTTTTTGCTACTTTCTCCCTTTAAAACCTCTGGTGGTATGACAAATATGTTGTATAAATTTACCCCCATTATTCTGCTGATAATTTCCAATATCTTTATGACTTTTGCTTGGTATGGCCATTTAAAATACGGTAACAAGCCGTTAATTATAGTGATCTTACTCAGTTGGTTAATCGCTTTTGTTGAATACTGTTTTGCAGTTCCTGCAAACCGTATCGGCCACAACTATTACAGCGCAGCCGAATTAAAAACCATTCAAGAAGTCATCACACTAACCATTTTTGCTGTTTTTTCGGTGACTTATTTAGGTGAAAGTTTCACACTTAACCACTTTATCGGTTTTATTTTAATTGGTGCGGGTGCGTTATTTATTTTTAAGGGGCCATTTTAAAGAATAAAAAATAGTTGCTGATAAAATAAATGAAAATTTTCAAAACCTCATTTCGAAATGAGGTTTTTTGTTTTGTAGAGTCCCGCATCAGTCGAACAAAAAACAATCAAAATAATTGATTGCAATTATTAAGTACTAACCAGTAATTCATAGCAAGATTAAGTTATATCATTCAATAAATTACCACATCCCATATTATGCACTGCATTAGTAGAAATTTGACTACAAAAAGCAAATATTGCTCTTGAAAAAATATTTTCATTCAGCGCATAATAGCTAGCTAAGAGAGGCATTGTTTCTCTTTCTTTCTTTGTTGCTTCTCTTAAGTGAAAACGATTTTCAAAAACTTCTTATATTACTTTAAGGTCAGATAAAACGGTATCTGGTATGAGCAAACATTCTAACGATTTTATTTATATGCAGGATAATCCCTGTATGCATTGTGGTGCATGTTGCGCCTATTTTAGAGTCTCTTTCTATTGGGCTGAAATGAAAAGTGGTGGTGGTGTTGTTCCTGACGAATTTACCGAACCCTTAACCCCTTTTCTATCATGTATGAAAGGAACTAATGAGAAACAACCACGCTGTGAAAAATTGATTGGTGAAGTTGGTGAATGCGTGAGTTGTGCAATTTATGAACAGAGACCATCCCCTTGCCGTGAGTTTGAACAATCTTGGGCTAATGGCGTAAAAAATGAAGCTTGCGATCGGGCAAGAGCCGCTTTTGGGCTTCCTCCTCTTCCTAATATTTCTCTACCGCATTCTGCGTAGAACATCAGAGGGGCTAGCCCCTCCTGAGTCTCTTTGATCACAATTTTGCACTTCTTTGCATAAAATAAAGAATTTTCACCAAAAATAGCATTATAAAATAATAGGTTAGTTTGACTTTATTTATAAATCATCTAGTATAGAGAGTAATCAATTAATAATGTGTATTTAGTGAGGTTTTTTATTTAAAAATAGCAATAAATTAGGAGGTCACTATGATCAGTAGCTCATTTTTCATTCTTTTCCTTTCCCTTATTTGTTCCGTTGCCGTTGTCAGTATGTTACTCGGTGGCTTAGAGGACTAATTATGAATATTTCTGATGAAAATATTCTCCCCCAGAAATAGACGCCCATACCAAAATAATTATTTTTAGTATGGGCGTCTATTAATATTATATTAATTAACTTTCTTTTTATTTTGCTATTACTCGTTATTAGTAAATATTTTTATATTCTATTTAAATCTAATTTTAATAACTGTAATGACCGGTTATTTTCCACGAAAATAAAACATCTTCAGCGACTTGTCCAAAACCAATATTATGCATCACTAAATAGCGCTGATTATCACTGCTTTTCTTGTCTATGACGAGACCAATATGAGGACGCCCATTATCTAAGCGCCAGCTAACAATATCACCAGGCAAGTAGTCTGACGCCTCTTTGCTAATAGGTTTCACCTTTCCCTTACGCGAGAAAAAAACTTCCAAATTGGGTACTCTGCGGTGATCAATATTAGTATCAGGTCGACTAAGTCCCCAGATACGCTTACTAGGGTAAAGTGCAAAATTGGCTTTGATATCTTCATGTAACAATTTTTGTAAATCAATGCCAATTCCTCGGTAACTACGAATAATCACATCACTACACACCCCATAATGAGCAGGCACATCACCATTAGGATAATTAATTTTACGGTAGGCTGGATCATAAATAACGGCTCTAGGTAGATCCGTTGCATAAGCCACCAGCTGTTTATTTTGTGTCGGTGTTATCGCTTGGGAAACAGAAATGGGTAAGATAATCAGAGAGAGAAAGCTAAATATGAATATTTTCAAAGAATTATTTCCATGTTGTATCAATCGATGATAATTAAAATCATCTTTATTTAATGACTTTATCATTTGCTAAATAGTGGGGTAAAAATATGAGAAGGATCTTAATTAACCATGACGCATCAATAAAAAAAACCGAGTTACTCTTAAAAGCAACTCGGTTGATATCAAAGAATGAAAGTGTTTAACGCAATTAGTTAAGCACAATATGGCTTTTGCGTCGTAAACTGGCAAATAACATATATACAGCTGTCGCTAATAACACGACAAAGAAAAAGTTCATAATGCCGTTACTTGCTTGTGACATAAACATACCTGCGCCTAATGGCCCCATTGCTGAACCCACGCTGTAACTTAATAACATCACCTGAGTAATTGCCACAATATAGCTCGCATTAACATGATCACAAGCTAATGTGATAGCAATAGGATAAAGTGCAAAAGATGACATTCCTAATAAAGCTAATGCAATAATTAACACCACATAGTCATTAGACAGATAAGTCATGCCCATCGCAAATACCCCAACTAAGCACATCATGGCTAATAATAGGGTTTTACTCATCATCACCGACAATTTGCTAATAATAGGCTGAACAACCATACCACCTAAAATAATTGCTGCCATCAACACCCCAATTTGGTCGGTGTTAAATTGTCCTTGATTTAAAGCCAATGGCATCATGCCATAAATACTCCCCATCACAACGCCAGAAACCATACAGCCTACTAAAGAAGCTTTATTCAGCCGGCTAATCTGTTTAAGTGACAAACTTTTATGCTCGTGGCATTGGGGTTGTCCTTGTTTAAAAAACAAAGGAGGTAACACTGCAATTAATAGCAATGCCAATACCGCGATAAAAGGAATTGCCCCTTGCGTACCAATGGCACCAATAGCAAGCTGACCTAATGTTGTGCCACCATAAAGTGATGTCATATAAAAGCCCAAGCGTTTAGCTCGCTCTTTAGGATTATCACCAATTAATAACCATGATTCGACTACAACAAAGATACCCGCAACCGCCATACCACCGAAAAAGCGAGATACTAGCCATACCGATAAATAAGGTAACAGTGGCAAAATACTCACGGTGAATGCTAACAACAATAAAAACAGCACAAAAGAGAGCCTATGCCCTATTTTTGCAATAATAGGTTCGATCATCACTGAACCTATAAGTAATCCAATAAAGTAAATGCTTGCTAACCAGCTAGCATAAAAAGTATCAATACCAAAACTATCCATAGATAGTGGAATTAAACTCATTAAATAGCCTGATGCGATAGCAAATACCGTTAAACCCGCGACAGGTACTAATGTACTGTCACCTTTGCGTACCAAAGTAGTGTTCTGTTTCACTACCCTCGTCTCCACAATCAAAACGGTTAATCATGCGCTGTTTTCTCGAAGCCAGACATTGGCACTCCTTTCATCTAGAAAAGATGAAAGCAATAGTGATGAAAACAGTGGGTGGCGTCCCTAAGTTAGGGGTGCGTGAATATAGCTCGTTACTAAAAATAAATAAAATTATAAAATCTAATGCTAGCGAGTAATTTTATTTATCCTATCCGTTATTATCGTCCTTTCACGGTAAAAAAGTAGTCCTTGGCGCAAATTATTTTTTAAAATTGAGAATAATCTATAGTCTTTGTAATAACAGCGCACAGAGCAGAATAGCGGCTATTTTATTAAATAAAACAGCCGTTAATAACAACGCTTATTCTGTACTTTGTTCTAAAGCGGTTTTGATTGCATCAGGGATTGAACTGCCATGTCCTTTACCCGTAAAGAGGTAAAATTGGCATGTTTTGCCGGCATCAGTAAGATAATCACAGAGTTGTCGAGGAGTAAGCCAGCTACTACGCGTTTGATAGCGCAAGCGTTGCTCTTCGCTCATTTGAGAAAAATCAGGGATTTCTTCTAATTCACCTAATGTAATGGTCACCGCAACATTATTGGGGATCTGTTGCCATTTATCTTGAGTGACCCACTCACCTTTTCCCCACCAAAGAGATGGGCTAGCGGCAATATAACGTTGAAAAGCGTCTGGATGGTTAAATAATACATATAGCGTAAACACGCCACCAAAGGAGTGTCCAAATAGTGATTGCTCAGTAATAGTGATGTTTTCTTGCGCCATCTGTGCTAGTACATAGGGTTTTAATTGGCTTACCATAAACTGATAAAACTGTTCAACATTACCGCCTTTGGCAAAGGCTTCGCCATGTACTCTTGGGGTATAGTCGTGAGTTCTTTCCGCTATAAAATAGGCCTTTTCACCTACATAGCCTAGGCTTGCAATAACAGGCAATGGCTTTTTCGCTTGCGCTAGTGCTTCATTCACAATAAGTGGAAATTGTGCATTTGCATCAACACTATACAGCACTGTTGTCTTAGGCGTATTTTTGGGGATCGCAAGAAAAAAGCGATACTGCTTTCCTTGATGCTCAACCTCTTTTTCCATAATGTGATAATAGGTTGATACTTGTGGTGTGAGTTGAGGAACTTGTTGATTAGGTCTTGCTTGCACAATAGAAGATAACATTATCATTCCACATAACATTAGTATTCTCATCAATCAGATACTCTGTAAGTTATTATCAAATGATGGCAGTAAGCCCCATAATAAATGAGGCTTACCTTTACTGGGATAGATTAAAAACTATATTTGATATTTGCCCAATAACGACGGCCTTCATCAACGACCCAGTTTCCCCCTTTATCGTTGACCGCAGGACCTGTTTCATCGGTAATATTCAATACGGCTAAATTTAGCATGGTATTTTTATTAAAGTTATAGGTCATTCCTAAATCAAAGGTTGTATAACCACTACGATAACGAGCGCCAGTATAACCATTTCGTTGAGCCGCCCAAATTTGCTTACCAGTATAGGCAGTATTGGCATAGAAACTGGTAGCTTCATCGTATTGCCAATCAACACGCGCATTGGCGCTATGTTTTGGTGTCATATCCAATGGATAACCTTTTAATGATTCACCAGAGCCTAATTTTTCGTCATCACTTTTACGCTTAGAGTTGATATAAGTGTAATTAGCACTTACTCGCCAGTTATCAGCGACAGGGAATGCAACCGCGGTTTCAATCCCTTTAATATTAGCTTTACCCACATTATCATATTGGTACAGTTTTAATCCGGTAATAGGATCGATTTCACCCGTATCGTAGTTGGTAAGCTTATCTTTAAATTCTGTATTAAAGAAGGTCACATTGGCGGTAAAACCATCACCATTATCATAACCAACACCAATTTCTTGGCTAACCGAAGTTTCAGGTTTTAAGTCACGATTACCATACATAATCGCTCGCCCTTTTTCCGTTGATGTACCATATTGAGGGCTAATTTCTCGTAAACTCGGGGCTTTAAAGGCCTTAGCAATCCCCCCTTTTATGGTAAATTCGTCGGTTAAATGGTAAACCGCATATGCTCTTGGGTTCCAGTGCTTACCATAGTATTCATGATCATCAAGACGTATTCCCCCAGTTAGGGCTAAATTATCAGTGACACTAAATTCATCTTCTAAAAATAACGCTTTTTGATCAGCGGTGATCGTAGATTGTTTGACCTCTTTACCGCCGACTGAAGATTCGTCTTTTAAACGTGCATATTGGTATTGACCACCAAAAGTCATCACATTATCAGGAAGGAATGCGGTAAATTTAGCATCGAAAACAGTATTAGTGATTTCAGGGCGGCGATCTTCATAATATTTGTAGCTATTTCCTGTCGCTTTATCTACACCTTCCGTCTTTTGAACACGCTTGGTTTGCTCTTGATAAACACTTAACTCAGAGTGCAAAATATCAAACTGATTTTTATAAGTTAATGCCCAATGGTTACGGTCATTATTCGTTTCTAGCATTTTGTTTTTATCAAGACGTCCACCACGATTGGTAAATTCGCTCATCGATTTACCCGGTGTTGTCGTGCGTTGTAGCGAATTGCGTCCAGCTTCTAATAAAATGGTTTGGTTATCTGTAGGAGTAAAAGCTAATTTGGCCGTAATATTTTTATTATCGTTACGCCCTTGCCCATACGTAATTTTATCTTCTGCACGTAAGTAGCTACTACCATAAAGTTGTAAACCTAATTTATCTTCAATTAATGGGCCTGAAAGATAAAAATCACCATTGATAGAATCTCCCGCGTCACGGTTATGTTGCAATGTTCCCCCCATGGAAACTGCACCATGCCACTCTTTAGTAACAGGCTTAGTAATAATATTAATCACACCGCCCATCGCATCTGAGCCATAGAGTGATGACATTGGCCCACGTATTACCTCGATCCGTTCAATGGCATCCGCAGGAGGAATAAATCCACCTTCATATCCACCACTCCCATTAGGGCGTGATTCACGACTATTTTGACGTCTGCCATCAACCAAAATCAGTGTGTATTCTCCGGGTAAGCCACGAATAGTAATTTCTTGTTTATTTGCATTACCATTCACACTGACGCCTTCAACCCCTTTTACGGCATCAGCAAGATCGTGTATCGGTTTTTTCTCTAATTGTTCTTTGTTGATTACCGTAATGCTAGCGGGTGCATCTGTTTGTTGCTGTGCAAACCCTGAGGCTGATACAACTAATCGTTCTACTTTATCTTCTTGTGCATGTAGTGAATAAGAAGTCATTAAAATACAGGCTGTTAAAGCACTTATTTTAAATTTCATAACAAATCCCTGAAGTCAAATAATGGTTATAGTAATGAGAATGATTAATATTATCTTAATCAATTGACTGTGAGAATAATTTTCTTTTGCAATTTAGTGATATTTTTTAATCTGCATCAAAGCAATTTAGAGCAACAAAGATAAGAAGATTTGAATAGGCATTGAAGTGACAAAAAAAGCAGAGCTATTGGCTCTGCTTTTTTTTGTAATACATTGATAAATAAAATTAATTACTAATTACCAAAATACAGCATAAAGCACACAGAGGATGATCATAATGATATAAGAAGCAATATTGAACCCACTTTGGGTTTTAAATGTTGCATCAGTTAATACAATCGCCCCTACGCTATCATCACTTTTCGTTGAGGTTAAGCTGACCAAACCAATAACAACCGCGGTGAAAATAAAGGTATACATCATTTGGTCAAGGAATGGCATTCCTAGTGGCATTAATTTTAGGAATAAAGCAAAAGGAATTGAGAGTACAACCCCTATAATTGCCCCTTTGGCATTAGTTTTCTTCCAAAATAGTCCTAACAAGAATACAGCTAAGATACCAGGACTCACTAAACCTGTGTACTCTTGGATATATTGGAATGCCTGATCAATGCCCCCTAACAGTGGCGCAATAAAGCAAGCAATAATCAATGCAATCACCGCACTAATACGTCCCACATTAACTAAGCGGGTTTCTGAGGATTTTGGCCCAATATATTCTTTATAAATATCCATCGTGAAAATAGTCGCGATAGAGTTAAGCATGGAAGCTAAAGAAGAAACGATAGCTGCTGCCAGTGCTGCAAACACAACCCCTTTAGCCCCAATAGGTAAGAATTGTGTTAACCAAGGATAGGCTTTATCCGCTTGCGCTAAGGTTGGGATATGCTCCTGTGCCATTGTTCCTAATCCTGCCATCAGCGTAGGATCGGTTGTGATAACAAAAGCTGCGATCCCCGGCACAACAACTAAAATAGGCACAATCAGTTTTAAGAAAGCGGCAAACACTAAACCTTTTTGCGCTTCATTAATAGATTTAGCAGCTAAAGCACGCTGAATAATGTATTGGTTAAAGCCCCAGTAATAGAGGTTAGCAACCCATAGCCCACCGATTAGCACAGCAATTCCTGGCAAATTCATAAATTGTGGGTTTTCTTTTGCTAAGATCATTTTAAAGTGATCTGGCGCGGCGGCTGTCATCTTACTTAAGCCTTCCATTATTCCGCCATCACCACCGATATAGCTAACAGCAAGTACGGTGGTGAAAAGTCCACCGAGGATCAGGAAGAAAACTTGTACAACATCCGTCCATGCAACCGCTGAAAGTCCACCGTAAAGCGAGTAGATAACCGCAAATAGTGCCAGACCAATAATGGCATACATCATCGGCACACCAAGAATGGTTTCTAACGCCAATGATCCTAAATACAATACAGATGTTAAGTTAACGAAAATAAAGAGTGCTAACCAGAATACGGCGAGGATCGTCTTTAAATTACGACTTTTAAAACGATTCTCAACAAATTCAGGAATGGTATAAATGCCTTTTTCAATAAAAATAGGTAAAAAGTATTTAGCAACAATGATTAACGTCAATGCTGCCATCCATTCATAAGATGCAATAGCAAGACCTATCGAAAATCCTGAGCCAGACATACCAATGAATTGCTCAGCTGAGATATTAGCAGCAATAAGAGAAGAACCAATCGCCCACCAAGGCAGTGTTTTACCCGCGAGGAAGTAATCCTTTGTTCCTTTTTTAGCTCCATCTTTTGAACGAGAAACCCATAATCCAAGGCTAATAATAATGATGACATAGAGGGCAAAGATTGCATAATCTATTGTGCTTAATCCAACACCTTCTGTATGCATAATATTTTCCTTTCAGACCCATAGAGAGAAGAGAATATTAATGTAAACGTTTCCACTTGCTTTTTCCGTTACTCCGTTCACAATTTTATCGCCTATGTTAAAAATCGGATCGATAAAGCACATAACAAACGATTACCTTAACTAATAAATCAACAAAATTCGCTGATTTCACTTTATGCTCTTTTAATTGAGAAAAAAGTCATCGCTAAAAATAAACAAAACAGAGAGAGTTTGATAACGATTACAAGAAATAACCAGGTAATAATAAGAATATTTTTAAGCGATAAAACAGATAAAAAAGGCGCTTAAACAAACTGTTATAAACTTCTGAGCCTAGCATCAGAAGTTTGTAACATGTTTAAAGTATAATGGATGATTAAGAAAGATGGCTTAAATTATAAACGGAGTTGCGCTGAACCAGAGTGGGTGAGTAAATACGCTGCTTTTGGGTTAGGACTTCCCCTTGAGAAAGCTTTAACGCTAATGTTGCTGCTTGCTCTGCCATCATATGTATCGGATAACGTACCGTGGTTAGTCGAGGATGAATATAACGAGCGATAAGTACATCATCAAAGCCAATCACTGAAATTTTTTCAGGAACAGGGATCTCATTTTCATCAAGCACCGATAATGCCCCAGCAGCCATAAAGTCGTTATAGGTGACCACTGCTGTAAAATCTATCGACTTGGTTAATAGACGCATCATCGCTTGCTCTCCCCCTTCGCCTTCTGGCTCGCCATATTCAACATAGCTTTCAGGCAAACTAATATTATAAGCCGCTAAAGCAGCTTTATATCCCGCAAGCCTTTGGCTGGTATCTTCAATATGGTGAGTGGATGAGATATAGGCGATTTGAGTATGGCCTTGGCGAATAAGGTGTTCGGTAGCAATCCATGCCCCTTTATAGTTATCTAAGGCGACACAACGTTCCGCAATTTCTGGGATAAAACGGTTAATTAATACCATGCTATTAACTTCATTGGCATAAGCTAACAACTCTTCATCAGAAAGTGCCTTAGAGTGGATCACTAAACCATCACAGCGGCTGTTGATCAAGAGTTCAATAGATTGGCGTTCATCTTGCGCATCATGGTAACCATTACACACCAGAATATGTTTTCCCGCTTTTCTGGCGATATTATCGACCGCTTTGACCAAGGTCCCAAAAAAGGGATCGGATACGTCATGCACCAAAACACCTAATGTTTGGGTACTTTGACTGACCAGCGCTCGCGCAGCAGCATTGGGGCGATAACCTAATTTTTGCATTGCCGAATTGACAATCTCTATCGATGCTCGGCTCGCTTTTGGTGAGTTATTAATGACCCGAGATACCGTAGCAACAGAAACACCCGCTTCTTTTGCCACATCCTTGATAGTTGCCATATCCACCTCATAAATAACTCTTATTCTGCATTAAAAACCTTGTGTCATTAATCGATGGCTAAGAAAAAGAGTAAGTTATAAAACAAGTGGCATGATTATCAGTGAAGATAAGAAATTTAAAAAGTAAAATGATCAAATAAACAGTAAAAAAGGAAAGCGTTTACACTTTCCTTTATCTATTACTGATAAAATTTATATATTGTTTGGCTATGCCACGGAGTATTTGCAGCTAAAATACCTTGGTTCTCACCCCATTCAGGATGATTCGGCCCATCAGGAAAATATTGTGTCTCTAAAGCCAGCCCCGAATAATTACCATAACGACGAGTTTTTCCTTTACTCTGTGCCAAAAAATTTCCTGTATAAAACTGTATAGAAGGCATGGTAGTAAAAACATCCATTTTAAGCTCACCTTCAGGGGCAATAACTGTGGCAATCGATGCTTTATCTGCTATTTTTTGTTTGTCTAAAATAAACGCATGATCATAGCCATTAGCGGCTTTTTGACATTCATCTCGCATAAAATCGATGCCAATACGTTTTAATTGACGAAAATCGAACCCCGTCCCAGTCACATCGACAATTTCCCCTGTAGGAATATTACCCGCGCCATTTTTTAAGTAGTGAGAAGCGTGGATAACTAAATCATGTTCAAGAGCCGTTCGCTGAGTATGCTCCCCAGCTAAATTAAAATAGGCATGATTAGTTAAACTCAGCGCTGTCGTTTTATCACTAATAGCCTGATAATTAATATGAACTTCATTATCATCCGTTAATGTATATGTCACACTGGCTTCGACGGTACCGGGAAATCCTTGTTCGCCATCTGCAGATAGCAAGCTTAAAGTGACCGACTGTGTGGATTGCGCCACAATAGTCCAGCGACGATGGCTAAAATTTTGTTTACCACCATGTAGCGTATTGTTGCCTTCATTAGCAACAAGGCGATACTCAGTTCCGGCGATGGTGAATTTAGCCCCTGCAATACGATTAGCAAAACGCCCTACCGTTGCGCCAAAATAGGCCGTTTGCTGTTGATGGGCTTTCATATCTGCAGATCCTAAAAGCACATCGCGACGATAGCCATTCACAGGGACAATACAACTTAGCCATGTCGCACCAATATCCATAATGGAGATAGACATACCAAAACGGTTTGTCAAAATCACGACTTGAGCAGGCAAACCATCAAAAGCGGCTTGTGTGGTCATCTGTTCAGGCTTAAAAAAACGGTTTTCATTTAATGCCATTAGTTATCTCCAGATAGCCCGCCCCTTGGCTTGCAGAGCAGACATAAATAGTTTCTTTTAAACCTGTTTGGTTTTTATATTGGGCTTCAACTGCTTGTGTCACTTTTGCGACTAAATCAGGAGTCACCAGCGCCACCACACAGCCCCCAAAACCTCCGCCAGTCATTCTAACGCCACCTTGCGAACCAATCACTGATTTAACAATTTCTACCAGTGTATCCACTTCGTTAACGGTTATTTCAAAGTCATCACGCATAGAGATATGTGATTGTGCCATCAATTCACTAAGTTTAGTAAGATCGCCTTGTTTTAACGCCTCAGCCGCTTGTAAAGTACGCTCATTTTCGGTGATCACATGACGAGCACGTCGATACACTTTATCATCCATCAGCGTTTTTTTCGCTTGCAATTGCGCTAAGGTCGCATCTCGTAATGCAGTAACATTTAATATTTTTGCCGCTTCCTCACACTGTTGACGACGCGTATTATATTCGCTATCGACTAACCCTCTTTTTTTATTTGAGTTAATGATCATCACTACCGCACTTTCTGGCATTTTTACCGCCGTAGTGGCTAATGAACGACAATCAATTAATAGTGCATGGCTCTCTTCACCACATGCAGAAATAAGCTGATCCATAATACCGCAATTGCATCCAACAAATTGGTTTTCTGCTCTTTGACCGTTAAGGGCAATTTCTTTTTGACTAATAGGAAGTTGATAAAGTGTTTTTACTGTTTGTCCTATAGCCACTTCTAATGCAGCTGAAGAGCTTAAGCCAGCCCCTTGAGGCACATTACCTGTAATGGCAATATCCATACCCTGAAATACATATTTGGCTTGTTGTAAAAAATGAATAACGCCACGAATATAGTTAGCCCACATTTTATTAGGTAAAAACTCAATGGGATGTTCGAGAGAGAATTGATCTTGCGCATTCTGATAATCAACCGCAATCACACGAATAAGATTATCATCTCGTTTGGCGGCAGCAACTACCATTTGATAATCAATGGCACAAGGAAGAACAAAACCATCGTTATAATCAGTATGCTCACCAATCAGATTAACTCTGCCTGGAGCTTGAATAAAATGTGTTGGGGCATAACCAAAAATAGAGGTAAAAGAATGAGTCACATTATTAATCAGTGCCTGCATAATAAATCCTTAACTTAAAATTAAGTAATAACAACCTGTTACATCAATATAATAGTGATGCATCCTAGGCTAGGTAGTGATTTAAAAAGCGTCCGCCATCAACCCGTTAAGCTAATTTTCTTGCTCTTTATAATGGATATCGCTTACTTGGCGTAAATTATAAGCAGCTTGCTCTGGCGTTAAGTCGCGTTGCGATTCAGCCAACATTTCATAACCCACCATAAATTTACGTACTGTCGCAGAGCGTAATAACGGCGGATAATACAGGGCATGTAATTGCCAATGCTCAATGCTTTCGCCCTCTTTAAAAGAAGGTGCAAAATGCCATCCCATTGAATAAGGAAATGAACAATGAAATAGATTATCGTAACGACTGGTTAATTTTTTTATTGCCAAGGCTAAATCATCACGTTGTTCAGCCGTTAATTCACTCATTCTGCGAATATGGCTTTTTGGTAATAGCATGGTTTCATAAGGCCATGATGCCCAATAAGGCACGACAGCTAACCAGTATTTAGTTTCAACCACGGTTCGACTACCGTCTTCAGATTCAGCTTTAACATAATCCATTAATAGATTACGGCCATATTGATTAAAATAGTCTTTTAATTGGCTATCTTTGCGTGCTAATTCATTAGGTAAAAAATCACTCGCCCATATTTGCCCATGAGGATGAGGTTGAGAGCACCCCATTGTTTCACCTTTATTTTCAAATACTTGTACCCATAGATACTCTTTGCTTAGCGCTTCTATTTGGTTATCCCAAGTATCAATGATTTTACGTAGGCTACTAATAGGTAATTCGGGAATAGTTTTACTATGATCGGGGGAAAAACAAACAACACGACTGATCCCTCTCACCGCTTGAGTCTGGAAGAGTGGATTATCGGATACCTCAACACTATATTGGTCTGTCAATAATGCAGAGTGATCGTTATTAAAAACATAAGTGCCTGTGTAATCAGGATTTTTATCACCCGAAACTCGGGTATTCCCTGGGCACAGATAACAATGTGGATCATAAGAGGGAAGTGTCGCTATCTGAGGTTTTTCATCTTTGCCATTCCATGGTCGTTTTGCTCTATGGGGTGAAACTAATATCCACTGCCCAGTCAAAGGGTTATAACGACGATGAGGATGCTCAACGGGATCAAAAATCAGTTTTGACATAATCTTCTCTCTTATTTATTAAAGATTATCTGATAGCGTTTTTATGATCTATTTCAGATAACCGTTAGGATTTTGTGATTGCCAACGCCAAGCATCGGCTGCCATATCATCAATAGAGCGAATGGCTTTCCAGTGTAAGTCTTTTTCTGCTTTGGCAGGACTTGACCAACATTGTGCGATATCTCCCGGGCGACGTGGCTGAATTTCATAAGGGATTGCTTTACCACTGGCTTTACGAAATGCTTCAATCATTTCAATCACACTGGTGCCATTCCCTGTGCCTAGGTTATAGATATGTAACCCTGCTTTTTCTCCTAACGCATTTAAGGCGGCAATATGACCATCAGCTAAATCCATAACATGGATATAGTCACGTACACCAGTACCGTCTTTTGTTGGGTAATCATCACCAAATACCGCGACTTTTTCACGACGACCTATCGCAACTTGCGAGATATAAGGCGTTAAATTATTAGGAATACCCTTAGGATCTTCCCCCATAGTGCCAGATGGATGAGCACCTACTGGATTGAAGTAGCGCAGTAAACTGATAGACCAACTCTCATCTGCAATATAGAGATCAGACAAAATACGCTCGACCATATATTTACTGGTGCCATAAGGATTGGTAGTGCCACCAACAGGTGACTCTTCAGTAATAGGCACAGTTTGAGGATCACCATAAACCGTGGCTGATGAGCTGAAAATAATACTTTTTACGCCCGCATCACGCATACAACGAACTAACACCAAAGTACCGTTAACATTGTTGTCATAGTATTCGATGGGCTTTTCAACAGATTCACCTACCGCTTTTAATCCAGCGAAATGGATCACTGATTGAATAGAGTGCTGAGTAAAAATTGTGGCCAGTCGTTTTTCGTCACGAATATCCCCCTGATAAAACAGTGGGCGTTTTCCTGTTAATGCTTCAATTCGGTTAAGTACCTCTTCATTTGCATTACTGAGGTTATCCAAAATAATAGGCGTCATGCCTGCTTCTAACATTTGCACGCATGTATGACTACCGATATATCCCATTCCACCCGTAACTAAAATTTCCACATTCACCTCTTTTGATTTATTTCAAATGAAAAGCGTCAAGCGGTTTTGTTGATTGCCTCAGAGTTTAACAAGTTCAACAAACTAATTTCGTGATCAAACCGACATTTAGTGTAAACGTTTACACGCTTTTCTTATTCCTTAATTATTTAATAAAAACGACCTAATATAACCGTATTACAGCAAATTATTGTTAATAATCGTTATATAGTTATTTTAGAGAGAACTGCCCTCTTCACCATAAAAGTAAACGATTACATTATACTGAATACTTTAATTATATGATAAAACTGATATTAATTGGTTTTTATCATACCTTATTAACATCCACGCTAATATGCTTTACAGTGAAATTAAGAGTAGCCTCAATAGATGAATTGAAGAGAAGAGAGTGTGATTTATATCTATTAGTTAATACCAATTAGGAGAACGCTATGAAACCCGTTGTAATACTTTATCAACCGCTTCCAGAAAAACTGCAACAAAAATTATCTGCCGTTGCTGAGGTAAAACAGTTTAACGCGCTCTCTCTCGATTGTGCCGATTTTAAAGCCACCCTCGCTCATGCTGAAGGATTGTTAGGCGCCGGCGGTAATATCGATAAACACTTTATTGAAAAAGCGCCAAAACTAAAAGCCGTATCAACGATTTCTGTCGGTTATGATAATGTGGATGTTGCCGCGCTCACTGAACGTCATATCAAATTGATGCATACACCTACGGTATTAACTGATACTGTCGCTGATACAATGATGGCGCTTGTTCTTGCCGTCTCTCGTCGTATTCCTGAACTAGCCGATAATATAAAACAAGGTTTATGGGTAAAAAGTATTACGCCGGATTGGTATGGTACTGATGTTCACCATAAAACCATGGGGATTATTGGTATGGGGCGTATCGGTAAAGCATTAGCACAACGCGCCCACTTCGGTTTTGATATGGATATTATTTACCATTCTCGTACTGAATATAACGATGTTAACCAGCATTTTAATGCTAAATTTTGTTCCCTAGAGATGCTTTTACAACAAGCCGATTTTGTCTGCATTACTTTACCGCTAACGCCAGAAACTCATCATCTGTTAAGCGCAAAACAGTTTGCATTAATGAAAGCTGACGCCTATTTAATTAATGCCGGACGCGGTGCCGTGGTTGATGAAAAAGCATTAATTAACGCATTAGAGCAGCGACAAATAGCTGGAGCCGGATTAGATGTGTTTGAGCAAGAGCCACTGCCAACCTCTTCACCACTTTTAACCATGAAAAATGTTGTCGCCTTACCCCATATTGGCTCTGCGACTAAAGAGACTCGCTATGCAATGGCTGAATGTGCCGTTGACAATCTGATTGCTGCATTAACCGATAATGTAAAAGAAAACTGTGTTAATTTTTAATTAAGCAAAGAATAAAAACAAAAAGGTAATAAATACAATTTATTACCTTTAAACTATCAAATAGTTAACGCTAAATTAAGCAGGATCGACGTGTATCATCACACTTAAAATCTGTGCATGCTGTTTAAGTACTCTATCATGGGCATTGACCACAATATCATGACTTTGATTGACCGTTAATTCGCCTTTAATTTCTAAATGGACATCAACTAATAAATAATCACCTGCACGACGGGTTTTTAAATCATGTACCCCTTGTACTCCTGGTGTGGTGATTAATGTATTGGTGATCTGTTCAAGTGTTTCTTCATCAGCGCCTCTATCCATGAGATCTTGCAAAGCTTGATAGGTAAAACGCCATCCCATACGGCCAACAAATAGCCCGACAATAAGTGCTGCTAGTGGGTCAAAGAATTTAAATCCAGCAAGGCTACCAATGATCCCTATTGCAACCACTAAAGAAGAGGCGGCATCTGAGCGCGCATGCCAAGCATTTGCCACTAACATACTAGAATCGACTTTTTTGGCTACAGCTAACATATAACGAAATAACCCTTCTTTAGCCGCTAATGCCAATAAAGCCACATAAAGCGCGATGCTATGAACATCAGGAATGATTGAAGGATCTAACATTTTATGGATAGCAGAAAATATCATTCCCAAACCAACAATCAATAAAATCGTCCCTAACACTAATGAAGCGGCATTCTCATAGCGAAAATGTCCATAAGGATGATCGGCATCGGGTTGCTTTTGACTGCCTTTATTCGCAATTAACACCACGAAGTCAGCAATTAAATCAGACAGTGAATGAATACCATCAGCAATTAAGCCTTGGGAATGTGAGAATAAACCAATTGTGATTTGAAATATGGATAAAAAGATATTAACAAAAACACTGACCAATGTGCTTTTCTTGGCCGCTTTGAATTTGTCAGATTGTGTTTTCTCAGCCATATTCAACTCAATATCATCAATGTGATTATGTGTCATAATAATAATCTTATTCTGTATAAATAGCCTACCCTATTTGTTTATAACGAATAGAGTTCCATAGGTTATTTCAGGTTCCATAACTCATTGGTGAGGATAAAGGACGACTCTGAATAACAATCCTGTTTAGGGACTAAGATTGCTGTCCAAACATCATATTGAGATGCTATTAACGGTTAATATGCCATACTTTATTGATTAAGTCTCTAAAAAATTACCAATAAAATCCTATAGATACAGAACAATAATATAATTGATAATCATTCTTTTGTGCATTTTCCTCTAGATGGCTAATTAAAAAACTTTTATTTTAAATATCATCTTATTTAACTCATACCTGTCAATAAGTTAAGATTGATATAGTTTTATTCTGCCTTTTTAGCTTTTTATTTTAAAAGCACTAATTATTACTATAATATAAATAATTAAGTGATAGAATAATCATTCTCACTCTTATTTAGAACGTAGATCACAGCTATATTTTTTATATTCAGTGATAATAGAGTTATATTTTAAAACTAACGTTAAGTGAGGTTTGTAATGTACAAAAAAATTCTAGTTCCTATCGATATTCTAGAAGACGAGCTTTCTCAGGAACTGATCACTCACATTGAACAAATTGCTCAAGTTGGCAAACCCGAGATCCACTTCCTCACCGTTATTCCAAATGCAGAACTTTTCTTTGGTATTGAGTTTGCCGCTATTCCTGAAAAATTTAAAGACTCTTCAGAGCGCACTCGCCTCGCTTTTATTGCTCTGCAAGATATGATCAAAGATGCGAAAATTCCCGATGAGCAAATTGTTTGCAATGTCGGTGTTGGTAATGCAAAAGATGAAATTTTAGAGTATGCACGTCAAATCGATGCAGATTTAATTGCTATTGCTTCACATCGTCCTAATGTTTCTTCCTACTTATTAGGCTCAACAGCATCATCTATTGTTCGCCATGCAAAAATGTCGGTATTGGTGATCCGTTAGTTGTAAAAAAAGCCCTTTGAAAACAAAGGGCTTTCCACTCAATAATCATTAAAGATCAATCATTATTTCTTTGTTGAATCTTTAACCTCGTCAGAAGTAGACCACACACGATATTTCACATCTACATCTTTTGGTGCATAGACAACAATAGGTAATTTGCTGTTATAGCGGATAAATGCCGCTTGCCCCATATTAGCTTGAACAAAGGCGGGTTTTTTAGTGTTATCAAGACAACCCATCATCGTAGACATTGGGCCATTTAAGTCGCTTACGATATAGTAATCATAACCCCAACCTTCGAGATCTTTTTTATCTAACTCAGCACCAAACCATTGACGATTACAATCAACCATCATCTCTTTACCCACGATCAACTCAACTTGGTAATTGCCTTCGTTTTCTTTTTGTTCTAACTCAATAACATGACGAATTTGATTTTCCTTTGCTTTAGGATAAGGAGCGACTTTTTCCAAACTATCAACCGCTTGTGCGCAAGCAGACAAAGACATCGCTGCAACCAAAGATAAAATTACTTTATTCATCATTTTCTCCATATTCACAGCGCCAAATCGCTGTTAACAAATTTTGCTTAGATATTTTTATTAGTAATCATCTTAATACTAGCATTTTATAATATAGATGCTAACACTTTAGCAGATCTCTCTCTGAGAGGATTATTCTGATAATTTTTAAAGAACTCATTCTTTTATTGATGAAATGTAAATTTGTGATGCACTAACGTGCAGATCAGCTATCTATGATTATACTGAAATAGAGATCGCAATTTCTTTCATTAGGAGGTTATATGTTCTCAGAAAGACAATCACTGGTTTCTCAGTTAAAAAATACCCATCCTCGTTTCCAAGCTCTCTATGATAAACACCATCGACTTGATCAAGAAATTGCTAAATTAGAAGGACCTAATGGCGCAGGCTACAATGATGAAGTTGCAAAACTAAAAAAAGAAAAACTCTATCTAAAAGATGAAATGCAAAAAATACTTCAACAAGCTGAGAAATAAACCGTTCTTTACTACGGCGCAAATATTATTTATCAGCGACCTGAAGCGATGACCTTTTGTCATCGCTTTTTTATGATTAAAAACAAAGTTTCCCTCCTAAAAAGATGCATAATAAATACATCTTATATAATTAAGGGCTAACAAATGGCATCTATACATGGTCATGAAGTATTACATATGATCCTTTCATCAAAAGTGGCGTTTACGCAAAGATCACTTATCGAGGCAATTCATCAACGTTTTGGGGAAGAAGCGCGCTTTCATACCTGTTCTGCTGAGAATATGACAGCGGCCGAATTAGTGGCATTTTTAGAAAAAAAAGGAAAATTTATTGCTGCTGATGGCGGTTTTACTACCAGTGAAAACAAAATTTGTCGCCATTAGTAATATCAATAAGTAGATTGCCAGTAAGCAACATGTTTGGCATGTTGTTAACTATCTATCTGATCAATAAAAGTAAGATGCTCTGGCAATCTCTGTTTAACTTAATTGGTCGTTAATCATCATTCGTTTGGAGCCAACTATCATCTTCCCAAACACTTTGAATTAACTCCATAATATGCTCATGCTTAGCTTCATCTTTTACGCCCGTGACTTGGATCGTATTCATGCTACTAAAAGCGATACGAAACTGCATATCAGGATAAATAGGAATAATTTTTTTTCTTAGTTCATGTTCTAACAGCGGAAATAGTGAGTCAGTGACATTAGATTGTTTGTTAAATAAAATTTCCACACGCATTATTTTCACCATACCAAGGCAAATAAACTGTATATAAATACAGTATTATATAATCAAAAAAAAGAAAAGTATTTTTGCAAAATTTTTTCTTTTTTTGCCTTAAAAATAGCCAATTAATTTATCATCCCAGTCATGCGTTATGATAAAATGCATTTTAAATGCAACAATAAGAAGTGAGAGTACCATGTCAGGTAAAAGAATTAATCGAGAGAAGAAAACCATCCAAAAAATGGTTGCTCTGTATGAACGAGCGCATCCTAATACCGACCCCGAGTATTATCAGCAATTAGTGACATATGCTTATAAAAGACTAGATAAATGTCGCTATGGTGAGGAAAAACCCGCCTGCAAACAATGCCCAATTCACTGCTATCAGCCAGTAAAAAGAGCAGCAATGAAACAAGTCATGCGTTGGGCGGGGCCTCGAATGCTAATTTATCATCCCTATTTAGCAATTAGGCATCTTATTGATGATAAGAAACCCGTTCCTGCATTACCGGCTAAAAAATCTAAACGTTTATCGGGAAAATAAAGTCTGCTTTTTTTAATCGGTATAATACATGTTGTGCTAAAGGGTGTGTTTTATCTAGAGATGGATGCATAAAATATTCAGACTTCTTCATACCGAGTTTTTTCATCACCCCTTCTGAGGGTAAATTGGTCACGGCGGTAAATGCCACCACTTCTTCCAGTTTCAACTGTTCAAAAGCATATTTTAATACTGTTAAGGCCGCCTCATAAGTGTACCCTTTACGCCAATGAGATTGTGCAATACGCCAACCTATTTCAACACACGGATTAAAAGGCAAAGGGGCATTAGGAATATTTAATCCAACAAAGCCAATAAGCTCTTGAGTCTCTTTTAATTCAACGGCCCAAAGTCCCCAACCATTTTGCTGAATAAATTTATCACGCAATGTATCAACCATTGCATCGCTTTCTGCGCGGGTAAGTGGTGAAGGGAAATAACGCATCACCGATGCTGAGGCGTTAATATGTAAAAAAAATGGCGCTTTATCACTTTCACGCCATTCTCGTAAACGTAATCGAGGAGTAGCCAATTCCATCATTATTCTCATTCTAATTAGTTAGGATAATAATGATAAAATAAAACAGATCATAAGTAATAAAAAGAGAATCGCTTTTATTTTTTATTTTCTTTTAGTTTACTTTCTGCAGTTACAGACTCTTTATTGGTATTAACTGTACCTTCTTTAATAGATACAACACGTTGCTGTGCAACGGCTTTAGCTTGGTGTTCAACCTGTTCAGATTGTCCAGTAAAGACACCGCCACGTTTAATTGACATACTGCCACAACGACTAGTGCCACGTAGTTCACCATGCTCTAGAATATCAAGATTGTTTGCGGCACAAATACCTTTAACAAAACCATCAATAATGATGTCTGGCGCCGTTAATTCCCCTTCAACTTGGCCCGCATGCATAACACGGATCACGCCATCTTTTACATTGATATTCCCTGAAATTTTACCCCAAATTTGAATATCACCATCAACGTTAATATCACCTTGAAATACAGTGCCTTTAGCAATAATGGTATACAATTTTTGCTCCGGCATAGGCTTTTTTTCTTCTGCCATAACTGGAGCAATAGGCTCCGCGGCTTTTGGTGTTTCTGTTTTTCGACTAAACATTGCCGTTTTTTTTAACCTCAAAGTTATAGAGTAAATAATAATGCTAAAAATTAGGATAAGGGTGATCAAAAGCTCACCAGCTATTTGATATCGCCAAAAAGCCATTAATGCACATGACCAAATAATCCATATTATGCTAAATATAATATCTCGCTGTGTTCGCTTATTATCCATAATTAGCTATATCTGAACCTCCCTGATAATAAATACACCAGCTCTACTTATTATTTTAATAAATAATTATTCAAGTCGATGGCGATAATAACGCCATATATCAACCCCAATTATGGGCTTTACTTTTTAGGGAAAAGGCCGATTTATAAGTAGATAAAAAAGAGATAACAATTAATTTTTTGCTAATTTATGAATAAGATGCACACTTTCCCATCCTATAATGATGATAATTTATAACACGAATTAACATATAGCTAATCGCATCTATTGATAACAACTTGATTATTCAAAAATCTTCAACAAATGGAGGAGAGCTAACAAAACAACAATAAAACCATCACAGATAAAATATGAGACATTAGTCACAAAAATAAACTACCGTCTATTTTTAAGACTAATTTCTTGATACATTACTGGCCATTTTTATGATAGACGTTAATTTTTATGTTTTCATAATGTTAAAACCATATAAAGACGAAAAAATATACTTGGGAAAAATTTATAGCAAGTTTATTTGCTTCTTTGCCATACTAAAAAAGATAATAATATATAGTGAAAATAACCTATAAAAATTACATTTTATTTTTTTTATCAAATAAATTCATTGCAAAAAACACTCATTTAATATACAAAACAAAAACATATACACAAAAATTTATTAACAACTCATATTAAACAACTTTATAGTGTTTAAAAAACACCCTTATTATGCTTTACAGTGTAAATTTTAAAATGAAATATAACTAATTGTTATTTATAGAATAAATAACTCTATTTCATTATCTGTCAATATATTATTACAAAATTCTACTAAATTTTGTCGCATTCTTTTCATTAAATGACTAGCTTAATTAAATTGTTTTTGCAATCTATAAAAAATGACATTAAATTAAACAAATGATTTATCTTAAATTAGAAATGGCAACTTCAATGTCTAATATCTAAAAAAAAACCACATCATAATAAAGAAAACATTCTATTTTTTATTTTTAATACTCTTTAAATAATAAAGAAGCTACTACTTTATATTCTTTTTATTTATTGGTATTAAATACAGTGATACTTATATAATAATTTTGGGCGAAAAATGAATACAATACAATGTGGTGAAAACACTAAACAAGATTGCGTTATTCAAAAACTCTCTTATTTTTATCCGCAATATCAAATATTAGAAAATAACCAAAAAGCTTTATACATAATCAGAAATAATGCGCTGGTATTACAAAACTGCACAAATACAATAACTATTAACAAAGATCAGATTATTTTCTTACAACAAGGAAATTATACCATAAAAACGCTAGGCAATGAGCCTTGTGAAACAATTTATATTCCTCTTTCTGATGATTTCTTAAGAAATTTCATGTCAAAAAATAGTGATATTCTCAGTAATATCGATAGAGAGGAAAATTTCTCATCGGCTTTTATCTGTTTTGAAGATTCACCTCTGATCCATTTTTGTAGTAATGGTTTTGATTATCTTTCTTCACAAAATTGTCCAGATACTTTTACTCAATTACGTATTGAAGAAATGCTCATTCTATTACTTTCTTCCGAGCAAGGTGCCAATCTTATGGCGTTACTACGCCAATTAAGTCATAGGCAAGTTGATCGCTTGAAAATATTTATGGAAAAAAACCATCTAAAAAATTGGAAGCTAAAACAGTTTGCTCGCGAGTTTGGTATGGGTCTCACCACATTTAAAGAGTTATTTAATCATGTTTATGGAACATCGCCAAGAACATGGATATGCGAAAGAAGAATTATTTACGCACATCAATTATTATTAACAACAGAAATGAGTATTGTCGATATTTCTATGGAGTCAGGATTCTCTAGCCAATCTTACTTTACACAAAGCTATCATCGACGTTTTAATATGACACCGAGTAAAGCGAGACATCTTAAATTAAAATTATAAAAAATCCGACCTATTATCATAATATCATCATTCAATTCATCGCTAGAATATGCAAAATTTGTTCTGATGAGTGAAACTATTGTGATAAAGCGACAAACTAATACTAGCAAATACCAATATTATCGTTATTTTAATTTGCTAAAAAAAATGATGGCAGATGAAAATAAGAAAACTGTTGATAATTTATTTAATCTTCAGTTTTCTTTACTTATTACAAATAATGATATAAATGAGAAACAAATTAAAATATTATCTCGCTTATTATGCCGTGAAGCTGTAGACAGTTTATTGCAATCCACATGGTTTTTACGCAAAAAACATTGCTCAGTGCCATTAACTAAAGAAAATATTAATGCCGTAGTAAATTTGGCTGATAAATACCAATCTAATATATCAGATATTAATTGGAACGCTTTAAATGCAAAAATCAACATTGCTGATCATGCACGTTTAATTCAAGCTATCATAAAACCCATTTTTATTTGGTGGGTTGAGCATATAACACCGCATATATTTACACTTTATGAGATAAAAAAAGATCTCGAATATCAAATTAATCAATGTGAAAACATTAAATTATTTGAAGAAAAGGAACCATCAAATATAGCCTCTTCTTTTTTATCTTTAGAAGATATAAAAACAAAATTAGAAGCTGATAAAGCACGGATCGTTGTGATAGATGATTTGCTGAAAAAGGATATTAAATTAGTTATAGAAGCTTGGGAAAAAGAGCCGGTATTCAATAAAAAAATAAATAATACATTAGAGTACTTACAAAATACACAACCGCATTCTGAGTTATTACAACCATTATGGAATATTTTAATCACTATTCCACAACACCCTGAAAATTGTAAAAAACTAAAACACTGGCTAGTAGAACACTCTTTATGTTTAATTAATGATGAATTTATGTGGCATGTATAAAATATCAGCTCTTCATTATTTATAGAAGAACTGACAACGGTAATTTATTAAAGGGTGCTATTTGATAGCTAAAATTTCAATTGTCACTATAGACATCGATTCTGGAGGTACTTGCCCTGGGATACCATCTTTCCCATACCCGCCATCAGGTTTAATATAAATTTTAGCTTTGCCATTTAAGCCTGCTTTAGCAACAAAAGTATTAAGAGGCAGTGGAAGTTGACGGTATGGTAAAATTAACGGCTTAGCTTTGTCATAATTAAGTGTTACTGTACCATCGGTTAATTGTTCATGCATAGCGAAAACAACTGTTTTACCTGCAATTGAATCCACAGGTTTCCCTTGTTTTAGGATTTTAAAGTAAGTGTTATCATCGTATTGCACATAGTTCTGTTTTTGTATTTCCGACAGAATTGATTTATTTCGTTGGGCATTATCTTTACCGATAATTGAATAGGCATATGCAAGCTGACTTGCGATAATCTGCCCTTCTCCCATAGCTTTATCCAATTGCTGTTTTAATGTTTTATTCTCTTTTTGAACACTCGCACTTTCGCTATTTATTTTTTTAATTTCACTCTCTTTTTCTTTTAATTGCTCACTTAATTTTAATTCTTTTTCTTCAAGTGTTTTCGTTAGCGTACGCTGAGCTTCAAGCTGCTTAGAGACTTCATTAAACTCTTTTTGAGAATTCGCATTTTCGCTATTTATTTTTTTAATTTCACTCTCTTTTTCTTTTAGTTGCTCACTTAATTTTAATTCTTTTTCTTCAAGTGTTTTCGTTAGCGCACGCTGAGCTTCAAGCTGCTTAGAGACTTCATTAAACTCTTTTTGAGAATTCGCTAAAACACTTTCTTGTTGCTTAAATTGAGCCGTCGATTCTACTTGCTGCTGTTTTAATGAAGCAATTAGTTGGTTACTTTCAGAATTTTGTTTTGCTAACTGATCTTTAGCTTGTGTTAATTGTGTCGTTAATTTATCAGTAAGCGATTGTTTTTCTGCTAGTTGTTTCTCTAATTGAGCATAAGCGTTATCGTTCGCTATTTTGCTCTCTTTAAGTTGCCCAATGGTGGTATTGTTCTCTTTAAATTGGGTATCCAATGCTTGATACTTATTGGCGAGATCTGCCTGAGCTTTCTCTAATTTAGCGATTACACCATTTTTTTCTGAAATCAAAGCATCAAAAGCTTTCTCGCCCGTAGATAAACTTTTTTTCAGCTCAGCTAATTCATTAACCTTATTTTGTAACTCAAGCTTCAACGCTGGGATCTGTGTTAATTGATCATCTGCTTGTGCTTTTTGTTGTTGAAGAGTCACTAACGAATGATTTAACTGTTGTTGCTCTTGGTTTATTTTTTTTATGTGATCGTTAAGTTGAGCTATCTGTTGGCGTTGGGTATCAATTAACTGATTATTCTTAGCTAGAGTAGCTTCAAAAGAGGCTTTGTTTTTAGCTAATTGATTTTCTAAAGATTGGCGCACTGCTGATAAATTAGTTAAAGAATTTTGTAGTACCTCAATCTCTTTTTTAGCACTGTTATTTGTTAATAACCGTTGAGCCTGCCCATATTGTGATTGTAGCTGCTGTTTTTGTTGCTCAAGTTGAGCAACATGGGTAGTCAATTGATTTAATTTTTGTGCCTGAATATCAAAATCTTCTTGCTGTTTAGTTAATACTTTATTTTTTTCTGTCGCATCAAACAGCAACTGATCTTTTTCAGCTAATTGTGCAAGCAACGTATCCTGCTCTTTTTTAGACTGTGCTAATTCATTTTGTAACTTAGCCACAGACTGTTTTAGGCTATCATCATTAAGTAAATTATTCGCTACAGCCAGTTTATCTTGCGTTTTTGCCAATTCCGCTGTTAATTGTTGAACTTTTTCTTCTGCGGTTTGCAGTTTAGTTAAACTTTCAGTTAATAACGCGGTTTGTTCAGTAAATTTCTGATACAGACGTTGATATTTTTCGCGAGTATTTGCTAAACGATTTAATAGCTCTTTATTAAAGAGAGGTTGCTTATGGTCAAGCAAAGAACGTTTAAATTGATATAAAAAATGAAAAGGTATTTCAGTCACTGAATACACTGTATTTGGAATGAAATCTAATAAAGTATTATCAGTAGACTGATATGGCTGCCCTGGATAACGCTTACGCGTATAAAGCATTAGAGGATTATAGACCACGGATTTACTTTGATAATACCGATTCAAGTCCTCAGGGGTAAATTGCGGTTTAATCGGTACAAACGAAAGCAGTGGTGTTAAATAATGAGTGTAATCACTGTTTATTTTGTTGGTATTTGTAGATACCACAGAGCATTGTTCAGACAAAGTCACCTGAGGTACAGAGGGAGTCGCCACTACTGGCCGATGCTCATTGCGTACCACGGTTTGATGTTCATTCCGTACAACAGGCTGTTTAGGCTGAATTTTTTGTTGTGGTTTTTGTGGTGGCTTTTCCTTTAATGTCACAGTGGAACGCACCGTTCCACTACGCTGATCGGGAGTAGATGAAGATGAAATTGTTGCAGAGGGTTCAGGCTTAATATCAACGGGCTGTTGTGCTTCTAAATAACGGTCAAAATCTTCAATGACAAAATTAAACTCATTATTAGCAAAAGACAGCGCCGGAAACATCATAAAAGCGAGACAAGCACTCTGCTTTAATTTCATAGTAATTATTCACCTAATTTCTTCAGTGTCGAATTCACAGACATAACCGAAAGATAGCGCACTTTAGCACATAGTACTTCGGTCTTAGATTCGATACTCATTTTTAATAATGCTAAGCTATCTTTACTGGCGGTATTTTCAACACTACGGTATAACGCATTAATTTCACTGATTTCCTTAAATTCATCCACCATAGATTTATACTCTGCTGGTGAAAATGTTTTTAAAGAATCAAGTTGCTTGATACATGCTGTTTGTGATGCCAGTTTTTGCTCCCCTACGTTCATCTGTTGATAATTATTATCAGCAGGTGAAGTTACCGTGGATTGCACCTGTGTTGGCACCACCTCCACAGGTTGGCTATCACCAGATAAAATGCTACATCCCGATAGTGTGAGAACAGTAACTGCCATAGACAGAGCTAAAACATTGTTTTTATTTTTCAATAAGGACATCATTTTTCCTTAATTCCGATCAGTCTAAATAAGAGCGTATGTAGTATCGCATTTTAAGCTATCTTATTATAATTTTCTATTGTCTATTGCGTACTAAGTCAATAACCTAGCGCATAAATGACAATAACGGCTCCTATCCTTTCATTTCATTATTTTTTCTTACAACATTGCATCCGTCACATTAAAATCATCATTAAATGAGTATCGGTATTTTTAATTGGAAAAATGTTGTCGTGTTAGAAGCAGTTATTTCTACACAATGAAGATAATAGCAGATAATCAGAAAAATAATAACATCTAATTTTATCATTTAATTACCTTTATAAGGTGTAAAACAATACTCTTTTAATGTGTTATAATTACTTTTATTTTGTTGCTGTTTTCTATTATCAGGATAAAATCAAAATATGAATATCAAAATAGTAATTGATATTCATTGTTATCCTTCAATATAGGAGAGTTAAGATGAGTCATTTTAACATTGGTGTTGTAGTCGGAAGCTTAAGAAAAGATTCCTATAATAAACAAACAGCAAAAGCATTAACCTCGCTATTTCCTCAAGAATTTACTTTTCAGTTCCTTGATATCGGTACTCTTCCTCTCTACAACCAAGATGATGACGACAAAACACCTGAAGCCGTTGTCGAGTTTAAGCAACAAATTAAGCAATGCCAAGGCATTATCTTCGTAACACCTGAATATAACCGCTCAATCCCTGGTGTGCTAAAAAATGCGTTAGATCAAGCCTCTCGCCCTTATGGTACTAATGCATGGGATAGTATTCCTGCTGGGATCATCGGTGTTTCAATCGGTAATATTAGTACTGCTATTGCACAACAGCACCTGCGTAATTCATTAGCATTTTTAAATATGCCAACCTTAAATCAACCAGAATGTTTTTTAAAATGGTATGATGGAATGGTAGAAAACGGTCAGTTTTCTGAAAAAACAGCAGGTTTTATGCAAAACTGGGTTAATAGCTATATTAACTTTGTAAAGCATAATCAAAAATAGCTTAAAATAGTCCTAAATAGATTTCACAGAGTGTGGTTTATAATAATTACACTCTGTCTTATTTTAAAGAGAGGGAAAGTAAAACTAACTTGCTAACCAATCAATAAAAATATAATTAACTATTAATTATCAATATTTAAATAGTACCTCCTAATAATAACCAACTTTATTATAGCAAGTAGCTCATGTATAAAAATGACATTTAATAATCTATTTAAAATAGTAAGTGGTATGGTATTTTTAGTCTATTAGTTAGCACAATTTAAAAACCAATCAATAAAATCATTATTGTTATTCTTTCTATCTAGCTCATAAAAACTAATAAATTAGATATTACTTTAGTTACCAAAACAAGGGGAAATAATTATTATCACTCATTTCACACATCTTGCTCCTATTAAACATATTGTGCGTTATATCTCTCAATAATCTCTTTCTATAATTGTGATATATAAAAAAATTACTTATATTAATAATCCATTAGATACTGACAGGTAAATCATGGATAACAACTTAAGAGAAATCGAATGCGAGCTCGCTGCTTTAAAAATAGTCACTAAATCTCTACTTTGTGCATTAAATGATAAGCAACGACGCGATATGTTAGGCAATATATCTTTAGTTATTGAAGATACTTCAAGCAGATATCCACATCACAATGAAGTTATAAATCTTACTGAGCAATATGTGAAAAAACTTATCCAAGCATAGACTCATTATATGATTTTAATGGTTTCCCCACCAATTTAACATCATAGGATGCACAATATTGCATCCTATGCTCTTCTTTTTACTAAAATAACGTTCACTCTTTTCTATTACTTAAGTCAAATATAACCTCTTACACTCTATCTTTATCCTCCAGTGATTAAGTTAATAAAATAGATCACTTTAGATAAAGCGCATCTGTAAAAGCGTTCTTTCTGTACTAATACATTTTTTACTTGGATTTACTTAAATAATTAATTAATATGCAAAATTATCCCATTGCTATCGTAATAATTCCTCGGAAGAATATATGGAAAAAAAATTAGTTAACATAGAACATGAAGTTGCGGCATTAAAAGTGATTTTAAAATCACTATTACTTACATTAACAAATAAACAAAAGGAATCTGTTATATATGATATAAACAAAACCATTAGAAATGCTTATGCTGAACATCCACAATACCAAGATATAATAGAAAAAACCGAACAATACATAAAAAAGATACTCCAAAAATAGTTGTGATTTACATCACTATCAGTAAATAGCTATAACTATTTATATTGTTATTCATTATTTTTAGCTTTATATCTATAAATGCTGAGTTATTTTAATATGACATCATCAATGATTGATTGAGTTATAATATATGGCTATTATTTGCCATGTTATAAAAAAAACAACAACACAAAGAATTATTAAATTTATTAATAAATTACATACAGTTAAAATATTAAATATAGTATATTATTTTTTTAGATATTCTCTACCCATTCTCTCCCATTGATCAGTTTGTTAAAGTTGTTGAATACACTCGCCAATTTCCTGAATCATTGATCACGGCATAATCTATCTTAGTTCCTTCAACAACGGATTGTGGTAAATCAAGATAGTTTTTTTCATAGGGCGCCAGCATAATATTATGCTGTCTACGCTTATCAATGCTAGTCATGATCACTAGACTCATATACCACGGTGTGGGGTTTGTTATCATCACACCATGTGAGGTAGCACTAAAATGTAGACGCTGTTCATCCTTTTCTGTCGGTACTTTTAATCCTGCGGGGCGAATAAAAACTTTTAATCGCAAACGTAGTGGTAAAATTAATTTTCGTGACACATCTTGTGTTGCGAGGTTTTCTGGTGGTATCTGATAAAGGTTAAGCCAAAATACACTTTCTCTATCGGTGGGTAAATTATCACGAGAACTAAGCACTAAACGAAGTGACCTCAACTCACCAGGAGCCATTTTAAAGATAGGTGGTAATATAATAAGTGGTGTTCTGTTCGTATCTGGTGAAGAGTGAATATCACCAATATCGGACCAAACCTGTACCAACATAGGTATCGCACTATCATTTGCAAGTGTTAGTGATTGGTTTATATCATTTGCTGCAAAAACTATCCGAGTTCGATCAACATTAATCGCAGCAAATGATGATATGACAATACCAATTGATAGAAATAGTAATATAACTAGCTTATTGAAAACTAACCACGGCTTGTAATTGTGCATTAACACTCCCCACGGTTACGGTTTGTCCACTAAGAGCTTCTAAAGAAGCAGTAAAATCACCATGCCAAGTTTCTATAGAACCATTTTCTTTTGTACCAGAAAACGTAGTAAGATCTTTATACGCATACCACCCTCGAGTACTTCCACTTGCCGTCACCATCCTGTCCGGTAGCAAATTAATTGCAGCACCTTGTTTATCATAGATTTTGATCCCAACCCCAGAAGCAACGCCTTTTTCACCATAATGTGTATCCAATAGCCATGTTAATCCACCACCAGATGTTGTTAGACCTAAACGACGGGCGGCCGCAACCGCCGTAGGTTGATTAACTAAAAAGCCCATTGCTACATTCGCAATATTAGTTGTAGGGTGAGTTGAAGACATTGCTCCTAATTCGCAATTAAGTGTAAGACTAAATGTTGCTTGACTGCTTTGCCCTGAAGAGAGTGCCCTAACAGTAATTTGAGGCAGGATAACTATTGAGGGATAATCCTCTATTGTACAAGTTGCACCTCGAATATAAGTAACTTGATTATAAGTTCCCCATGCGCCCGGCCATACATATGGCCATCCCAAATATTTATTGGCATGATCATCTCCTTCTTGGATAGCAAAAGTATCTAAGCCAGGCCCTTTAAAAGCAATATAACCTCGAGGTTGGTTATAAGTATCTTTATTAATTCTACCCGCATAAATAAACTGATCTGAGGCTGAGATTTTTATCATCTCATACAATATATTGCTAAATGCGCTAGCAGGAATATAAATAGCGTGATCATCTTGAAACCAACTATCTGCCGTAAGTTGGCGCTGTTTCCAATAACGACTATAATACTCTCCTGTACTAAGATTAGTCATACGTACAGCGACATTACGTTCTACATCATAATAGGCTCCTTCCAATTCTTTCGCCGGACGCCCTCCCACAAATATGTTATCACCATTGGTGGAATACAATTCATAAAGTTGCCCTGCATCCTTTAGCTCACAACGAAAAAGGATCTGTTTCGCACTATATGGTGTTCGAGTTGCTGATGTAAGAAAATTAGCAATAGAGCTCGCTAGTACAGTACCAGCAGGTTGAAATTTATTACTGGTACTCACACTAATTACAGATGGTAAGCCTAAATGCCCAATATTATCATCAAAGGCACCATACCAGTTACGAGCAGTATAGCCTGCCTTAATTGCACTATCGGATAGAAAACTATTATCTGTTACCTTAATACATACCGCTTTGCTTACAACGCTAAAGATCAGACTAATGAAACAAATAACTAATAGTAACATTCGGTGAAAATACAACATGGTTTATTTATCCTCACAAATTGTCGTTAGATAAATCACCTTTTTAGATGAATGTAAATCAATCTGGTAAGGAACTCGACAATATTGATTAACACTTTTTCCCCAACGAATAAGTAGTCTTCCTGAATTATGATTAATTCGGGCATAAACTTGCCCTCCTTGTCCGACCATTCCTATTACCGCCCCTTCATCACTGAGCACTTCAGCGCCCATTGGTGGTATACTGCCATCTTTCTTTTTCACGTCTATTAGTACCGCCTTACCTGTAATTGTTGCAAAATTGACTTTAGCCACTGCACCTGAATATGGAACAACTTGCTGGCTTCCCCCTGACAATTCGGTATCACGGTTCATATGGCGGGTATCAAGGGAGATATTATTGCGACGGTATGGTGATAAAGTGGGCAAAATGGCATAACCAAAATGATCGATGACGGCTCCTTGCCCATTTTGTACAACAGCACCTTGCGCCCCATCAGCATGAATTAAGGCAAAGGTATCACTAGTGTAAGGGCCTAAAGTTATCCCACCAGAATGCAAAACTAAGGTTCCTGACGTACCTAGGGATAATTGACGATAATTTTTACCCTGATCAAAACCTGCTCTCAGTGTTCCCAAGCGAGTATTTTGTTGAAAGCCAGCACCAAAGTTTGTCGATAAATGTTCCTTACCATAACGATGGTGATCATAACTACCATATAATGACCAAGAAAAATCACTTTGATCTCCACTAGAGCCAGTAATAGATAGCGTTGAAGATTGACTGTTTCGTGATTGGCTATAATTTATTGCTACCGAAGTACGGTTGTCTTTCCAATCAAATGGAATAGAAAGAGTCAATGACAGTATTGTTTCAGTATATTTTTGCTTTTGGCTTTGATCTTGCAATTCATCAATATGGTGATAAAAATGATCACCATAATCCTGAGTAGTACGCTGTCTTGCAAGGTTAAGACCGTAGCTTAACTTTCGCCACTGGTTGCTATAACCTATTTGTAACTGAGTGATCCGCGATTGATTATGGTAATAATCAGCGGTACTGGCACTAAGATTAACAGTACCGAACTGGCCTAATGGCTGGCTGATTGTTGCAGAAAGACGATTTTTTTGGTGAAGAATATCGGAATAGTAATCAATACCCGTTTTCAGTTGGCGACGTACACCAAGTACATCTTGTAAATCACGAAAACCATCCGTTGAATAGCGGTAAGCGGCTAAAACTAAGTTAGTACCTGAAGAAAACGTTTTACTATAACTTAACTCTGCACGCCAACCTTGTTTGCGATCATCATGCTGTATACGCGCATGAGACAAAGTTGCATTCATGCCAATAGCGCCAAGGCGAGTTGCCCATACTGCGCCCCCCAACCAGGCGTAATAATCTTTGGCTAATCGCGATCCAAGATTAATGGTGAGGTTGTTATTAATACCAAACTGAGCAGTACCTTCAAAAAAACGGTTATCAACATGCTTATATTGCCTCACCTTCCCCAAAGAAAAAGAGTAGTGCCAATTACCAGGACGTACCGAATCAGGAACCGATGAATAAGGAACAATAAAATGTGAAATTTTTCCGTTAGCTTCAATTACCTCAACCTGTAAATCCCCTTGATTCTTTGTGTTATAAAGATCATCAATATAGAATGGACCTGGTGGAACGTGAGTTTCATAAATTACTTTTCCCAACTGCTTAATCACGACTTGAGCACTGCTAGCCGCTACACCATGCACCTCTGGTGCATAGCCACGTTTACCTTGTGGCCACATACGTTCATCAGTTGCGAACTTTATGCCACTAAACAATAAGCTACCAAATAGACTAGGATCTGTGTAATTATCTCCTAGTGTCATGATACTGTTAATCGCAGAAATTGGCCGTTGCAACCATGTACGAACACTCGTGTAATACCAGTCGCTACCCTGATTATGACTATCGGTATGGCGTAGATTTCCTTGATGCCGCACCTGCCATAATCCAAAATTGCTACCAACATTGATGCCACTCCATAAATATTGTGAGTGCAAGTGCTGGTCTGTATTTTCAGTATAAGTCCAATTGGTATTGTGACGTAAAAAAAGAGCTAGTACACCACTATCCCATTGTGAGGGAGATATATAGCCCCGTGGCCGATGAATTAATTCATTCATTGGGATGCTAAGTCGTAATTGTAAAGTAGCTCGATCAAAATGCCATTCCCCTTGTGATACCCATTGCCTAAGAGAACGACAACTTTTACCATGATCTACCGCCTTATCTGATAGCGATTTAACTTGTGCTTCTTGCATTAAAGATAAAGGTAAACACGGTTCCACTTGTTTTCCATTATTAATGGATTTGAAAATAATTTTCAGGCTTGATTTTATGAGAGTATCATTCACAAAAACATCCACAATGTACTCACCTGCCAATATTTCACCTCCATTAATACTGGCAATGCTTTTGCTATAAGCAGAACCTTGTAAAAGAGTGGGATCAAAATAGTACTCTTCCTCCGCCGCCTGACAGGTAAAGCAAATCGCTATCATAAAGGCCATATTTTTATAGTGAAATTTAACCTTCGTTAACATGATAATGCTCACTTATCCTTGCACCTTGATCATTAATGAGTGTCACGGTAACAGTACCTCGTAGTGATTTGAGATTAAGCTTGCGAGGTAACCAAAAAGTATGGTGAGAAAAAGGGGATATCATTTCAATATCAAGTTGATGCGTCGTACCATTTAATGTAACGCTTAAGTTACTCATTGATGCAAACCATGGATTAGGGTTATCAACGGTGATGCCAATCCCTTTTTTAGTATCACGAAACATAGTTACATGGAGTTTTTTGACTAGATTATCTGGTGAGCCGATCTGTTCTGGTCGGTAAAAGAGTTTAATACGAGTGCGTAACATCACCAGGACTTTATTTTGTTTTTCCCCGCCTATATTGGCTGGAGGAACTTGTAACGCATTAAACCAAAATAAAGACTCACGATCTTGTGGTAAAGATTTATTAGCTCCATAAACAATGCGTACTATCTGCCCTGATTTCGGTAAAATACGAAACACTGGTGGGGTGGAGATAAAAGGAATAGTACTCGCGTTTTCTGGTTTAAGATCAATATCGCCATCATCAAACCAAGTTTGCACAATATAAGGGAATGCATCGTTATTTTTTAGTTGCACATCAACTGAAGGAGCGGTTGATGGATAAATAATACGACTACCAATAATAGTCACACTGGCCCATGATATAGTCATGGGAAAAATAAATAGCATTAGCGTAACGAGATAACGAATTGCAACGCAAGTAGCATCCTTTTTCATCTTAATAACTCCATGATGATTAAAAGCCCGACAAGTGATATCGGGCCGAATAACGGTGTTACAGATAAGAAACCGCATATTGTAGAGTTGCTTCAACAGTACCCGCTGATGCGGCACCTGTAGCATAGTATTGTGCAGTGTAAGTTGCGCTGGCTTGCGTTTCTCCTGGCTTTAATTGCAGATCTCCCTCACCTTTAAAACCACCAGTTAAATTGATAACTTTCTGAGCAGTATCCAGAAGTTGAATTTCCACATTGGTAGCGTTTCCCGTATTGCCAAGGTTGCCATTGCTGGTAACTTGATTGCCGACAAAAACCGTCGATATTTTAGTGGGTTTATCTGTATTACCTGTACAACCAGAAAGACCAATATCAAATGTTACCTGTCCTGCGGTATCTCCACTATCTTTTAGCTCCTTGGCACTAACAGTCGGTAAAATAACCACAGGTTTTGCCTGATTACCATTAATTGAGACAGAACAAGTTTCATCAGAAACTTCCCCCTGAAAAGTAATAGTATTATCAGATAACGCCAATGCATTAGTAGAAAGAAAGAACGTTGCAACAAATAAAGCTAGTGTTGTTTTTTTTAACATATTCGTATATTTCCTTTATTGATATTTATTTTTAATTAATATTACTTCTCTCTATAAGAAAACAGATAAAGTAGATATATTTATTCATTTTATATGACATTATTTTCTCGTTATATTTATATACAGAGGGTGCCTTAATGTTTATATGTTGATACATTAATCGCAACTTTCCCTATAAATAAATTAATTTGTTACATTAATCTTAAGCTAAGATTAAGAAACAACTTTATAAAAGTGCTTACAACACATCTGAATAACTCTTAATTTTTTCTTACTCACTAATTAAGTTAAATTTCAGAAGTTAGAATAAAGGTAAAAAAATAGCCCAAAACAAGAATAATGCATTGATAATTAATAAATAAATATCTTAATACACCTTATAAAATCATATCCATGCCCTTTATCCTAATATGAGAGATGTTAATAATGTGAATATATTGCTTTTATCCATGTTAATATAGTGTTCTACGCACAAAACTAGATAGTAGTATTAGATGAATTTAAATTCAGGCTTACTATGGATGAGAAAAAATTCTTAATTGATGAAAAAGTAATATTTGACAGCAATAAAATGATATTAGCTAACAATAATAAAATTATTAAGATCTCGGAATCAGAATCTAATTTATTACTTGCTTTCTATCAGGGGATATATAAGAAAGAAGATATTATTAATTTTGTTTGGAAAAACCGTGCAGGTTGTGTTTCTGAATCGAGTTATTACAAACTTATTAATCAGATACGTAATAATTTTACCCTTATAGGTTTAAATGCAGATGACATAGTGACTCGTCCAAGAATTGGTATCTCACTAACGGTAACACTAGAGCCAATAGTAACGGAAAAAACTACACCATACGAAAGCAGTAAAGAGTTAGAGAATACAAGGGATCAACAACCAAAAATAATTTCTAGCAATAGCATAATCCCCAGAAAAAAATTATTGATTATTTTGGGGAGTATCCTAATTCTACTGTCTACGATAGCGTTACTGATAGTGCATGGTCATGAATCACATAGATACCATAGTCACTTCCAGCTCCTTGGTCACTATGATAGTTATCATTTTTATAAAATGGCTACAGATAAAGTGGCATTTGAAGAAGTGGTTGCAGCATACGATAGTCTGACACTACCAATATGTCGCGCAAATGGGCACTATCTTTATTATATCCGAGAGCCAAATATGGATCTTTTTTTACAATGTTTGAATCCTGTTGAATCGGCGGTACCTAAATGCATGACAATAAAAGAACGTTATTAATCATCCTATGTCTTTTGTTATGTGGATGTATCGCGCTAGTAATTTGGGTATTAGGCAGCTATAAACGTGATACGCTGGAAATACAAAATCTTATTTGTACAGCAAAATCAACTATCTATATAAAACCTAAACATCTTATAATGAAAGGGACATTGGTTCTTGATTTACAATCGAATCGAATCGCTATCCACTATACCGTTCAACATAACCAACAGGAGCAACAGCTATTTTTTCAAGATATCATTATCAGTCCTCTTAGCCGTACAGGAGTGCAAAATTATACTTTCGCCGTTAAGTCAGTGCATAAATTTGATTCAGATACTACAGGAGAAATGTTTGCTTGGTTACGCCTTTTACAACCAACAACCATTAACGAGCTGACGATAAATAAAATAGGTCAAAACACCTATCTTTTTTCACTTAATAGGCAGATATATAATTTCTGTACAACAGGAGGAAGAGAAAAATTGTAGTTTTTATAAAACGATATAAGGTGATTTTGATGGCAACCATATCCCCTTTGGAAGATTAATGAGATGCTAGGAGAATTATGATGCTCTTGTTTATTTTTCGCTTCAAATATGACTGATTAAAAATAATGATAGTTATATTGTGATCTTTTAATATAGCCATATTCAACACAGCGATTATTATGGCTGAGTCCGATGATGATATCTTAACAGAAGGCCGTATAAGTAATGAGTAATAAGTATTTAATTGATAATAAGGTCATTCTTGATATCGATAGAATGACACTATCACACGATCATGAAAGTATTAAAATTTCTGAATCTGAGTGTAATTTGTTATGTGCTTTTCATGAGGGACTCTTTAAAAAAGAGGATTTAATTGATTGGGTATGGGGACGTAAAGGTGTCATTGTTTCTAATGCCAGTTATTATAAATTACTTAATCAATTACGAGGTTCATTTGAAAAAATAGGTCTTTCGGCATCCGCTATTTTAACTCGCCCTAAAGTAGGTGTGACGCTTTCTGTCACTATTGAAAAACTTCCTGATGAAATTGAACCCCCTTATTCAACAGAAGCTCCGTTGAATGATACACATGAACCAATTATAGAACTACCTGTGGTAACAAAACTCATACCTCGGCGAGTTTCTCTGCGTAAAGAATGGTTTTTTTTAGTTTGTGCTACCCTGTTCCTTGTGAGCTTACTATTTCTATTTAACAAGCAGAATACCGACTATTTTTCTCCACTTGGAACCTACAATGGTTATCAATTTTATGGTGTCACCAAAGATAATCGTACTTTAGAAAATGCCGTAGAAGCTTATACGGAACTCAGTAGCCAAGTGTATAAGCAAAATGGTAATTTTATTTATTATATTCGTGTTCCTAATACGAATATTTTTGTTCAGTGTCTTAATCAGCTGAATGTTGAGGAGCCCAAATGCATAACTATAAAAGAAATATACTGAGAGGAAGCACATTGCTTATTTTAGCGGTGGCTATTGTGTTACTGATTTTATTAATACAACGCCAACGCCAACCTAATCCTGATTCCTTTTTATGCACAGCCAAAACAGTAACGAATATTCAACCTAAGAATTTTAATGTAAGTGGTAGTATCGTTCTTGATTTTAAAAAGAAAAGAATCACTTTGCAGTATGACATCATCACAAATGAACAGGTGAAAAAAGTACTCTATCGAGATATCTACATTAATAACCTACATACTCCACAACCGGGTGTTTATACTTTCGATGTTGACTCAGTGAAAATTTTTGCCACTGATACAGCGGGCGATTTTTTATCTCATTTTAGGCTACTACACTCAGGTGCAGCGAATGAAATACGGATCACAAAAGTAGGGAATAATACTTATTTATATTCATTAAATAAGCAAATTTATAATGTTTGTACTGCACAATAGTTCTATTAATTATTTGAAAAATAAAGATTGATATACCACTTACAATCTTAATAACTGCATATTAAATTTTCTGAAAATGTTAGTAAAAAATCTGTAAGACTAATTTCATAACTTTCACTCACCATTTCTGGTTATATAGTTGGCGCAATTATGTCTTATTACGATTTGCCATAGATATAGTCATTTTTCTACTAACAAGGGGTTTTTAAATGCAGCGTATATTGTCGTTATTCATGCTGTCAGCACTATTATTCGCCACGCCATTTGCGTTTGCGACAAAAAATACCACGGTATCACTCGGCTATGCTCAAACCCATATGGGAGCATTAAAAAACTCTGCCAGTAACGACCTTCGGGGATTAAGTGTAAGGCTCCGTTATGAGTCTAGCGCAGTATCTAATGCCAATTGGGGATTATTGGCCTCTTATACAGTAACAACCCGCGATATAACCAACTATCGCTGGGAAGATGGAAAATTACATAAAGAGAATAATGATACCGTAAGATATGGATCCTTTATGATGGGTCCCACTTATCGTGTTAATAATTTTCTGAGCTTATATGGCAATATTGGTGGAGCGGCGATGAAAATAAAACATAAAGAGCGAGCTAGTGAATCAGAAACTTCATTTGCCTATGGTGCAGGTTTTATTATGGAGCCATTTACTAACCTTTCACTCGATTTTTCTTGGGAAGCAAGTAAGTTCGATTTTGCAAATACAAATACTTTTGGCATGGGTATTGGCTATCGTTTTTAAGCCCGATTATCTCGATAAATTGAGTCAACGATGATTATCACAATGATATTACTGGCTATACCCTATAAATAACGAGCTCTTTTATTAACACATTAACAATATATGAGTCTTTCAAATATAGAAAGGACTAGCCTTGTATTTTTTGATTTTCAGGAAAATCATATGAACAAGATCTTTATTTTTATTACCACATTACTATTAACCGCATGCAGTGCCAACTCACTTCACTCAGGTGCACAAATGGTACGTATTACACACAATGAGCCAAATGCATCTTGCCGATATTTAGGTGATGTCACAGGAAGTCAGGGAAACTTCTTCACTGGTGGCTGGACATCAAATAGCAACCTAGAAACAGGCGCCCGCAATGATCTAAAAAATAAAGCATGGAAAATGGGGGGAAATGTGGTTGTATTATTAACTCAACGGGCAGGACAAACGGGAAGCGCTTACCGTGGAAGTGGCTCAAGTCAACAAACCAACGTTACATTAAGTGGTGCTGTATATCACTGTCCACAATAATAGTCGTCTTATGTAGCTTTAGATACATGATCAAACTCATTGATCAGGATTGATAGAGTTGAGTAAATAGATGGAGCGGGCGAAGGGAATCGAACCCTCGTATAGAGCTTGGGAAGCTCTCGTTCTACCATTGAACTACGCCCGCAGTAGATTTTCTGATTATACTCCAGCAAATTTTAACGGCAATCCCCTGCCTATTTAAATGGTTATCAAATAGACAATATAGAGTGTAATCCCTTGAAATTTAGACATAAAAAAGCCATCTTGCGATGGCTTTTTTCATATAGCGTATTTATCGTGATTCGATAATTATTTTCCCGGACGCATCGCTGGGAATAAAATAACATCACGAATAGTATGACTATTGGTAAATAGCATTACCATACGGTCAATACCAATACCTAAACCTGCTGTAGGTGGTAACCCATGCTCTAATGCAGTGATATAGTCATGATCAAAGAACATGGCTTCATCGTCACCCGCTTCTTTTTGACGAACTTGCTCTTCAAAACGCTCCGCTTGATCTTGCGCATCATTAAGCTCAGAGAAACCATTACCGATTTCACGACCACCAATAAAGAACTCAAAGCGATCGGTAATAAATGGATTATCATCATTACGACGAGCCAGTGGTGAAACTTCTGCTGGATATTCAATGATAAAAGTTGGCTGGATCAAATGGCTTTCAGCTACTTCTTCAAAAATTTCACATTGAACACGGCCTAACCCCCAACTCTTTTCAATCTTAATACCAATAGATTGAGCAATAGCAACGGCTTTATCCATATCATCTAGATCAGCCATATTGGTTTCTGGACGATATTTGCAAATAGCTTCTTTCATGGTCAGTTTTTCAAACGGTTTACCGAAATCAAACTCTTCATCACCATATTTGACGATAGTCGAACCTAATACATCTTGAGTTAATGTACGGAATAACTCTTCTGTCAATTCGATAAGATCACGATAATCAGCATAAGCCATATAGAGTTCCATCATTGTGAACTCAGGGTTATGACGTGGTGATACACCTTCATTACGGAAGTTACGGTTGATTTCAAAAACGCGATCAAACCCACCAACAACTAAACGTTTTAAATATAATTCAGGTGCAATACGTAGATACATATCAATATCTAGCGCGTTATGGTGAGTGATAAACGGACGTGCACTTGCTCCACCTGGGATAGTTTGCATCATCGGTGTTTCTACTTCCATAAAGCCTTTATTCACCATAAATTGGCGAATAGCAGACATGATTTTCGAGCGGATCTTAAAAGTATTACGTGAATTTTCATTAGAGATCAGGTCTAAATAACGCTGACGATAACGTGTCTCTTGGTCAGCTAGACCGTGGAATTTATCAGGTAACGGACGTAGTGCTTTAGTCAGTAAACGTAACTCAGTACAATGAATACTCAGTTCGCCTGTTTTGGTTTTAAATACACGGCCACGGCCACCTAAAATATCACCGAGATCCCATTTTTTAAACTGCTCGTTATAAACGCCTTCAGGCAGATCATCACGAGAGACATAAAGCTGGATACGGCCGCCCATGTCTTGCAATGTAGCGAAAGATGCTTTCCCCATAATACGGCGAGTCATCATACGACCTGCAATAGCAACTTCCACATTAGCAGCGTCTAACTCTTCTGCACTCATTGCATCATATTTTTGATGTAATTCGTCAGACATGGCATCTCTGCGGAAATCATTTGGGAATGCGTTACCATTATCACGTAAAGCTGATAATTTTTCGCGGCGAGTTTGCAGTTCGTTATTTAAATCAGGTGCCTGCTCCGCACCTTGTTGCTGTTGCGACATGTTTTTCCTCACAGGCCCGCTTTTAAGCTAGCTTCAATAAATTTATCGAGATCACCATCTAACACTGCTTGTGTATTACGCGTTTCCACACCAGTGCGTAAATCTTTAATTCGTGAATCATCTAGAACATAAGAGCGGATTTGGCTACCCCAGCCAATATCTGACTTATTATCTTCCATCACTTGCTTATCTGCATTTTTCTTTTGCATTTCCAGTTCATACAACTTCGCTTTCATCTGTTTCATTGCCTGATCTTTGTTCTTATGTTGAGAGCGATCATTTTGGCATTGTGTGACAAGCCCTGTAGGAACGTGGGTAATACGTACCGCAGATTCTGTTTTATTAACGTGCTGACCACCAGCGCCTGATGCGCGGTAAACGTCGATACGCAGATCGGCTGGGTTGATTTCAATATCAATATTGTCATCAACTTCAGGGTAAACAAAAGCAGAGCTAAATGAAGTATGGCGACGTCCGCCGGAGTCAAATGGGCTTTTACGCACTAAACGGTGAACCCCGGTTTCTGTACGTAGCCAACCATAGGCATATTCTCCTATGATTTTGATTGTTGCTGATTTTAAACCTGCAACATCACCGTCAGACTCTTCAATAATTTCTGTTTTAAAGCCTCTAGATTCAGCCCAACGTAAGTACATACGCATTAGCATACTTGCCCAATCTTGTGCTTCTGTACCGCCAGAGCCTGCTTGTAAATCAAGATAGCAATCAGCACTGTCATATTCACCAGAGAACATACGACGGAACTCTAATTGCTCAAGCTTTTTGTTTAATCCTTCTAACTCAGCAACTGCTTCGTTAAATGTTTCTTCATCATCGGCTTCAACAGCAAGGTCAAGTAAACCAGAAACATCTTCTAGTCCTTGTTCGAGTTGGTCGATTGTTTCTACAATAGCTTCAAGAGATGAGCGTTCTTTTCCTAACGCCTGCGCCTTTTCAGGCTCATTCCACACGTCAGGTTGCTCTAATTCTGCGTTGACTTCTTCTAAACGCTCTTTCTTGGCATCATAGTCAAAGATACCCCCTGAGGACTTGAGTCCGCTCAGCGACTTCTTCTATTTGGTGTTTTACTGGATTGATTTCAAACATACTTTTTCGTCTTAACGTTGTTTTTAAAAACAATTGGAATAAATTTTGAACCGCATATTGTAACGGATCTCAGCGCGGGTTTATAGCATTTATATACAATTGTCTATCGGATTATTGTGCTCATAACAGCGCGCTACTCAATACAACCATAAAATGACTTATCTATCGCGATTAACAAGGCCAAATATGCTCCACCAGCAGTTGTGCATTGCGCTGTCCTCTAAATTCATTGACGTCTAATCGGTAAGCAAGCTCAACCGTTTTAATACTGTTATCCGGCCATATATTAACATCAACATTAAATGCAATAGCATCAATCATTACATGGCTATTTATCGGTTGAAGCATCATTTTTAAATGTTTGCTTCCCACAATACGTTGCTGTAGTAAGGTGAATTTGCCATCGAAAAGTGGCTCAGGAAAGGCTTGTCCCCAAGGCCCTGCTTCTCTTAACATTTCCGCAATAGGTAAAGATAACTGACTGTCGCTTAACTCGCCGTCTGTTAAAATCACGCCTTGTAATTGTTCAGCAGAAACTAATTCCGCCATAAGTGCCGAAAAGTGACGCTGAAAAAGTGGAAATTTATCTTCTTCCAGTGATAGTCCTGCCGCCATCGCATGGCCACCAAACTTCACCATTAATCCCGGATTTAACGTATTCAAACGTTCTAATGCATCTCGCAAATGTACACCATGAATAGAGCGTCCAGAGCCTTTTAGTAAACCATCACCGCTTGGGGCAAAAGCAATCACTGGGCGATGCAGTTTCTCTTTAATTCGTGAGGCGAGAATGCCAACCACACCTTGATGCCACTGAGGATGATAAATAGCTAATCCATTCGGTAAGTCATCTTGGGTAGTAATAAATTGGCGAAAGATTGTCGACGCTTCTTCTTGCATTCCTGCTTCTATTTCACGACGAGTCTGATTTAATCCATCCAGTTCATTGGCAATTTCACGGGCGACACCAATATCATTAGTTAACAGTAAAGCAACGCCAACAGACATATCATCAAGACGCCCTGCCGCATTAAGTCTTGGCCCTAATGCAAAACCTAAGTCACTGCTGACTAATTGTGACAACGTTTTACGTGAAACTTCCGTCAAGGCTTTGATCCCTGCACAGCAACGTCCTGCACGAATACGGCGTAATCCCTCATAAACAAAAATACGATTATTTTCATCAAGAGGAACCACATCAGCAACCGTGCCTAATGCGACTAAATCAAGGTAATCGGCCATATTGGGGCGAGCTAATCCCTGTGCTGTAAACCAACCTTGTTTTTCTAATTCAGCTCTTAATGCGGTCATTAAATAGAAAGTGACACCGACACCCGCTAATGATTTCGACAAAAAGGCACAATCCGCTAAATTAGGATTGATAATTGCATCAGCTTGAGGAAGGGAGTGACCCGGCAAATGGTGATCAGTAACCAATACACGGATACCATATTCATGAGCAACATCAACACCTTCAAAAGAGGAGATCCCATTATCAACCGTAATAATCAGATCTACGCCTTTCTTTGCCACATCATGAACCACTTGAGGGCTAAGTCCATAACCATCATCAAAACGATTAGGAATATGGTAACTTACTTGCTGAAATCCCATTTGCCGTAACGCTTTAATAGCAAGAGCTGTACTGGTTGCCCCGTCGGCATCAAAATCCCCTACAATAACGATCCGCGATTGCAGCTTTAATGCCTCAACTAATAAAGAGATAGCAACATCAATACCGTTTAAATCTTGATAATGCAATAAGCCCTTTAACGAGCGCTCGAGCTGAGTTTCAGAGGTAATACCTCGATTGGCATAAATTTGCCGTAATAAGGGATCGAGGCTTTCTGGCAATGCTGTTGCTTTCGCCACACGCCGACGTAATGTCGGTTCAATAGTAACCATAAAACGCTATCACTTCTCTTTTTTATTTAATAATTCAAGTAGATTAGTCGCCGATATATATCCGCCATAAATACTCGCATCAGGTAATACAATCGCAGGCGTACCTTGAATGCCCATCATAGTGCCAAGTTTAAAGTGCTCATTGATATTAATTTTTTTACAGTCATCAATCGCAATAATTTTGTCACCTTTAAACGCACTATCGAGTGATTTTTTAGGAAAACCGCTACACCATACGGCATTCATCTGTTGACTGACCACATTATTTTTCACCCCGTTACGAGGAAAAGCCAAATAACGTACCGTGACACCTTGTTTATTTAGCTCTGGTACTTCTTGATGCAATTTTTGGCAATAAGGGCAACTAATATCGGTAAAAACCGTGATCACATATTTTTCATTAGCAGCCTTATAAACAATCATTTCATTTTTCAGTGAATCAATTTTTTTCATGATCACTTGATTAGCGATACTGACAGGCTCCTCACCATTAATATTATAAATCGGCCCTGCTGTAAGGTATTTCCCATCATCAGTAATATAAAAAATGCCTTTATCAGAAAGCACTGCATTTAAACCCACTATCGGTGTCGGTTGAATGCTCTCTGCTTTTATCTGCATTTTTGCCAGTTGCGCTTTAATAGCAGCGTTATCTGCAAACACTGGCATTGACACCATACTGAATAAAATGGGTAACCAGAGTAATTTCTTTTTCATTTGAATTCCTATTTAACACCAGCCATTCGGCGGTTATCCCCTTGGGTGATGTTGCTGATGAAGCACTTTTAAGCGCTCTGTAGCAACATGGGTATAAATCTGTGTTGTAGAGAGGTCACTGTGCCCCAATAACATCTGTACAACACGCAAGTCTGCTCCATGATTTAATAGATGTGTTGCAAAGGCATGCCGCAACACATGGGGTGATAATTTCTCTGAATCAATTCCGGCGATCACCGCGTAATGTTTTATACGATGCCAAAATGTTTGTCGCGTCATTTTTTGGCCTCTTAAGCTTGGAAACACAATATCATCGGTTTTCCCTTGCATAAGGGCTGGTCTACCATATTGCAGATATTGTTCTAACCAGTAAATAGCTTCTTCACCTAAAGGAACTAATCGTTCTTTATCGCCCTTACCTATCACACGTAACACCCCTTGCCGTAAGCTAATATCAGATAAAGACAATCCTACTAGCTCAGAAACCCGTAATCCACAGGCATAAAGAACCTCAAGCATCGCTTTGTCGCGTAATTCTATTGGCTCATCAATACAAGGAGCGCTAAGTAAATTTTCTACTTGCTGTTCACTTAAGTCTTTGGGTAAACGTTTGGGTAATTTAGGTGTAGAAAGCAAAGCGCTGGGATCATCTTGGCGTAATTTCTCACGATAAAGATATTGGAAAAACCGACGTAAGGTACTTAACAGTCGTGCCGCACTGGTTGCTTTATAGCCCTCATCCAAACGAGTGGCAAGAAAAGCGTGTAAATCTAACGTCGTCACCGATAACCAATTGAGTTTTTGTGTGACCAGCCACTGGCTTAACGCCTGCAAATCTAAACGATAAGCGCTGAGTGTATTCGCAGATAACCCTTGCTCTAGCCAAATACTATCGAGAAATTGTTCTATGATAACGTCATTATCTTCTTGGTTATTATCTGTTGTCGTTTGTGTCGATAACTTGGTCTGGGTCACGGGTTTACTCTCTCTTCTTTACGTTGTTACTTGTACATTATGCCTCATAGAAAAAGTTTTCTGGTACAATAGTGACCTTTATTAGCAAAAATATCCTAAAAATCTTTATGAAAATTGGTCTATTTTACGGTTCCAGCACCTGTTATACCGAAATGGCGGCAGAAAAAATTCGTGACATTCTCGGTGAAGAGTTTATTGATCTTCATAATGTTCAAGAGTGCGATATTACTCTGATGCAAGAGTATGACATTCTTATTTTAGGTATTCCAACCTGGGACTTTGGTGAGATCCAAGAAGATTGGCTCGCAATTTGGGAAACGCTACCAACATTAGATCTCAAAGATAAACTCGTTGCTATGTATGGAATGGGTGATCAAATTGATTATGGTGAATGGTTTTTAGATGCATTAGGTATGCTCTACCACCATTTACTGCCAAGTGGTGTTAAATTTATCGGTTTTTGGCCTATTGAAGGGTATGAATTTACCAGTCCTAAACCACTTACTGATGATGGTAAACATTTTGTCGGGCTCGCATTAGATGAGGTGAATCAATTTGAAGAAAGTGATGAACGTTTATCACAGTGGTGTATGCAAATTTTACGAGAAATAGAAGAAAACTTGTAAATCGCAATCAATCTATTGCTTCAGGTTATCTACCGCAAGGTAACACTTTTAACCTTAGTCAATCAGTAAGCATTCTAACGGTTTATATACATACCCAGAATTAAATATCTGGGTATTGCATCAGCAGTTGTGAAAAATTTCGCCACTCATTTTCCGGCATACTATCAAAAGCAACCCATAGCGTAATTTGCTTATTATTTAAGATAGAATCTAACGTTATTTTTGCACCAAATCGGCTGATCCACGGTTGTTTTGCAATCTGCCATTCATGATATTTCCATTGAATACGATTGCCATTAAGCAGCACTAAATCCCCTTTCCTTTTATTGATATTTTTTTGGCTAAAATACCAACCTAATATAAGTAAAAGTAACAAAGGAACCCAGATATAAATAAAGCCAGGTGGCCAAGGATATAACAGCAATGCTATTTCAAAAATAACGTAAACACTAGTTGAAAATAACTGTGTAAACCAAGAAACTGTTAAATGTGATTTCCATAAAGTCACGAGTGATATTAGCTCCTGCTTTAATATCTTATTATTACAACAAGATATCGTCGTCGTTTTTTAATAGCATAACTGATTTTTGTAAAAAAAGGAGAATATAAAAAATAAAATGACGATCCTCTATTTTTTCTTTGAAATGCTACGCAAAATTATTGTCACTAAGATTTAATATTACCTCATTAAAATTTTCTATTCTTCGTTTTTTACTTACTAAAACGCCCTTATTCATTTAATGAATAAGGGCGTGATACTTAGTACTTCAGGCTTTATTTAATGCACTTGGTTTTATATTCTATTTTTATTAGTACTAATACTTATTAACAATTTCAGCCATACGAATTCTATTACGCTCTTGAATTAACTTTACCATGTAATAAAGATCTTCATCATCAGGGCGGCCGTGGTTCATCAACCAATTAAATAAATCAGGATCAGCACATTCAAGTAAACGAACAAAGAGCCTTTTGTCGTCATCAGAGAGTGTGTCGTACTCGTTTTCGAAAAAAGGCATGATAGAAATATCTAGTTCACGCATTCCACGGCGACATGCCCAATTTATTCGTGCTTTATTTTCTATATCGATAGTCATATTCTGCTCTTTAATATGTTCACTTCAAGAAATACCACTATTTCTTCCTGCCTTGATGATAGTCTTATCGCACTCTTTTTAACATCAAAATGATCACAATTTGTCGCTTTCGTCCAATAGCAACGCTTTGAAGCATCAATAAATTGTTATGCACAAAATTCTTTCTGTGCGCTGAAAATAATAATGACTTGCATTGTCTTGTGACTCTTTTACCATAAACAGTGTATCGGATTAACTACATAGCGGGTGATGTCATGACTCAAAATTCTACTCAGACAAAACGCCCTCATGCCGCAATCAATTTACCACTCACCTTGATCTCTTTAGATGATTGGTCATTGATAACTGCAACAGGGGCTGATAGTGAAAAATACTTACAAGGCCAACTAACAGCGGATATTGCCGCATTACCGACTACAGAGCACACTTTAGCCGCTCATTGTGAAGCTAAAGGGAAAATGTGGAGTACATTGCGCATTTTCCATCAACAAGCAGGATTTGCTTATATATTGCGGAAAAATGTTGCTGAAAAACAACTTACTGAGCTTAAAAAATACGCCGTATTTTCAAAAGTGACTTTTACTGAAAATACAGATGCGGTGTTATTAGGACTTGCGGGGCAAGGCGCGGCACAAGCCTTAGCGGAATTCTTCCCTGAGATCCCCCGTAAAGCCAATGAAGTGGTTAATCACCAAAATAGCTACTTACTGCAACTCCCGTTACCTACAGAGCGCTTTTTAATTGTTACAGATGAAGAGACTGCCAAAAAACTAGCCACGACATTGCCCGCAGAAACCAGTGATAGTGACCAGTGGTTAGCCCTTGATATCGAGGCGGGTTATCCCATTATTGATACCCCTAATATCGAACAATTCTTACCACAAGCGACTAACTTACAAGCATTACCATTAAGTATTTGCTTTAAAAAAGGTTGCTATACAGGTCAAGAAATGGTGTCTCGTGCCAAATTCAGAGGCGCAAATAAACGTGCTATGTATCTGTTATCAGGTGGCGCAGCACAATTGCCGGACATTGGCGGTAGCGTTGAGTGGCAATTAGGTGAAGATAAATGGCGCAAAACGGGCACGGTATTAAGTGCGGTTCGTATGGCCGATAACACGATTATCGCCGAAGTGGTGATGAATAATGATATGGATGCTGACAGCGTATTTCGTGTCCAAGGTGATACCACCAGCCGCTTAACGATTAAACCTTTGCCTTACTCTTTAGAAGATGAGTGATAGCACTTCCATATGAACGGATTTTTATGACACAACAAACTAATGGGGCTTTTGGCCCCTTTTCAGATACCATCAATTTTATTATTGAACTCGATAAACTCAAACGCGTTTACCGCAAAAATAATGTATTAGACAATAGCCGTGCTGAAAATACCGCTGAGCATAGTTGGCACTTTGCTGTTGCAGCAATGAGTTTTCAACCTTATGCCGGTGATATTGATATAGGTAGAGCGATCCAGCTAGCTTTAGTGCATGATATTGTCGAAATCGATGCTGGTGATGTGATGGTTTATGATGTTGCCGCTCGTGAAGCGATTAAAGAGCAAGAGCAAAAAGCAGCCAGACGTATTTTTTCGTTGTTACCTGCACCACAAAGTGAATATTTTCTTAATCTCTGGCTTGAATATGATGCAGCACAAACCCCTGAGTCACAATTTGCCAATATTTTAGATCGCGCAATGCCAATGTTAATGAATCTACATAACGAAGGGCAAAGCTGGGTTGAAAATAATATCCGTTTAGAACAAGTGATTGCACGAAATCTATTTATCGAAAAACAGTGGCCAGAATTTTGGCAATACCTCTATCCTCAATTACTAGAGGCACAGAAAAAAGGCTGGTTAAAATAATTTTTTGCTGTTCATTTGATGCTGACCAAAAAAATACCGAAGGTAGATTTTGAATTTACCCTCGGTATTTTATTTAGTAATAGCGCTAAATTAACCTTTATTCATAATCACTTATTGGCGCACAAGAACAATGCAAATGACGATCACCATAAACATCATCAAGGCGTTTTACTGCCGGCCAATATTTATTGCGTTTCGTTGCTTCACTTGGGAATACCGCACATTCACGGCTATAGCTATGTGACCATTCTTGCACTAATTCATACTGTGTATGTGGTGCATTCACTAGCGGATTATCATCAATCGGCCATACCCCGTCATCGACTTGTGCAATTTCAGCACGAATCGAGAGTAACGCATCAATAAAACGGTCAATTTCAACTTTGCTTTCAGATTCTGTTGGCTCAATCATTAATGTCCCCGCAACAGGGAATGACATGGTTGGCGCATGGAAGCCGTAATCAATTAGACGCTTCGCCACATCCATTTCACTGATACCATAGTTAGCTTTGAGTGGACGAATATCAATAATACATTCATGGGCAACATAACCTTCCGCCCCAGAATAGAGGATGTCATAGTCATCTTTTAAGCGTTGAGCAATATAGTTAGCATTTAAAATCGCTACTTGGCTCGCTTGTTTAAGCCCTTCTGAGCCCATCATACGGATGTACATCCAGCTAATAGGTAATATTGAGGCACTACCAAATTGTGCTGCTGACACGGCTCCTTGAGTCGTAACACCGTCCATTTCCACGACACTATGTCCAGGTACAAATGGCGCTAAATGTGCTTTTACGCCAATAGGTCCCATACCTGGGCCACCACCGCCATGGGGGATACAGAAAGTTTTATGTAAGTTTAAGTGTGATACATCAGAGCCGATAAAGCCTGGCGTCGTGATCCCCACTTGCGCATTCATATTGGCGCCATCAAGATAAACCTGTCCGCCATATTGATGAATGATCTCACAAACTTCACGTATACCCTCTTCATAAACACCGTGAGTTGAAGGATAAGTCACCATCACACAAGAAAGCTCAGCTTGGTGCTTCTCTGCTTTCGCTTTTAAGTCTGCAATGTCGATATTACCATTTTCATCACACCCCACAACAACCACCGTCATACCCGCCATATGGGCTGATGCAGGGTTTGTACCATGGGCTGAGCTTGGAATTAAACAGATATGGCGATTTCCTTCTCCTCGGCTTTGATGGTAACGACGAATAGCTAACAATCCAGCATACTCCCCTTGCGCCCCTGAGTTAGGTTGCATACACATCGCATCATAACCCGTTATGGCAGCCAACCAATTAGATAGCTGCTCAATCATTATCTGGTAGCCTTGCGCTTGATAAGGTGGGCAGAATGGGTGCATTTCGGTAAATTCAGGCCATGTGATCGGCAGCATTTCAGCCGCAGCATTAAGCTTCATAGTACATGAGCCTAACGGGATCATTGCTTGGTTAAGCGCTAAATCTTTATTTTCTAAACGATGCATATAGCGCATCATTTCAGTTTCACTGTGATAAAGATGGAAGTTTTCATGGGTTAACACCGCATCTTTACGCAACATTGCCGTTGGAATTGAGGTCGATGAAGAAGCTACCAGTGCATCTAATGTATCAATGTCATCAGAGAAAGCTTTACCACTGATAATCTCAATCAATCTGACAACATCTTCGCGAGTCGTCACTTCACTTAAAGTGACACCTACTGCGCCAACAATATCGGTTCGTAAATTAATTTCAGCATCTTTAGCACGTTGTAATACACCCGCTTTATCCGCTGTTTCAACGGTTAAAGTATCAAACCATGTCTGATGGCGTAATGTCATGCCATTTTGAATTAAACCCGCGGCTAAAATATCCGTTAAGCGATGAATACGCTGAGCAATATTTTTTAGACCTTCAGGCCCATGATATACCGCATACATGGCAGCAATATTGGCCAGTAATACCTGTGAAGTACAAATATTCGAGTTAGCTTTTTCACGGCGAATATGCTGTTCACGAGTTTGCATTGCCATACGTAACGCTCTGTTACCTGCAGCATCACGCGAGACACCGATAATACGTCCTGGCATGGCTCGTTTATATTCATCTCGACAGGCAAAGAAAGCAGCATGTGGACCACCATATCCCATTGGCACCCCAAAGCGTTGGGCTGAGCCTAATACAATATCCGCTCCTTGTTGCCCTGGAGCCGTTAATAACACCAGTGCCATTAGATCAGCCGCTACACTGGTAATAATTTTTCGCGTTTTTAGTTCACTAATGAGCTGACTATAATCATGAATTTCACCGGTTGTGCCGACTTGCTGTAATAGCACACCAAAGACACCTTCTAGCTCTAACACTTTTTCAGCTTTATCGACAATCACTTCAAAACCAAAGGTGTTAGCTCGGGTTTTTACTACGTCTAGTGTTTGGGGATGAATATCATCAGCGACAAAAAAACGCTCCGCATTTTTTAGTTTACTAACACGTTTTGCCATTGCCATAGCTTCAGCGGCAGCAGTGGCTTCATCTAATAGCGAAGCAGAGGCTAAATCCATGCCAGTATAATCAATGGTTACTTGTTGAAAGTTAAGTAATGATTCAAGACGCCCTTGAGAAACTTCTGGCTGATAAGGAGTATAAGCAGTATACCAACCTGGATTTTCTAGCAAATTACGTAAAATAACAGGAGGCAATACAGAAGGCGCATATCCCATACCGATATAAGAGGTAAAACGTTTATTTTTACGGGCTATCGCTTTTAGTTCTGCTAATGCTTCTTGTTCAGTAGCCCCCCCTCCGACATTAGGCGGCGTTGCTAATTGGATATTATCGGGAACAATCTTTTGTGTTAATTCATTTAATGAGGAGATGCCAACAACATCAAGCATCTCTTTAATCTGTTCTGGCGATGAGCCAATATGGCGACGAATAAATTCATCACGATATTCTAATTGAGTTAAAGTTTGTGTCATTGCGGGTAATTCCTGAATTCACAATAAATGGATAAGCTGTTTTTACTGATTTGAAAATAGGCTGATAAATAAAAACGCCTCGACTTTTTAATGACGAGGCGTTTATTTTTACTCTTCGTTTTCAACTAACTCTTGGTAGCCAGCCGCATCAAGGAGATCGTTTAATTCGCTTTCATCTTTTGCTTTTATGCGAAATAACCATCCATCCCCATAAGGATCACTATTAACCAGCTCTGGTGAACCATCCAACTCCTCATTTACTGCAATAATTTCGCCAGATAATGGGGCATAAATATCTGATGCAGCTTTTACTGATTCAGCCACAGCACAATCATCCCCAAGATCAACTTCACTGCCTACATCAGGAAGATCAACAAACACCATATCACCTAACAACTCTTGAGCATGTTCAGTGATGCCGATAGTGTATTCGCCATTGCCTTCAGAACGGATCCACTCATGAGATTGCGCATATTTTAATTCACTAGGTATTTGACTCATTGACCGTACTCTCCATTTAAAATAATAATGCTTTATACCAATGCTTTACCTGAACGAACAAAACCAGGTTTTACCACCTCTACCGGTATTTCACGATTACGCAATAAAACAATTGCGCTATCTTTAATACCTGCGGGTACTCTGGCTAATGCAATACTAAAGCCCAATGTCGGTGAAAATGTGCCACTAGTAATAACGCCTTCTCTTAATTCACCTAAATCATCGGTAAAGTGCACGGCACTACCTGCACGTAACACCCCTTTTTCTCGCATCACCAGACCAACCAGTTTATCTGTGCCTGTTGCGCGTAATTTTTCTAATGCTTCTCTACCAATAAATTGACGATCTTCGGGTAACCAGGCAATCGTCCATCCCATATTAGCCTCAAGAGGATTAATAGTTTCATCCATCTCTTGACCATAAAGATCCATACCCGCTTCTAAACGTAAAGTGTCTCGAGCACCTAACCCTGCGGGCTTAACCCCCACTGCTAATAACTTTTGCCAATAATCAACGGCTTGCTCTTTTGGCATGGCGATTTCATAACCTGCTTCACCGGTATAACCTGTCGTCGCGACGAAGAGATCATCAAGTTGTACGCCATAGAAAGGCTTCATCGCTGCCACTATTTGGCGATGCGATTCACTTAATAAACGCTGTACTTTTTCTTGTGCGTGAGGGCCTTGTACTGCAATTAATGCTAAATCATCACGTACTTGAATATCGACGACATAATCTTTGGCATGCTCAGTGATCCACGCTAAATCTTTTTCGCGGGTTGCGGAGTTAACCACCAGACGATAGAAAGTCTCATCAAAGTAGTAAACAATCAGATCGTCAATCACACCACCAGACGCATTTAGCATACCAGTATAAAGTGCTTTGCCTTTTTCGGTGAGTTTAGCGACATCATTCGCTAATAGATAACGTAGAAAGTCTTTAACTTGCGGGCCATGTAAATCAACAATCGTCATGTGAGATACATCAAACATACCTGCATCTTGACGCACATTATGGTGTTCATCAATTTGAGAGCCATAATGCAGTGGCATCATCCAACCATGAAAATCAACCATACGAGCACCACAGGCGACGTGCTCATCATATAACGGAGTCTGTTTTGCCATTCTTCCCTCTTTCTATTTTTAGTTTAGATGATCCAGAGAACGCAATTTGTTAAATATAAAATTAAACTTGATTAAAAATCAGCGTGTTAATTACAAGCTTAAGTTTATTTTTAAACATTATTTTAACAAATGTGAGCAATTAACGTACAACGCAAACGATACCTTTACTTTGAACTTATCACTAAGAGAAAAAATAAACCATAAGTTAAAATAGGGTATTACCTCTACCAATCATAATGTAGAGAAATAAGTATGCAGAATGAATGATTGTAATTATGCGTATCAGCCCTCATTTTTAGTGAATAATGACTAAAAAAAGGGGAGCAATACAAAGAATAGACTGAAAAAATAGCTATTTTTAGTGTTATTTTTCCAGTCTGTTATAAAGAAAAGTAATGTGAAATGGCTGTTGAATTAGATTTTTTCAGCTGAAACAGAATTTTTATGCTTTAGCCATTCTGGTAAATCAGAAAGTCCCATCGCCTGTTCAAGTAACTTTGGTTTTACTCCTGGTAAACTATCTGCTAACGAAAGACCGATATCACGCACCCACTTTTTAATAGGGTTATTACCTTCAAATAATTCGCGGAACCCTTGCATAGTCGCTAACATGACCGCAGCGGCATGTTTACGGCGGCGCTCAAAACGTCTTAAATAGAGATACTCACCAAAATCTTTACCTTCTGCTTTTAAACGACGGATTTCACCAATTAATTCAGCAACATCCATAAAGCCAAGGTTAACCCCTTGTCCAGCTAAAGGGTGGATGGTATGCGCGGCATCACCTAATAGCGCTAACCGTGGAGCGGCAAATTGACGTGCATAGCGACCCGTTAATGGAATTGTCATACGTTCACTGACTAATTCACACTGGCCTAAGCACATATCAAAAGTAACACCTAGCGTACGTTCAAATCGCGTTTTATCTGCACTCTTATAATCTTCAGCCAATGAGCTAGGTAGCGACCACACAATAGAACAAGTATGAGGATCTGCAAGAGGTAAAAAGGCTAAAATCCCCTCACCATGAAACACTTGGCGCGCCACATTATCGTGGGGCTGTTCTGTGCGTATGGTTGCGACTAAAGCGTGATGTTCATAATCCCAAAAAGTCAGTGGAATATCAGCATTTTTACGCAACCAAGAATTCGCACCATCGGCGCCAACAACCAGCCTAGCGGTTAACATTTCGCCGTCATTTAAACTGATAAAGGCTTCATTTTCTCCCCACACAATGCGTTCAATTTGAGCAGGGGAATAACAGGTAATATCACTATGACTGGTGACCTTTTGCCACAGCACTTCACGAATAAGATGATTTTCAATAATAGTGCCAAGATGAGATAACCCTTCTTGTTGCGCTGAAAACGCAATACGTCCAAAACTATCTTGATCCCATACTTCCATACCTTGATAAGGAGCTGTACGTAATGCCGTTAAGTTTTCCCATACCCCCAATTTCTTGAGTAATAACTCACTGGCAGTATTAATCGCAGATACCCGTAATGCAAAATCATCTTGCGGATGGAAATGCGTGGTTACTGGGTGATTTTCTATTATCGCTATACGTAATCCACAGCCATGTAATCCGCAGGCTAATGCAAGCCCGACCATTCCACCACCAGCAATAACAACATCAAATGATTTCATAATAAAAGTATCCTAAAAAGCAATTATGCTCAGTTTGTCCAACCTAATGTTTGGTGTGCTAATTTGTTACGAAGTGCAGGCACTAATTCCATCGTCATTAAGCCTAGATTACGGGAGATAATTAACGGCATACAACGATTCGCAAACACTTTCACTAAGCCATCAGTGATCGTGATAGTACTTTCTCTATCCTGTTCGCGAAGCTGTTGATATTGTGATAATACGCGATAACTGCCGATATCAAGACCTGATTGTATGGCCGAGGTTAATGTATTGGCTAATGTCATTACATCGCGTAAACCAAGATTAAAACCTTGCCCTGCAATAGGGTGCAAGGTTTGAGATGCATTACCTATCAATGCTAAACGATGGCTGATCATTTGCTGTGCTTTTTGCAAAACTAATGGATAGCAATGACGCTGCCCTACTTGTTCAATCTTACCCAAACGCCAGCCAAAATCCCGTTGTAACTGTGCAATGGTTGTTTGATCATCCCATTGTGAAACTTGTTCTAATTTTTCAATAGGATGGCACCACACCAATGAACTACGCCCTTCACTCATGGGTAACATTGCTAATGGACCAAATTGTGTAAATCGCTCAAATGCACAACCTTTGGGATCAATCTCTGTTTTTACATTGGCGATCACCGCAACTTGATGATAAGGCGTTTTCTGCCATTGAATATGACATTGATGACCAATGGGTGAATGTGTACCATCTGCGGCAACCAGTAAATCACCGCTAAGTTGCGTACCATCATCAAGTGTCACTTCAACGTTATCGAGATGGCGCTGAACATGCTCCACTTTAGCGGGACAATATAGCGTAATATTGGGTTGTTTTTTCAACTGTGCAAACAGTTGACGCCCCGCATCATGTAATTCAATAACATAACCGAGAGCGTCAATATCGTAGTCCTGCGCATTTATGTTCACAAAACCGCAATGGCCTCTATCAGAAACATGAACGTGATTAATAGGTGTCACAAAGGGTTTTAAGACCGACCATAATCCGATTTGTGCTAATCGCTTTGCTGTGCCATGCGCTAAAGCGATCGCTCTAGCATCGAATCCGGGATGCCCATTATCTGGCTCTCGCGCTTCAATAAGCGAAATGGAAATATTACCCTTATTTAATGCAGAAAGTGCTAGTGCTAACGTTGCACCCGCCATTCCGCCACCCACAATAATCACATTCATGCTGATTTTAGCCTTAAATTTTTCCTGCCATCAGAGCTTCAATTTCATCAGGATCTTTAACAACCATAGCCGTTAAATTTTCATTACCTGTTTCAGTAATAACAATGTCATCTTCAATGCGAATACCAATACCACGATACTCTTGTGGTACATCTGCATCTGGCGCAATGTAAAGTCCTGGTTCAATAGTCAACACCATACCCGGCTCTAAGATACGATCACGATCGGTGCCATAGTGTCCAACATCATGAACATCAAGACCTAACCAGTGACTTAAGCTATGCATAAAGAAGCGCTGATAGGCTTTTGTCTCAATGAGGTGTTCGATATCACCGTGCATAATGCCGAGCTTAACTAAGCCTTCCACCATGATATACACGACATGTTTAGTGACTTCTTTGATGCTTGTACCCGGTTTATACAATTCGAGGGATACATTGAGTGATTTTAAAACAATTTCGTAAATTTCACGTTGTTGACGGCTAAATTTACCATTAACAGGGAAAGTTCGCGTAATATCACCCGCATAACCTTCATATTCACAGCCTGCATCAATAAGGACTAAATCCCCATCACGCATTTTAGTTTCATTTTCAGTATAATGTAAGATACAACCGTTCTCACCACTACCGACAATACTGTTATAGGAAGGGAAACGCGCACCATGAGAGATAAACTCATGTTCAATTTCCCCTTGTAATTGATACTCATACATACCTGGCTGACATTTTTGCATTGCACGAGTATGGGCTAACGCAGAAATTTTTCCGGCTTTGCGCAGTAATTCAATTTCAGCATCAGATTTAAATAACCGCAGTTCGTGCACTATTGGGCGCCAATCAATAAGCGTTTGTGGCGCTTTTAAATTACGGCGAGAGCCTTTTCTTAAGGTATCCAGAGCATTAAAGACGATTTCATCGGCAAACGCATATTCACCTTGGGCATGATAAACAATATCCAATCCATTGAGTAATTGATAAAGTTGCTCACCTACATCTTCGTAAGGTAGCGCTTTATCAACACCTAATTTTTCAGGGGCAGCTTCTTGCCCAAGACGACGACCAAACCAGATTTCCGCGGTTAAATCTCTAACCCGATTAAACAGTACGCTATGATTATGTGTTTCATCACTTTTAATCAACACAAGGATAGCTTCTGGCTCACTAAATCCGGTGAGATACAAGAAGTCACTATGTTGGCGATAGGGATATTCACTATCAGCATTGCGTTGTGCTTCTGGCGCAGCAAAAAAGATAGCTGCACTTGCTGGTTTCATCTGAGCTAATAATGCCTGACGACGGGATAAAAATTCTTGCTTATTCATACCCACTCCTATCCTTTATTGATCTTTTGGTTATCTAATTAATAAGGCAATTATTAATGTAATGTCCGTTGTTCATCTTGTTTATCATTTTCTGTTGTTGTCTCTTTTGAGGCGACAAAAGTGATATAGCACAGCTGAACAGAGACTTTGACATATTCTGTAACTTCTTCGAGTGCATCTTCAAGCTCTTGTTGATTTTCATCTTCTTCATAGCCTAATGCACCAATATTACGCAAATCAGTGATAACTTCCGTCAACTCTTTATGCTCAGATAACTTAGGTTGTGCAACACCTAATCCTAATAGAAAATGATTAACCCACCCTGCAAGGGCATCAGCTCGAGGAAAAACAGATTCTGTATCGTCAGGTAACAGCATAGAAAAATTAAATACGCTGTCATCAAGTTGCTCATGAGTGACGTGATAAAGTGATTCAAGGGGTTCTGATAACGATTTAGGGAACGCTAAGCCCTCATTAGTCAGTTCATGTAACAAAGTTTTCCAACTATTGTCATGTACTGCTCCACAAATAAACCCAGTAATTAGGCCATGCATCTCTGCGGCAGTTAAAGGCACGGCATGTTGTTGTAATAATGAATCAATTGCTGAGTAATCTGGTAATGTGTTTTGTATTGACATAAGAATAAACGTCGCATTTAGGGGAATAGTTCAAGATATGCTACCATCAATAGAACGCACTGTACCAGTTAAGCTATGTTAAACATTGGAATTTTTGCAGTAATAGCGTTTAATACTGCCTTATAACCGTATACACTACTAAACACGTAGCACAGATTTTATGTCAGGAAGGAATCATGTCCGCACAACCCGTTGATCTTCAAATTTTTGGGCGCTCATTACGTGTCAATTGCCCACCAGAACAAAAAGATGCTTTACTGGCTTCTGCTGCTGAACTTGAACAACGATTACAAGATCTCAAAGAACGCAGTGGTGTTTCCAATACTGAGCACTTAATTTTTATCGTGGCATTAAATATGAGTCATGAGTTGGCAGAAGAAAAGTTAAAAACGAGAGACTATGCCTACAATATGGAAGAGAAAATAAAAATGCTACAACAATCTATTGAACAAGCTTTACACGATCAAGGCAAGCACCATGATCGCACTTTTTCAACATCAAAGTAGATTTGTTCAGAAAGCATGCGCACACCACGAAATTAACAGATAATAGGTTGCTTTCTACAATTAAAATAATACAATAGTTCATAGATAAGGTGCTTAACAGCACCCACCTAATTTCTCTGAGATGTTCGTCAGTGGGTAAGTCCCCTGAGCCGATATTTCAAAAAAAATAGAATGTGGTGATCTATTACTTGTGAGCATACCTGATTCGTTCAGGCAGCCTAATGGTGATAGCACTATGTTCACCTTGAACCACGGGTTCAAGGGTTACAGCCTACAACGGCATCTTGGAGACCCCAATTCAAGTTCTAAACACTGAGTACTGATTAAGTATTTAATGTTTAGAGCTTTTTTTATTTCTTTTGTCTCTATCTTTCTTGGCTTTTCTCTTTTTTACCTCTAAAGTGTAATAAATTCATAGAAGTGATATATTTTTATTCACACTAATTCCTTGCTGATGGATTAATCATGACACAACCCCCTGTTTTCCAGCAAAGAGAGCAAATACGTAAAGCTATCCGCCAAAAACGCCGTCAACTGACTGTGGCACAGCAACAAGATGCTGCACATAAACTCTCTGAACGGGTACTCCATCATCCCAAAGTCAAGCAAGCTAAAACAGTTGCCTTATTTCTCTCTTTTGACGGCGAGATTGATACCGCTCCTCTAATCACTCATTTATGGGATTTAAATAAACAGGTTTGTCTGCCTGTATTACACCCTTTCCATCGCCATCATTTACTTTTTTTACGTTACGCTCCCACCACACAGTTAGTGAAAAATCGTTTTAATATTTTTGAACCGCCACTCAATGTAAATAACATTATTCCAATATCTGATATTGATATTATCTTTACGCCACTGGTTGCCTTCGATAAAAGCGGTCAGCGACTCGGTATGGGCGGGGGTTTTTATGATAGAACATTAGAAAATTGGCAACGGCAGTCATTTTATCCTATGGGACTTGCTCATACATGCCAACAAGTTCATTCGTTACCGAGCGCAGATTGGGATATACCGTTACCTGAAATTATTACACCTGATAAAGTATGGCGTTTTGATGAACAACTGATACAGAGAAATTAAGACGAGCTTTTAACGCTATCTTTGTTTTTTTATATTATTATCTTATTTTATAAGATTAAATCTCTATTTTTAACTACATTGTGTTTAATATGAAAAATAGAGAAAGTACGAAATTTATAAAAAGTATTAATATCATTCTTAATCTTTCAGGAAAACAATCAGATAATACAAATACAAACATTAATAAATGCGATGATACTATCGCATCATTAGAAAAAAAACATACTTTTAAACTAAAGAAAAAAAATATTAATTATATTTTTAAAAAACAATTACACTACCCAATAATTTTTTTAGATCGTTCTAAAAATATATTTATTCTTTTAAAATATAACAACACTGAATTTCTAATTTATAATCTACAAACTGATAAGATGGAGACATGGAATAAAGAGAGGTTAATAAACAACAGTATAAATCACTATTACTATCTGGACTTTGCAGAAAAGCATTTTTTTGATATCACTTGGTTTGTCCCAACCTTTATGAAATATCGTATATTATTTCAAAGTGTATTATTTTACTCGTTAATTCTTCAACTGCTAGCACTTGCCTCCCCGATTATTACGCAAATAATTATGGATAAGGTAATTATCCATCAAGCCCTATCCACGCTTGATGTGTTAATAATAGGTCTTATTTTTGTCGCCGTTTCAGAATCTGTATTAAAGGGGATAAGAGAGTATATTTATCATCATACAGCAAATAAAATTGATATGTTGCTAAGTTTGAAATTAACTAATCATTTATTCAAACTTCCTATCAGTTATTTTAAATCTCGCCAAACAGGTATTATTGTTACACGAGTAAAAGAGCTTGATATCATTCGAGAGTTTATAACAAAAACCTTATTAATGTTATTGGTTGATTTCTCATTTATCTTTATTTTCCTATTTGTTATGGCTTATTTGTCATTAAAGTTAACATTAATCTTTCTTGCCACCATCCCACTCTATTTTATCTTAGCTAAATTAATTGCCCCTAAAATAGAAAAAACCGTACAACAGCTTTATCAATATTCAGCAACAAATAGTGCTTTTTTAACAGAAACCCTAGGAGGTATAGAAACAATAAAAAGCCTTTCATTAGAACCACGTTTTACACAACAGTGGCATACGCAAATTCATCAACTGACTAATGAAAATTTAAAATTACAAAATATTGATAACTTATCGCAATACATTGTTTCATTTTTACAAAAAATAACGACAGCGATACTTTTATGTCTAGGTGCTTTTGAAGTCATTTCACTTGCAATGACAATAGGTCAACTCATTGCTTTTAATATGCTATTAAACCACTGTCTACAACCTTTAAGTTCTGCAATAGAAGTTTGGGGAAAGTATATCCGAGCCAAAACGGCTATTTATAATTTACAAGACATTCTTAATCTCCCAATAGAGCAAGAAAAAGCCAATAAGAAAATGACCTTACAAGGTGAAGTGAGTTTTGAGAATGTCAGTTTTAGTTATCAACATGATGCCCCCCCTGTTGTAAGGCAAATTTCATTTAGAATAAATAAATATGAAACTATTGGTATCGTCGGGACGTCTGGATCAGGGAAAAGTACATTAGCGCGCATCATCGCAGGGCTTTATATCCCACAATTAGGTCAAGTTAAGCTTGATGGCATTCCGGTTTGTGAAATTCCCCCCGCAGTATTACGTCAACAAATAGGGTTTGTCTTACAAGAGAATTTTTTATTTCATTTAACCGTGCTCGACAATATCCGTTTAACGCAACCATCAGCCTCATTAGATGAGGTTATTCATGTCGCTAAATTAGCAGGTGCTCATGAGTTTATTTTAAAACTTCCTTTAGGGTACGACACACTCATTGCTGAAAATGGCAGATCTTTATCTGGGGGACAATGCCAACGTATTGCAATTGCTAGAGCCTTACTCTCATCCCCTAAAATTTTAATTTTTGATGAAGCTACCAGCGCATTGGATGGTGAGTCTCAAGCCATCATCGAAAAAAATCTTCCCCTTATTACCCAAGATAAGACCGTCATTATGATTGCTCATCGCCTTTCCACAATAAAAAACTGTGACCGCATTATTGTATTAGAAAAAGGCCAGATAATTGAAGAAGGCAAACATAATGAATTGATTAGAAAAGATGGCGCTTATAAGAAACTTTGGCAACATCAACAAGGATAACAATGATGAAATCAAAAATAAAACAAATGATTGCTCACTACTTTAAAACTAAAAAAGAGCCTAAAAACTATGATTTTTACCCTAATCATATCGCCGTACTTGAGAAACCGCCGACACCTTATAGTCGTATTATTGCAATAATAATTTCATTAAGTGTGATTATATTTTTACTCTGGGCATATATAGGTAAATTAGATGTGCTTTCTTCAGCTATAGGAAAATTAGTGGTTTCAGGTTATTCGCAACAAATTCAAATTTATGAACATAGTCGCTTAAGCGCCATTCATGTAAAAAATGGCCAACAAGTTACCAAAGGAGAAGCGTTATTAACACTTGATATTTTAGGTGTTGATGAAGAGATTAATAATCTAAAAAATAAGATAGAAAATCTATTATTACTAAAAATTCGTTATCAAGCATTAAGTCAAAACACCCGACCTGATACAATTGATGATTTTAATTTACTAAATAAAGAAAAAAAAGAAGCGGTTCTACTAAGTTATCAAAAAGAAAAGGATGAAATTGATGCTAGTATTAATCATATTAATTCTGAAATAGAAACCAACAATAAAAACAAGCTTCTTACTCACCAAGAAATCAATTCATTAAATGAATTAAAAAACAATATTGAAAAACGTTTTAATATAAAGAAAAAACTCTATGATAAAAAAATCATTAGTACCATGGAGTTTTTAGAAAATAAAAAGGAGTTATTAGAAATTAATCAAATCATTAAAAGAAAATCATCAGAACTGATTATTTTATCCAGTCAAGAGCAACAATATATAAAAAATCGCGATAGATTAGAAAAACAAAAACACCTAGAGTGGCATGACAAATTTAAACAATATGAAAGCGAAGTTTTTATTTATCAACAAAATCTTTTTCATGCTCAGAAACGTCAACAATTAAAAGTTGTTCGTTCTCCTGTTACAGGTACAGTACAACAACTCGCTGTTCATACCCTAGGAGCCGTATTGCAACCTTCACAAGCGGTGATGGTGATAGTACCCAATACTCAGCATAATGTTGCTGAGGTGAATATTCTCAATAAAGATATTGGTTTTATCTACCCAGGTCAAAAAGCGGTGATTAAAATTGATGCTTTTCCTTATACCCGTTATGGCACCATTGAAGGCACCATTGTCAATATAGCAAAAGATTCCATACAACATGAACAATTAGGCTTAGTTTATCCCGTCCTGATTGAACTTGATAAGCAAGTGATGGGTGAAGATGAAGCACAATATAAACTGGCTACAGGTATGTCTTTAGTTGCCGATATAAAAATTGAAAAACGTCGAGTGATTGATTATTTACTCAGTCCAATAGAAGTTTATCAACATGAAGCATTAAGAGAAAAATAATAGCGAGATATCTATGAACTATATAACTAAAAATACGCCATCTCTTCATCCTTCAATTATTGATGGGCTTATTTATTTTTCAAAAAAAAATAAAGGAACATTAAAAAAAGAGCAGCTTATTCATTTTTTAGGTAATGACGACAATCTCTCTGAATTAAATATCATAGAAGCCGCTCAACAACTCAATTTAAAATGCGAATTTTCATTTTTTAATAGTGAAAGTGAGTATAAAGATAAAATAATTATTGATACACTTATCGAAATTAATGGTTATTGGTATATTCTAAAAAATAGAACAAGTGATAAATTAATTATTATTGACCCAAGCACTAACACAGAGAGTCATTATCATATTGATAAAAAAATTACTTATACCACACTGCTAATTATTAATAAGATATTTACCCCTAAACAGAGCAAGTTTAGCTTAATGTGGTGCATTCCATCACTATTAAAACAAAAAAAATCATTATATTTAATTTTTATTTTATCTTGTTTTATTCAATTATTTGCTTTAGTTAATCCAATTATTTTTGAAAAAATTATTGATAAAGTATTAACAGGGAGAAGCCTCTCTAATTTGCAAGTTTTAGGGGTACTCCTCGTGCTGCTTGCTATTATAGAGCCTATCTATCTTTTATTACGAGATAAACTTTATGCTTTTGTTTCTTGTACCCTAGGTGCCGAATTCTCAGGGAAAATTTATCAACACCTCATTCGGCTACCCAGTCAGTTTTTTAATCAACGTCAATCTGGCCAAATTATTGCTCGTATTCAAGAGCTTGCTCATATTCGCCAGTTTATTACTGGCTCTGCGTTGATGATGGTACTGGATTTTATTTTTATTATCGTATTTCTTTCAGTAATGTTTGCTTATTCCGTATTATTAACTTGGATAACCATAGCAGCATTAGTCGTTTACTTTTTATTTTGGCTGATACTTGGCCCCATGATCCGTTATTAGGTTGAACAAGAGTATCAAGCAAATGCTGATAATACGAGCTTATTAACAGAGGCTATTAATGGTATAGAAACCATAAAAATAACAGCAACAGAACATCAATTTATTGAAAAGTGGCAATATAAACTCACTAATTATATCCTTAAGCGTTTTTCAGCGGCCAAAAAAGCGTTATTTGCTCAGCAATTAATTGGGGCTATTCATAAAATTACTATGGCAATTATCTTGTGGCATGGTGTTAATCTGATTATGAAAGCGCAATTAAGTGTGGGAGAATTAGTGGCTTTTAATATGTTTGCCACCCATATTACACAACCTATTTTACGTTTAGCCCAACTTTGGCAAGATGTTCAACAAACAGGCATCTCTATACGTCGTATTGGCGAGATCGTTAATACTCCCACAGAGCATCAACATCAAGGACTTGCTACTGTACCTAATATTGCAGGAAGTATAGTATTTTCTCATGTACGCTTTCGTTATACAGCCAATACTCCAGATGTGATTGAGCAACTCTCTTTTTCGATCCCCGCGGGCAAATTTATTGGTATTACAGGCCCCTCTGGTTCAGGAAAAAGTACTATCACACGTTTAATTCAACGTTTTTATACTCCTCAACAAGGCCAGATTTATATTGATGGTATGGATCTCGCCATTGCCAATCCCCTTACTTTACGCCAATCAATTAGTGTTGTTTTACAAGATAATTTTTTATTTAGTGGCACTATTATGGAAAATATTCGGTTATCAAAACCCGATTGTAGTGAAGAAGATATTATTGAAGCGAGTAAATTAGCCGGCGCTTTTCATTTTATTACTCAACTCCCTGAGGGATTTAATACACAAGTAGGTGAAAGAGGTAGTAATTTGTCAGGAGGACAGCGTCAGCGTATTGCGCTAGCAAGAGCACTTTTACCTGATCCACGAATTCTTATTTTAGATGAGGCAACATCGGCGTTAGATTATGCCTCAGAAGCGGAAATTTTAGCCAATCTTCCGGCTATTTGTAAAAATAGAACGGTAATTTGTATTGCTCACCGACTTAATGCTATTTCTATTTCAGATTATATTTATGTTATTGATAAAGGTCGTATATTAGAAGAAGGTACACATAGCGATTTATTAAATAAGAAAACACTTTATCAGCAATTGTGGCAACAACAGACACAGCAATAAACCGTGATAACTAATGAACCATAAAAATAAAGGCTCTAATTATTGAGCCTTTATACTTAATATAAAAATAGCGATATTAGTACAACATACGAGCACGAATGGTACCCGGTAGTCCTTTTAGTTTCTGCAATACTAACTCAGCTTGTGCTTTCGTTTGTGTAGTAACGTCAATCACTACATAACCCACATTACCAGCTGTACGTAGATATTGTGCAGCAACGTTAATATTTTCTTCTGTAAATACGTTATTGATACTATTCATAATACCCGGACGGTTTTCATGAATATGCAGTAAACGGTTTACATCATCACCATGACTAGGCAATGATACTTCAGGGAAATTAACCGCAGATAATGTAGAACCATTATCAGAATATTTAGCTAACTTACCAGCAACTTCATAACCAATATTTTCTTGGGCTTCTTGGGTTGAACCACCAATATGTGGGGTTAAGATCACATTATCAAATTTAATTAATTCTGATACAAAAGGATCGTTCGGATCGTTATTTGCCCCCGGCTCCGTTGGGAAAACGTCCACCGCTGCACCTGATAAATGTTTACTCTCTAGCGCTTGTGCTAATGCCGGAATATCAACCACAGTTCCACGAGAGGCATTAATAAGAATAGCGCCTGGCTTCATTCGTAATAGCTCTTCGTGACCAATCATATTTTTTGTTGATGGCGTTTCTGGCACGTGTAAGCTAACAATGTCACACATATTCAGCAGTTCGGATAAGTGGCGAACTTGGGTTGCATTTCCCAAAGGAAGTTTGTTTTCAATATCATAAAAATAGACATCTAAACCAACACTTTCCGCCAAAATCCCTAACTGGGTGCCTATATGACCATAGCCAATAATCCCCAGTTTTTTACCTCGCGCTTCAAAACAGCCTTTAGCTTGTTTATCCCAAATACCACGATGGGCTTTAGCATTAGCTTCTGGAATACGACGCAGTAATAACAGTAATTCCCCTAACACCATTTCAGCCACGGAACGAGTGTTTGAAAAAGGTGCATTAAAAACAGGGATCCCACGACGGGCAGCCGCATCTAAGTCAACTTGGTTAGTACCAATGCAGAAGCAGCCTACAGCAACTAATTTTTCAGCGGCTGCAAAAATTTCTTCTGTTAAGTGAGTGCGGGAACGGATCCCCACAAAGCGTGCATCACGGATAGCTTGTTTTAATTCTTCTCCCGATAATGCACCTTTATGATATTCGATGTTGGTATAACCTGCTGCTCTTAAATTCTCTACCGCACTTTGGTGTACACCTTCCAATAGTAGGAACTTTATCTTTTCTTTTTCCAAAGATACCTTGACCATTTACCCTGCCCTATTTGTGTTACATGAATAAAAACGAAATCCTGTTTCACCAACATAACAAAAATAGATTTTGAGGCAATACAACCGATTGCACTGTTGACAGAATAAGCGATAGATAAAGTGATTTTCTACCGAGCAAAATGATTTTGACAATAAAAATGGCAGCATTTTAAAGAGAGATATCTCTATCGTGTGATATATATCACTGAATTTATGGTTTTCAAAATAATTTGCAAAAAGTCATCATTCTGATTATCTAAGGGGAAAGATAAAAGAGAGTGGGAAAACAATATAGTTCTCCCACTCTCTTTAAGAGGATGTTGTTATCTCTGACTAGAGATACAATTTAATCGTGTTATTTAATGGTTTTCACACCTTCAGAAGTCCCCATTAATACAATGTCTGCTCCGCGATTAGCGAAAAGCCCGACAGTGACCACCCCTGCAATACTATTAATTTTATTTTCTAGCTCGATAGGGTTCAAAATAGTGAGATTATAAACGTCTAAGATCACGTTACCATTATCCGTCACGACGTTTTCACGATATTCAGGTAACCCACCTAATTTAACCAGCTCGCGAGCCACATAAGAGCGAGCCATTGGGATAACTTCAACAGGCAGAGGGAATTTACCCAAAACATCCACTTGTTTTGATTCATCGACAATACACACAAAGGTTTTTGCCACCGCTGCAATGATTTTTTCACGGGTTAATGCCGCACCACCACCTTTGATCATCTGCATTTGATGGTTAATTTCATCAGCACCGTCTACGTAGATATCGAGCGAATCAACTTCATTACAGTCAAAAACGGGAATGCCATAGCTTTTTAGTTTTGCCGTTGAAGCCTCTGAGCTAGAAACTGCCCCTTCAATTTGACCTTTCATTGTTGCAAGAGCATCAATAAAATGAGAAGCCGTAGAGCCTGTTCCAACGCCCACGATAGTACCCGGTTTTACATATTCAAGGGCGGCCCAACCTACTGCTTTTTTTAATTCATCTTGAGTCATTTACAAAACCTTATTTTTCACATTTATCGAATAAGAATAGCATAGTGCCCATAAAATCCGCACAAGGTGTATCAAAATTTGAGACACAACATTTTAACTCATAAAAACTAAAAATATGGCATAGTACACAGTAGAACATAAAATCAAAGAGAATCTGTCAATGAAACGTCCTGATTATCGGGCCCTGCAAGCCCTTGATGCCGTTATTCGAGAGCGTGGTTTTGAACGAGCCGCACAAAAACTATGTATTACGCAATCTGCCGTTTCACAAAGAATAAAACAACTTGAGAATCTATTTGGACAACCTTTATTAGTACGTACGGTTCCGCCCCAACCCACAGAGCAAGGGCAAAAGCTACTCGCATTACTGCATCAGGTCGAAATGTTAGAAGAGCAGTGGTTAGGTGATGAAAATAGTGGCTCGACGCCTCTTTTACTCTCTTTAGCTGTCAACGCGGATAGTTTAGCTACTTGGTTATTGCCTGCTTTGCACCCGGTATTAACACAACTTCCTATCCGGCTTAATATTCAAGTAGAAGATGAAACTCGTACCCAAGAGCGATTAAGACGTGGTGAAGTGGTTGGCGCTATCAGTATTCAGCCTCAAGCATTGCCTAGCTGTCTAGTCGACCAATTAGGCGCATTAGACTATCTTTTTGTGGCATCCCCTGATTTTGCCCAACGTTATTTTGCTAATGGGGTCACTAAATCATCTCTGTTAAAAGCCCCCGCCGTCGCATTTGACCATCTTGATGATATGCATCAGGCCTTCTTACAGCAAAACTTCGGCTTATCTCCCGGTAGTGTGCCTTGCCATATTGTTAATTCTTCTGAAGCCTTTGTTCAGTTAGCTAAACAAGGCTCAACATGTTGTATGATCCCTCATCTACAAATTGCCGATGAGCTAAAAAGTGGTGAATTGATTGATTTAACGCCAGGATTATGCCAACGCCGCATGTTGTATTGGCACCGTTTTGCCCCAGAAAGCAGAACGATGAGAAAGGTAACGGATGCGTTACTTGATTATGGTCGTAAAGTGCTTAAGCAAGATGAAGAGTAAAAAGTAACGTTGATGATGTTGTTTCTTGATCAATATTATCGCTATTCTTAGAAAGGGATTTAACGATAAGTAAGGAAAATGGCGAATTGATTTTCCTTACTTTAGTCTGTTATCTATATTCACTCAGACAGTGACTGGCAGTTGGCTCTAAACTGCATCTTAACGGTATAACTCATACAAAAAATATATCACCACAGCTTTATTAATCAGACCATTTTTGCAAAAGACTGGCCACTGAGGAAAGTAAGCTGAAAACTTCATCATCAGAGGGAAGATCACTGTCATAAACCAATTCAGAAAATTCGCCGTGAAAAATCCCCCTGATACTTTCCCATATTTCACTAGACTTGGAGAAAAGCACACTCTTATGTAGAGGTTGGTCAAGCCATTGTCCTGCTTCTCTGAACTGATCTCTGTCAGCCTGAATAACAATGTCCATCATCTTCCAAAGGCTATCAGAATCAAAAAATTGGCTATAATGCTTATTACGCTTGATCATGCAAAGATCATAAATATGACGGATTTTATCAGCTAGAGCCTGTTTTGGATCTGCTTCACTCGACGCTCTAACTAATCCTAATATTTTTTCTGCTACTGTTCGTTTGATGTCAAGAACGTTGACTTCAAATTTTTCTAGTCCATAGTGTGTTATGATTTCATTTCCACCCTCAATCTGTGCTTTCTTGATGAATTCAGCAATCAATGATTCAGTAGGCATAAATGAAAAAGGTTCTGGTGAAGTAAAACTATTTGTTTCCAGCAAAATAACATCAGAAGCGTGACCAAATTCTCCGCTAACAATTCGCGGGAATTTATAATAGACTTTTCGGAATTGGCTTCCTTTAGACTCGTCAGGTTTTTGAATATATGTCAATCCAGTAGCAATTGTTTCCTCTGCTACTTTCATGCACTTTTTAATCTGATTACTGCTCAGTCCTCGGTTATTAAACATAGCAAGATCAACATCTTCTGAAAATCTTTTGATTAGACCAAAGACCTTGGATAGCGCCGTGCCACCTTTGAAAATAAAATCGTTCCTGAATTCAGACAGACTTAATTGGAGAAGGACGTGTGTAACCCAATAATCCTTCTCAACATAAACTTCAGGGATCTTAAAATACTCTGCTGTCCGGTTAATCAATTCCAGAAATACATCTGGATTGTTGTGAAGATTCATTCAATATTCCATTCTTCTGCATTATCCCAATAACTATCCAACCCTATCCGATAATGAGTAGTAGGGTTTAGCTGTTTTTTAAGTTCCAAAGCGAGATTTATATTAATATTCTCTATCAATAATCCTAACAAAGCCCTCGTTACAGGCGAATAAAAACTAGCCAAATTAATAAGCTCATAAAGGCCATCTTTTTTGATATTTTTTAGTTTTTTTGCTATGACTTTCATGACTTCAGATGGGTTACTATCTGGTATTTTCTTAATATTGGAAAGAACATCAAGGATCTCAAGATACTCCCTGTTAGATTCTGAAACAGGCACTTTAGCTTTCACTAATTTTACCTCGACGGTACCAAAATCCTTACGCTGTGGTGATTTGTCACTAGCAATGGTAATTGTTTTCGGGATCTGGGTAGTCAGCCCCAGTCGATTATAAAGCCCCATTCCCGTAATATAACCTTTTCGCTTTCCATTCTGATACATGAATGTTTTTAACTTCTCGGCATCACTCAATTGCATTTCACCAAATATCCCTTTTTTCGGGCGGTAAAATTGCCCTTTAGCAAACCTTTTAATATCGCCATTCTTCACTAGGCGACTGACAGCTTTTACTGTTGTTTCAGGATTTGAAAGATATGGTGTTAAATCTCTATAGGTGAAAATTTTACCAAATTCAAACCGGTTTATTTCCTTCTCAACTAAAGGTTTAATCTTCATATTTTTGGCCTCCCGTTAAGTATTCTACATCTACTTAGCAAATGGTAAAGTTTTTCTGCAGAAAAACATGACATTTTTAGATAAGAATATAACACTGACAAGTGATTACAGTGAATTAGAATATTTCTTTTTTCAATAAACCTGTTATTAGCAGACTACAACGCTGATATAGATGTATCAGCTCACTGCTGAGCCAATACATCTTATCCTTTGATGGTAAAGATTATTTAGCTGTTTTTAATTCAAATACCACGTCAACGTAATCTTTAAACTCAATGCTTTGTTGTTGATAGGTCTCTTTTACTGCTTCCGGTGACGGGGCACTTAATGCCATAGCATCCATTTTCATTCGTGCTATTGGATAAGGTGTTGCTTCTGGTGCGCGATAACTTACACTATAAACAGCCCCTAAATCAGCACCAAACCCTTTTGCCACTGAACTTGCCTGTTGTATGGCATTTTTAATTGCAACTTCTCGTGCTTTGGCTTTGTACTGTTCTGGATCATTAACGCCAAACTCAACGTTATTAATTTCATTTAGCCCTGCTGCTAATGCCCCATCCAGTAAGGTATTAAGCTGATCAAGTTTTTTGATTTTTACATCTACGGTTCGTGTTGCTGTATAGCCATTAATCACCGAACGTTCTGCTTTTTTATCATACTCATAATTAGGCTGTGTACGAATGTTGGCAGCATCAATATCTTCTTTCGTCACACCGTTTTCTTTTAAAAAGGCAAAATATTTTGCAACACGCTCATCCACTTGTTTTTTAGCTTGAGCTGCATCTTTTGCTTTTTCACTAACCTGAATATTAAGTGTCGCCATATCAGGAGTCGCTTTAATTGTTGCATTACCTGATGTAGTTATATGGGGTCCTTCAGGTACCGCCCCGGCTAAAGCGATTGAGGGTGCTCCAAGGGCTAACATGGATGCTAATACCATTTCTTTTACTTTCACAAAAACCTCCTGACAAAAATCATGTATGGGTATTGTCACTAAATTACGGTTATAACAACATTAGCATATCTGTTGTAAAGTTCTTTCAGATTAAAAGAGGTTTTTCCATCCCTGAGCGGCCAATTGCAGAGCAATAAACCACATCACACACCCCACAAACAAGTTGATGATACGTTGAGCGGTCACTTGGCTTAAAATAGGTGAAAACCAAGCCGCTAGTAGTGATAAAGCAAAAAACCAACTTATCGATGCGAATACCGCGCCAAAAGTAAACCAAGGACGTAATTCTGCTGATAATTGCCCTCCGATACTGCCAAGCACTACAAAGGTATCAAGATAAACATGGGGATTTAGCCAAGTGACGGCAACTAAAGTTACAATCACCCGCCAACGACTTTTCACTTGATTTTTATGCCGTGATAATTCAATCTCTTTTGTAAAAGCGGTTTTAAACGCATTCCAGCCATACCACAATAAAAAAGCCACACCGCCCCAAGTTATCAGTAATAAAAGATGTTCTGATTGGCTCAGTAATGCACTTCCACCAAAGACTCCCCCGCTAATTAATATCACGTCACTTAAAGCGCATAAAAATGCACTCATTAAATGGTATTGTTTTTTACTACCTTGTTGCAAAACAAAGGCATTTTGCGCACCAATGGGCAATATCATTGCTGCGCTTAATAAAAACCCCTGAAAAAATGTTGTTAACATGCAAAATATCCTAATAATTATTCATTAAATTAAGAAAAATAATAAAAGGATTTTGTTATTAGAGGAAATGAATCATTCTTATTGATAATAAGAAAAACTAATAGCGGTAAAAATAAAAGAGCCACGCTTAATCGGTGGCTCTTGAGATGTTTTTATAACAATAGTGCTTATTCTGCTTTCATCACGGTATTTTGTGCTTGATGCATATAGACATCCATTTGTGGGAATGGAATACCAATATTATTTGCATCTAGCGCGCGTTTAAAGTTTTCCATAAGATCCCAATAAACTGGCCATGCATCATCATTGGTGGTCCAAACACGTACCACAAAGTTTAATGAAGAAGGCGCCATTTCATGTAAACGTATTGTCACGCCTTGGTTATGTTGAATACGTTTATCTTGCGCAACAACATCACCGAGCACTTGTTTGACTTTATCAATATCAGCATCATAAGCAACGCCGACAATAATTTGTGTACGACGATTTGGCTCACGGCTAAGGTTAATAACCTCACTACTGATAATTTTGCTATTTGGAATAACAATGATCCGGTCATCCGCTGAACGTAATGTGGTCGAGAATATTTGTACATCTCGCACCGTACCTTCGACAGCACCAATCATCACGTATTCACCAGCACGAATAGGACGGAAGATAACAATTAAAACACCCGCTGCAAAGTTAGAGAGTGAGCCTTGTAATGCTAAACCAACCGCTAAACCTGCCGCACCAAGTACTGCGATAACAGAAGCTGTTTGAACCCCTAATCGACCTAATACTGCAATCAAAGTGAATGCAATAACGGTATAACGCACCAAGACAGACAAGAATGTCACAACAGTTGCGTCGATATGGCGTAACGTTAAAATTCGTGCAACCCCTTTACTGACCATTTTAGCGACAAAAAGACCAATAAATAGGATCAAGAATGCAGCAACGATATTCACAGCATATTGAATAAAGAGTTCTTGATTAGCAACAAACCAACCTGTTGCTTCATCTAAACTCGCAGGTAATTCATTCATTAGACCACCTTTTAAACTTATAATCCTAATAAAAAGAATAGCAACCAATAGTATATTGTGGCAGATTTATTTAATAAATATATGGGATTTGTTAACTTCTTCTATTTTCCAGAATAAATAACCGATATTTTTGTAGCATAGTAGCAAAATCATCTAATCCACAAAATGCGATGCTTTCATTATCGTAGTAGCTCATCCCTTCTTCTAAATCATCGGTTTCAAAATGGAGAGTATTCGCCCTTACCATAATTTCCTCATCATCAATAGATAAGCTGTATTCTTTACCAATCAATTGCCACTGTTTCTCACTGCCTTTAACTTCGTCCATCTCAGTCAAAATTTGATCGATTAAGCTGATATCACCTTGGATCTCATCATTTAACCAATAACCAATCGCCTCATGATCCATTGAAAAACGGGCCAATATACCGCCAGTAAGATCACGCTGAAATTCATAGTCCATGGTGTATGCCCCTTAAATTAGCTGTCGCCTTTTTCTATATAAAATATCTATTGTTATTATGGCAAAAATAACAAAAAAACAGGAGGCATTGCCTCCTGTTTCAGACTGCTGAACAACGTTATATGTTGGAACGCAGTTGTAATCAATTTTTAGTGAAAAATCAAACTCAGTTATACCGTGGTTTGGAAAATCACTTGTGTTGCTTTATCTGTATATTGCTCTAGTTGGTCAAAATTGAGATAACGGTAAGTATCTTCCGCCGTTTCATCGACTTTATTGATGAAATCAAGATACTCTTGTGGCTCTGGTAGACGTCCTAACAGTGAAGCCACTGCCGCAAGCTCTGCGGATGCAAGGTAGACATTCGCCCCCGTACCTAAACGATTCGGGAAGTTACGTGTTGATGTTGAAACAACCGTTGCCCCATCCGCCACTCGCGCTTGGTTACCCATACATAATGAACATCCCGGCACTTCGATACGAGCGCCACTCTTACCAAAGACGCTGTAATAACCTTCTTCAGTCAGTTGTGCTGCATCCATTTTTGTTGGTGGTGCAACCCACAAGCGTGTCGGTAATTGACCTTTATGTTGATCGAGTAATTTACCCGCTGCACGGAAATGCCCAATATTGGTCATGCAAGAGCCAATAAAGACTTCATCAATTTTGCTGTTTGCAACTTCTGATAATAGACGAGCATCATCAGGATCGTTTGGCGCGCAAAGAATAGGCTCTTTGATTTCGTTTAAGTCGATCTCAATTACAGCCGCATATTCAGCATCCGCATCTGCTTCAAGTAATTGCGGATCAGCTAACCAATTTTCCATTGCCGTAATACGACGCTCAAGTGTACGACGATCACCATAACCTTCTGCTATCATCCATTTTAATAAGACAATGTTAGATTGTAGATATTCGATAATCGGTGCTTTATCTAATTTAATCGTACAACCCGCAGCAGAACGCTCAGCCGATGCATCAGCTAGCTCAAAGGCTTGCTCAACTTTAAGTTCAGGTAAACCTTCAATTTCTAAGATACGACCAGAGAAAATATTCTTTTTACCTTTTTTCTCAACGGTCAATAACCCTTCTTTAATGGCATAAAGTGGGATGGCATGAACCAGATCACGTAGCGTTACCCCCGGTTGCATTTTACCTTTAAAGCGTACTAACACCGATTCTGGCATGTCTAATGGCATTACCCCTGTAGCCGCTGCAAAAGCGACTAAGCCTGAACCTGCTGGGAATGAAATACCAATAGGGAAACGTGTATGTGAGTCACCACCAGTACCAACAGTATCTGGCAATAACATGCGGTTTAACCATGAGTGAATAATGCCATCACCCGGACGCAGTGAAACCCCTCCACGATTCATAATAAAATCAGGTAACGTGTGATGGGTGGTTACATCAACAGGTTTTGGATAAGCGGCGGTATGACAGAATGATTGCATAACCAAATCAGCGGAGAAACCTAAGCATGCTAAATCTTTCAGTTCATCACGTGTCATTGGCCCTGTAGTATCTTGAGAGCCAACGGAGGTCATTTTGGGTTCGCAATATTCACCAGGGCGAATACCATCACGACCACAAGCGCGTCCCACCATTTTTTGTGCAAGTGAGAAACCACGATCGCTCTGTTCCACTGCTTTGGCATGACGGAATAAAGTGCTAGGTGGTAAACCTAAGGCGCTACGAGCTTTTGAGGTCAATCCACGACCGATGATCAAAGGAATACGGCCACCCGCACGCACTTCATCAATCAGTACTTCTGTTTTTAGTGCAAAGGTTTCCAATAACTCATTGGTTTCATGGTTACGGATTTCACCTTTGTATGGGTAAATATCAATAACATCACCCATATTTAATTTAGAAACATCAACCTCAATAGGTAATGCACCGGCATCTTCCATCGTGTTGAAAAAGATAGGGGCAATTTTGCCACCCAATACAACTCCACCACCGCGTTTATTTGGTACATAAGGGATATCATCCCCCATAAACCAAAGTACCGAGTTGGTTGCAGATTTACGTGAAGAGCCTGTTCCGACAACATCCCCCACATAAGCCAGTGGGAAACCTTTTTGACTCAGTGCTTCGATTTGTTTAATCGGACCAACGCTCCCCGGTTGGTCGGGTTCAATGCCTTCGCGGGCATTTTTTAGCATAGCTAGAGCGTGTAATGGGATATCAGGACGAGACCAAGCATCTGGAGCTGGTGATAAATCATCTGTATTGGTTTCACCCGTCACTTTAAACACGGTTACCGTGATTTTTTCAGCAAGTTCTGGACGTTCAGTAAACCATTCTCCATCAGCCCAAGATTGCATAATTTGTTTAGCGTAAACGTTGCCAGCTTTCGCTTTTTCTTCAACGTCATAAAAGCTATCAAACATCAATAAGGTATGAGAAAGTGCTTTTGCCGCAATAGGAGCCAGTTTGTCGTTATCTAGCGCTTCAATTAATGCATGGATATTATAGCCACCTTGCATAGTACCTAATAATTCTACGGCTTTTTCTGGCGTGATAAGCGGTGATGTTGTTTCACCTTTTGCGAGAGCCGTTAAAAAACCGGCTTTAACATAAGCGGCTTCATCAACGCCGGGTGGAACACGGTTAACAATTAAATCAAGAAGGAATTCTTCTTCGCCTTTTGGGGGGGACTTTAATAGCTCAACAAGTGCGGCTGTTTGTGTGGCATCGAGAGGTTTTGGAACGACACCTTCAGCTGCACGCTCTGCTACGTGCTTACGGTATTCTTCTAGCACGACTTTCTCCTCGCTTCTTTGTCATTTTGTATAACCCGGCTGTCTGCACCCTATCTAGTTGGATGCCAGGTCAGAGGATCTTTTGCTCGCATAAAACATCTATGGTTGTGAAATTATGCCCAGCTAAGGGCTATCAGCATAGCAAATTTTCAACACTATGTTAATTCGTTCACATAAAAGCAACATACAACAAACGTAAATCTCACCTTATTCATATTATGACACTCAATCTAATAGGCATTTTTCACCAGCCTCGTTTTTACCAATAAACTCAGTTAATAAATAGATATCAGTGCTACTCGGTAAACGTAACTTATCTTGTAAATTAAAGTCATTTGATTTAAGTAATAAATAACTAGAACAATAAACCTTACACATACATCCTTTAGAATTATTTTAAATAGAATGCTTATAAAAATAAACCCAACATCACCAACAAATAAAAACTTAATCAATAAACTACTATAAACCCCATATAATAATTATTTTTTGATAGAGTTTTAAAATCTAACATATTAATATGAAATAGCTTTACCATGCTAATTATTTAAACAATAATTTCATTAAGTTCATTTACAAATAGCACTTAGCAATTACGTTCAACCTTTACATTTAAAAAAAGAAAATTATCGATTTATTCATTAAAATGATTAATTATATGGAGAAAGTCTTTATGGCAATTAACGAAAAATTTGTCCAAGAAATATCAAGCATTAATTATAATAATAGTATATTTTCACTCTATTTTGTCGGTCAAGATCCTCATAAAATAGCACAAGGTATCATGCCAGAAAAAGATGAAGAATTAGCCCTAAAGTAAGTGATCCACATTCCTGCTTCTGGTTTTATTTATATGGCTTCAATAATTAAAAGCATGCTGGAAAATCCATGCATAAACAAAGAGTTTGAAAAGCTAATTGCAGCAGATCTACTTCCTATTCTTCAAAATGAAACTAATATGACTGAAAATTTTACTGCCCTTCATTTAATAAAAAAAACAAATAATAGAAGAATAATTTTATATAAGAACTTATTCATCATAAATTAACTCTTACCCTGTTTATTAATAACTGAAATAAATACAACTAATTAAAGAGAGGAAACGATTATTTACAATAATCTTCTCTCTTCAGTTTTTTTGTCTTAAAAAAGACAATTCAGTCAAGTCAGACGCTAGAAGGGTATATAGAGATGCTAGAACTACTGTATTTAAAAATTACTGTACTTTTTATTAAAAATAAGTTTGAGGGAAAATGATGTCAAAAATTTTAAAAGATTTAGAGTTTACTTTTACAGGAAAACGTTATGGTACAGATGGAAATGACGATATTGATGCCATAGGTTTTGGAGGGATCATTTATGCAGGAAAGGGACACGATACAATCACAGTCGGAACATTAGCAGTTACCGCTTACACCGGAGACGGGCACGATTTTGTCAGAGGGGGAAGTGCTTATCTTAAGATTATTGATGAGAACGGTGATTTAGATGTCAGAGGATTAAATGCATGGGGAGAAATTGAAAAGTCCGGTCATGGCGATCTGAAATATGTTGGTGCTTCTGCCGCGATTAAGATTAATCATACTGGATATGAATATGGAAATATCAATTATTCAGGAGCTGCTATTGCAAATATCATCACCCGTAAAGGCGCAATTAGTAATATCAACTACCAAGGTGCTGGCGGTTACAATCAAATTTGGCATGAAACCAATACTGGCAATATGACGTTTAAAGGGGGGGGAGGCTATAATAAATTGGTTCGTACTTGGTTTAATAGCTATCAAAATTCAAAAGGAAATATTAATTTTGAAGGATTAGGCGGAGGCAACGGAATCATCTCTCGCGTTGAAACAGGTGATATTAAATTTACCGGAGGTGGCTTAGAAAACGTCTTAATACGCGAAGGTAAATCAGGCGATATCTTTATGTATGGAGCAGGAGCCAATAATAGGCTTACACGTATCAGCCGAAATACTGATACCTATAAAGAAACAAGTGGCAATATCTATTTTTCGGGGGGGGGAGGTTATAATCATATCTATTCCAATATAGCACAAGGCAATATCACATTTTATGGAGCTGGGGCTTACAATGAGATCATTCGTACAACTCAAGTTCATCCTCATAATGATTTATTAGTTGAATATACGAAAGCTGAAAATATTTTTCTAACAAGTGCTTATATGTTAAATCTAGACTTAGATAAAAGTATTAATTTTCTAACAAGTGATAATAAGCAAAATTTCGAATTCGGTAAATCTGTTGAAGTAAAAGCGATTAAATCATTGCGAGAACCAAATACTTATTTGTTTAAAACACCGGGCCCAAGGGATACCAATTTATTCATATCAGACTATGGTCGTCGAGATTATACCTTTAATAAAGTCAAAATTTACAATGATCCTGAAACGGGAAAACTTCAATACGATTCCGAACTTTGGCGTATAACGCCTGATAGTGGGGACATTAGGAACATACGTTTTGATAAAAAAAATTTTGAGGATACCTATAATCTTAGTGTGGTCAATAATTGTTGGAATACATTAGAAAAACAAGAAATTATCGAATCACCACGTTTCACAAAAATAAATGCTGATAGCCACTATCAATTATCTAATTTAAAAGTATTTCAACACATTAATACAGAACAAATCCAAAGAAAGTCTCTAGAAACAATCAAGTTGGGCGTAGCACAAGAACTTTTTAAAGACGATAATTCTGCTGAATGCTCTGGTGATATCAATTTCACAGGTGGTGGCGCTGGTAATGTCATTAAATCTGATGTTACACAAGGTGATATCAATTTTACAGGTGGCGGCATAGCAAATGTAATAAAACATAACTCTAATTATGGTAATACCAACTTTACTGGTGGAGGCGCAGCCAACATCATTGTAAAAAAAGGTCAAAGAGGAGACCTAACATTTGATGGAGGAGGATTAGCAAATGTCTTACTACATCAAAGTAAAGAAGGAAGAATGAACATTAATGCTACTGGTGCCACGAATGTATTAATCCGAATTGGTGACGGTGAATATAAAGCACATCTTACGGCATTAGGGAATGTTTCTATTCACAAAGGACAAGGTGATAGTCATATCACAATGTTAGGAGGATTAAATACCCATACCCAGATTGATAGTCATCAGCGTGATAAGGCTTTATGGCGAGCATTAGGCGGACTTAATGTCATGACACAAGTCGGTGCTGGTACTATTACATCTTTACTCGGCGGCGGTGGAAATGTCCTGACTAAAATGGGTGAAGGCGACCTAAGTAGCATCATGTTAGGTGGTGCTAATATCATTACACATATCAGCAATAACAAAGCAAAATCAAACACTTACACCATCACCCTAGGTGGATTAAATATTTTAACAAAAAAAGGTCAAGGTGATATTTTAGCCATAATGGGGGGAGGTGGCAATGTCCTAACACATATCGGAAACGGTAACATACATGGCGTTATGCTTGGAGGTGCCAATATCTTAACTAAAGTAGGTAATGGTGATCTTTCAGGCATTATGCTAGGTATTGGTAATGTACTAACACATGTTGGCGATGGGCAAACCCTAGGTATAATGGGCGCTGTGGGGAATATTTTCACTAAAGTCGGTAATGGAACCAGTATAGGTGCCATGGTCGGTGGTGGCAATATATTCACCCATATAGGTAATGGTGAAGCTTGGGCGCTAATGGGAGGTTTAGGCAACGTCTATACCAAAATAGGCAATGGGAATACTTTGGCACTAATGATCGCCAAAGGGAATGTGTTCACTCATGTGGGTGATGGAATGTCGGTTGCTCTAATGTTAGCGATAGGCAATATAGCCACAAAAGTGGGCGATGGCATGACATTAGCTGCAATGATTGGCAGTGCTAATATTTTTACTCACATTGGGCATGAAGAAACCTTTGCTGCAATGGTGGGTAAAGGTAATGTCCTTACCAAAGTTGGCAATGGATTAACGTTGGGATTAATGCTAGGTGTGGCTAATATTTATACCCATGTCGGTGATGGCATTGGTATTGGGCTGTTTTCTGGTAAAGCAAATATCATGACCAAAGTGGGTAATGGAACCACATTATCAGCGATGTTTGGCAAAGCCAATATTATGACCCATATCGGTGATGGGATAACTGGCATACTTGCATTAGGCCAAGCCAATATCATAACAAAAGTGGGTGATGGCATTGCGGGAATCATTGCTGGTGCGAAAGGAAATATCGTTACTCATGTAGGTGATGGAATAACCGCTGCGATCCTCGGCGGAAAAGCGAATATTTTAACAAAAGTGGGTGATGGGCTCACCGTGGGTCTGCTGATTTCAAAGGTGGGAAATATTATGACCCATATTGGTAATAGCACCACGATTGGTTTTGCCAAAGGCAACGCCAATATCATCACAAAAGTAGGCTATGGTTTAGGCATTAATGCGGCATGGGGTAAAGCCAATATTTTCACTCATATCGGCGATGGTGAACGATATAACTTCGCCAAAGGAAATGCCAACATCATTACCAAAGTAGGTAATGGACAAGAAACCTCTGTTGTTAAAGGTAATATCAATATTATTACACACGTAGGTAGTGGAAATAATTATACTGGTGCATGGGGCAATGGGAATGTTGTAACACAAATTGGTGATGGTCGTCAGGTCACCTTAGCAAAAGGTCATGCAAATATTGTCACTATGCTCGGAAAAGGTGACAACTATGGCATAGTTTGGGGTAAAGCCAATATTTCGACAAAAGTAGGTAATGGCACGCAAGTCACCATAGCAAAAGGCCAAGCAAATATTACAACAACCGTAGGTGATGGCCTAGGTGTTACCGTTACATACGGCAACGCAAATATCAATACTAAAGTGGGGAATGGTGTATCTGTAAACGTTGCTTGGGGGAAATATAACGTAAGTACCAAAGTGGGTGACGGCTTAAATGTTTCGGTCATGAAAGGTACCGCTAATGCAAATATCCATGTTGGTAACGGTTTAGGTATTAACGCCTCTTACGCAAAAAACAATGTCATCGTTAAAATTGGCAATGGTGATATCTACAGCTTATCGGTTGCTTCTAGTAATACTCAAAGTAATAAACTCGCTACATTCTTCGGCAATATAAAACAGAGTGTACTTGGTGTGGTCGGGAGTCAGGCTATTAACTATTTAGTACAAGGTGATGATGTAACCACTTCCGGCTCCCGCAAAGGCAAAGGCGCTATTCATTTAATTGAAAAATCTTCAATCGACGGTTTCAAAATGAACAAAATCGACGAAGTGAAGAGTAACATTGATATAAATTTAAAAGGTCATATCACAGAGGTAGAAACCCCTAGTTTAAGTGATGTTAATACAGATGAATCCAACTTAACCAATAACAGTCCGAATTTGATCATAAATGGTGACTTTAAACATGGATTTAACCCTGTAACAGAAAGTTGGAATATTGCATATACTCAGGATAAAATTACAGCAATTAGCCAATATGGACATAGAGCCTCTATTGATACACCAACTAATACTAATAATAAAGATTATTGGGATGGTGGACTTATAGCAGAATACAAGGAAGAATATGAACCAAATATCGCTATATATCAAGATATTAGTGGTTTAATGCAAAATGAGGTGATTGAATTAAGTTTTGAGTATGAACGACAAGATAATACGCCAACAGAGAATAAATTAAGTGTTATCTGGAATGGTGAGGTTGTCTTCACTTCATCAAGTGATGATAAGTCAATAGCATGGCAACAACAACAAATTAAATTAACCGCAAATGCAGAAAATAATCGTCTTATTTTTACCATTCCAGGCTCTGATGGCTTGCAAGGAAATAATTACAGACTAAGAAATATTGTCGCTAAATCAGCTGTAGCAAATATAAACAAGCATATCTCAGATTCTGATGCGACAAAAAATGCCCTCGCTGACAAAAAGAAGGCAGATGCCAATCGTCAAAAACTAACTGATGAAAAACAACGCCTATTAGACCACATCTCTACCACACAGACTGAACTTGAATCGACCGATCACCTTGCACTGGAGAAAAACGGCCATAGAGAACGCGATGCCATTCTTGAAGAAGCTAATTCAGTAACACACAATTTGACCACAGTTGGTCAAACACTGGAAGTACTCAGCGAATATTCACAAGATGCCCCCCCCTCAGATCAACAATGGAGTGAGCCATTCGCGGAAGGAATTTTAAATGATGTACAGAAGAGCTTAATTAATACTAAAAAAATTGTTTCAGTGCCTGTTAATAATATTAAAACTCAGTATGTTGCAAACCTTACAAAGGTGAAAAAATCGATAAAAAAATCGGAATATGGCGTTATTCAAAGTGAAGAACATTGTCAAGAAGTGCAACTCGATACTTCCAAAGCAAAAAACGATGCAGATAAAAGATACTCAGACGCGATAGATAAAAAAAATAGTGCTCAAATGGCAGAGAAAAAAGCATCAACCATGGTGGAAGATGCGAGATCACGAGGAGATACGGAGCAAAAAACAGCGACTAGCATATCGGATAAAGCACAAAAAGAAGCTAAATCTGTTCAACTGAAAGAAAGTGATAAACCTAATCGTCACAGGGCGCATGGTAGCGGTTTATCCGGAGAAGCGGCCTATGTAGAGGGGGCTGATAATAATCCATCCAGTTATATCAAACCAATATCAACTAAAAAAAATGATGGTCGTTTCAATAATAAACTGACAACATTTAATCAGGAATTACTTGATGATGCTCAGCAAGCCATTAATCGTTTAAGCATCAATGCTGGGATCCGACAAAAATCGGCAAACGTTCTTCCCTCTTTTACATCAGACCTTAATGGAGATGACGTAGCAACCTATCAACAACCTTCTCTTCGTTCAGGCAATCTTCAATATCACAAAATAGGAGCTATCGCGGTCAATCTTTCTGGATTAGGCGAAAGCCCCATTTTTGAAACGCTAAAACAAAAATTCAATGTAAAAATTAAGAATAGAAATACTTACTTTACTTTTATTTTGGAAAAAAATAGTGGTCGTATCCAAAAAAATATTTATTTGGATAACATCAATGATCCCACTCAGCAAAAAATAATAGAACACTTTATTTTAGCTAATTATTCAAATTTTGAAGCAATGCCTAATGAACTTCATTTAGAAAATGACAAAATTAAATCAAGTCATAACAACAAAGATAGGATACTTGCAGAATACGTAGAACATAAATGGCAAATGCTAACTGATTCAAAAGTCATGTCAGTTGATGAACTACATAAAGTTGCAAGTGTTAAAGGCAAAATACAAGGCGAAAGTTATAAATCAATCATTACAACTCTCTCGGAATACCATGAAAAAGAATCGAATACAAACTGCTTACCAATAGAGAAATTGAGAGTGCTAGCTCAGTTGCGAAACCAAATTGATAGTTACCTATTAGGACACCCCGACTCTGAACGCAATGATGGATTGAAACAGTTACAAACTCAAGTCAATACACGTTATAAACACGCATCGGCTTTAATACAAGATAGTCACACCATCAACGCTGATAGCAGCTTTAGTCGCTTATACGATTCACTTTCAAATGCCAATTTAAAAAGAAGTAAACACATTTATATTGATATTAACGGACACTTTGTCACTGAAGGAAAAAACAATCTGCAAGGGAAAAATAGACTAACCAGCGGAAAAGAAGTGATTGAGCGAGTAAAAAATGCCGTAGAAAAAGAATATGGCGCACCGATTGCCAATAAAGTCTTCAGTCAATTTGCAAATAATGAATTCGCTGAAAACGGCGAGGGTATTGATGTTTCAGGGTTAAAAAAAATTCACAGAGCTATTGAGCGGGAACTATCTCCTCATAGTGCAACCTTATATATCTGGAAACCAAGCAATCATAGTAATTTGGAACACGCCACACTACAAATAGGTCAAGGTCGCTTACTGTTAAACACAGAAGACGCACAAAATAATCATAAAGAAAACTACATCAGTTGGTGGCCTAACAAGGCAAAGTCATATTTTGATGTGATGGGAGTCCCCTCACAACTAAAAGAGTCGTTAGCATCGGATGTTGCAGCAGAAGAAAATGATGGCTTTGGTTTAAATTACAAATATAAACAACTAAACAGATATGACCGACTCATGAATATTGCGAAAGGTGAAACGGTCAGCACTGCAGATGATTTATCTCTTGCAGACGCAAAAAATATATTGATGATCCCTAATTATATAGAAAATTCAAATATACCTCGAACAATTGGACAACCTTTTATTGATGAATGGGTAATAACTCAGAAAAAACTCAACAACATCGCCACAAATTTTCTAGAAGCTGTACAAGGTAAATTTAGTGGCAATACCATAACTATAAATGGTGCCATGATACTATTGACAGAGCCCACGTTACTATCAAAAAGAAAAATCCCACTTTCTGTTGCACAGCCTTTTATTGAACAATGGGATAATATAAAAACACAACAAGAAGATATATCTATTCAATTATTAAAAGCGATGAAGACTTGGATACAAGAAGGTAAGGATCCAACGTTAACGAAAAAACGAATTGCTTTAGTAGAAAACGAATTTGCTGAGCAAAAACAAAAAAGTATTGACAGATTTAAAACCAGCTTACCTGATGAAGGACGAGTATTCCGTATTAATTTAGAGGGGTTAGACGTTGCTGCTATGCAAGCTGAATGGCAACGAATTAAAAATTCACCTAATGGTCGTTATCATTTATTAACCCAAAATTGTTCGAGTATCGTAGCGAAAGTTTTAAAAGCGGGTGGCGCAGATGAACTGATTGGCTATAACTGGCAACCTAAATATAATATTTGGACACCAAATCAAATGTTCGCATTTGCTCAAGAGTTACAAGAAGCGCAAATGGCACGACAACAAAGTAGAATGATTCCACCTAACTTACACGCGTTGTCAGGTTCTGAAAATATCCGTCAAGAGCTAGAAAACACCTCCCCTCTTATTTCTGCTGAACAAAAGCTCAATATTGTTTTTAGTGAACAGGAAACGGGTTTTCTACTGACACAAGCATCAGATGAAACGAATGAAAAATTTATTTATATAAAAAATGGAGATAATCAAGAACAACAAAAAATAATGAGTAATTTTATACTCACTCATTATCGTGATTTTGACTCTATCCCTGAGCAACTTTATTTCTTAGATAATACAATCGTGTCACTCGATAAAAACCATTCACGAATATTATCAGAAAAAGTCGGTGAAAATTGGCAACCTGTTGCCTATTCGAATCTAATGACTGCTGATGAATTAACCTCCGCTGCAGAGGTGACAGGAAAAGCACGCGGTGAAAATTATAAAGCGATCATTCAATCGCTTAGAGATTATGAATTACAAAGTACAAATACAAACAACACACCAATAGATATATTTCAGCAACTATCCACATTACGTATACAAATTAATAGTTATCTGCTTAAACACCCTGATTCAAAACGTAACGAAGCATTGCAACAATTACGCGACCAAGTTGATATACGTTATAAACATGCTTCTATCTTATTAAGTAATAGCCAGCAAGTTGATTCAAATAATACTTTTAGTTATTTATATGAGATTTTTTCAAATGCTAACTTAAAAATCAACAAACATATTTATCTTGATGAAAACGGCAACTTTGTTACAAAAGGGAAAAATAATTTACAAAACCAAGACAAACTTATCAGTGGTAAAAATGCAATCACAAGCATTAAAAGATTGGTCGAAAAAGAGTATGGCAGTGAAATTACCAATCAGGTATTTAATCAATTTACAGAAAATGAATTTGCCCAAAATGGCCATGGTATTGACCTGTCAGGATTGAAAAAAATTCACCAAGCAATTGAACAACAAGTTTCACCAATCAGTTCTACACTATATATCTGGAAGCCCAGCAAACATAGTCGCTTGGGGCATGCTGCGCTACAAATAGGTTCTGGGCGCTTACAATTAGATAGCGATAGTGTGCAGGATAACCATGATGATAATTATGTCAGTTGGTGGCCTGCCGGGAGCAAATCGCTCGTAAACCCACTGAATATTACAACAGAAGAAAATCCTGATTTAAAATTACGCTGGTATGATTTAAGCCAACCAGTGAGTCGCTCAACAAATTTCATGACGTTACAAATTGATATTCAAGAAGAGGAAAAGACGAATTTCAAATTAAATAAAAATGAAGGGAAAAATGACAGACAGTTAAAAGAATTTAGAGATAAAACGAATCTTACCCGAGGTCTCGAAAATATTACACCTAAAATCGCAGGCTTACTGTTGAAGGTTCCTCATTGGATATCAGAAACACATATCCCACCTGAAATTTCACACCCCTTTATTAAACAGTGGAATAGCCCAAATAGTAATCTACTTGAAGTATCAACAAACTTTTCAATCGCAGTGAAAAACTGGCTAAAAGTCGCCTTTCCAACAGCGATGATTAACCAAACCTTTGCATTGGAAATCAAGAAAATTAAAGAAATTGAAGACCGAAAAACAGAAAATTTCAAAACAAGTGTCGCTGATGATACAAATGATGGCGTGGTGTTTCGCATTAATCTAGAGGGACTTGATGCCGCCGCCATGCAAAAAGAGTGGAAGCGCATTAATAGCCAGTCTGATCCTCGTTACCAATTATTAACCAAGAACTGTTCTAGTATTGTTGCTAGAATATTAAAAGCAGGCGGAGCAGATCAACTGATTGGTCATCATTGGAAACCTCGATTTGGCATATGGACACCAAATGAGTTGTATAAATTTTCTCAAAAGATACAGGAAGCACGCTTAGCCCAAATTGCGGTACAACAAGGCAAACCTATACATTCTAATTTACAAGCATTATCAGACCACAATAAAGTGGCTATTGATAATGACGGTACATCACCAAACGAGAGAAAAAATCTTAGCCCATTAACACGTTTTTTTAATGATCATTTTTTCGGCAGCTATGAACGTTGTAGAGACATGACAACGGTGATGAGAATAAAAAATGAAGAAAAAATAACATTAAAAGGGGATGCAGGCCGTCTTACAGGATCATATTACAGAGGAAACGACAATATTCCAGAAGCTACCGATAAGAAAGTAGTACTATTTTTACATGGTTCAAATTCCCCTACCGAAAAACAATCCTCTAGTTTTTATCATTATTATAACCAACAAGGCATCGATATGTTAGCGATTAACATGCGAGGGTTTGGCGAAAGCGATGGCTCGCCAACAGAGCAAGGAATGTATGCTGATGCACAAACCATGTTCCGTTATCTCGTTAATGATAAAGGTATCGATCCTAAAAATATTATTATTCATGGTTATTCCATGGGGGCACCAATTGCGGCTAAATTAGCCAGCGATATTTCAGCTAACGGTCAGCATATAGCTGGGCTATTCTTAGATAGACCAATGCCAAGTATGTCAAAAGCAATTGAATCTTATGATGAATATAGCCTTAAGAAATTGACTGGACAACTCGCAAAAAAAATCAATGGCCAATTCTCCGTAGAAAAAAATCTACAGGGTTTCTCAAAAGATATCCCCATTATATTGCTCACTGACTGTGGCGAGCTGGGCATTGGTGGTGAAAAAATGCGCACTAAATTACTTGATAAAGGATATCTAGTTAAAGGAGAAAGAACCGATGTTTCTCATTTAGAGAGCCTTAAGTTGATGAATCAATACGGTAAACAAATAATATCAAGTTTACTATCCCCAGAGTATGTAAATAACACCAATCACAGAAATGCGTTAGATTCAATACAAAACCCGATAAAAAAGAATAAGGTGACTGATTGGGGGATGGTATATGTAAAACCCAATGATAATGGGGGTGATAGTCGTTTTGATAGCCAGATTATTATCCAAACAGAGGATGATCCGATAGTCGCTCAAGCAGCTTCGGCACTTGCCGCTAAACATGCCAAAAATAGTATCGTGGTACAATTGGATGCCGATGGTCATTACCGCGTAGCTTATGGCGACCCAGCACAACTTTCAGGTAAAATACGTTGGCAGCTTGTTGGCCATGGTCGTGAAACAACCGAAAATAATCATTTACGCCTTAGCAACTACAATGCTGATGAGCTTTCCAATCAATTGGTTAAATTCAATACCGTATTCAGCAAAGAAAATAATATCAATACAACTCCTGAACATATCAGTATTGTCGGTTGTTCATTAATAAGTAATGACAAGCAGGCAGGATTTGCCCACCAGTTTATCAATGCATTAGATCAACAAGGCATTCGTAGTAGCGTTTCTGCTCGAGTAACAGAGGTCGCCGTTGATAGCAATGGTCACAAATACACCAAAGATAACAACGGAGAGTGGGTAGCCAAACAAACCCAAAACAAGGTAGTGTTAGATTGGAATAAAGAAGGCAAAATCACGACTGAATTTGAGCAAATACATAATGGTGTTGCTGAAGGTGATATTGATTTGACTAAAATAGGTGCTTCAGCTGACAACAAAGTACGTGGCGCAATTGCAGATAATAATGAAGTCTTTACCGCCCCCAAAAAAGGTAAAAAATCAACCAAACAAAGCTCATCAGGAAGTGATAATTCATCACTAAGCTATTCTGGCAATATCCAAGTCAGTGTGGGTGACGGCGAGTTTACAACGGTTAATTGGGGAACCTCTAATCTTGGGATCAAAGTAGGTACTGGCGGATTTAAATCACTGGTTTTCGGTGATAACAATGTGATGGTACACGTTGGTAATGGTGATAGTAAACATAGTGTTGATATTGCTGGCTATCAAGCTTTCGAAGGTATGCAATTATTTGTTGGTACACGTAACGTCAGCTTTAATCTGGGGCGTAGTAATGATCTTATTGTGATGTTAGAAAAATCAATTCCAACCCCTCCACTGATCAACCCTTTTGATGGTGCTGCTAGAATCACCAAAGTTCTAGAGTCAATCGCATGCTCAGGTGAAAATAATGATAATGATTGGTTGTCGGCACAAAACGATCAGTGGACACTCGCTGGCGCTAAAAAATTTGCCATAGATATGTCAGGAATAGACCAAACGAGCAATGTTGACTATAAAACACTGACTGATCTGAATTCACAGAATAAGCGTAGTAGCCGTGGATTAAAGAGTGATCTAGAAGCCACACTAAACAAAAAATATAACCAGTGGTTAGGTGGTAGTGGCAATAACAACGAGATGGGAAAAATCAGCCGAGCTGAGCAACTTCGTCAACTAGATAGTAAAATCGCTTTTAATTTCGCCATTGGTGGTCAAGGTGCTGATATTCAAGTTACTGCCGGGAATTGGAACTTGATGTTTGGTGATAATATCCAGTCTATTATAGACACTAATCTTGGCTCATTATTTGGCTTAATGACGCAGCAATTTACAGCAACTGGTATGGTGGAAACCACCTTTACTTATACCCCCCAAAACTTACCAACTAAGTTAAAAAATAAATTGCTAGGTCGGTTAGCCAGCGTGAGTTCAGACACGACTCTGGGGGATATTTTTGGAGTAGACTCTACCACAGATGGAAAAATAATCTCTCGTAATGGTGAGCCCATTGATGTTGTCGCTATTTTGAAAGATATGCTCGCTGTAGTGACTGAGTTTGGAGGTGAAAAACTGTCCGCATTTACTGATCCGACTAAATTATTAGACAACCTCCAATCATCTATTAATCTGGGCAAGGATGGTATTATTTCATTTGCTGAAAGCCATGGTTTAAAAGAAAAAGCGACAGAAGATCAACAAAATGAATCTGAAGTTTCAATTAATGCCCAAACACCAATAACAACGAGTCAAACTGAAAATAGCAAGATCACAGAGGAAAATGATCGCCCTTTCGGCTTCAATTCGCTAAATATCCCCAATCTATTTGCCACAATCTTTAATAAAGATAAACAAACAGATATGCGTGATCTCGCAGAAAACCTCAAAGAAAATTTAGCAGCTGATGTACTGAACATGGAGAAGAAAACGCTCGATTTCTTGCGTAATAGTGGTCATTTAAAAGGCGATGGTGACATACATGTCTCTCTTGGCAACTATAATTTCAACTGGGGGGGAGATGGTAATGATCTCGGCGCTTACCTAGGAGATAATAATAATTTTTGGGGTGGGCGTGGTTCAGATACTTTCTATGCAACGGGGATCTCAAATATTTTTACTGGGGGTTACGGAAATGATCTCGGCGTCTTGATGGGGCGCTCAAACATGATGTTTGGAGGCGATGGAGATGACACTGCTATTATCGCCGGTCGGATCAATAATGTCTATTTAGGTGACGGACTCGATAAAGCATTTATCTTTGGGGAAGGCGGTGAAATTCACACTAATGCAGGTAATGACTATGCTGTCACTACCGGTAACTACAATCGCATTTTCAGTGGTAGTGAACAAGATTTTGTTGTCACAATTGGTAACCACAACCAAATATCCTTAGAAGAAGGCAATGATTTTGCCAAAATTTTTGGTAACTACAATAGGTTGAATGGAGGGGGCGGTGATGACGAAATTCAACTAATGGGTTATCACGCCGTAGTTGATGGAGGCGATGGAAATGATCAACTAATTGCAGCTTCATTCTCGAAATTTAGCCTTCTTAATGGTAATACAGGTAATGATATTATCATATTAGGTGGATATCAGAACCACTTCAAAGGTGGAAACGGTATCGATAGCTTCCTGATTAATAATAATGTGATTGATTGTTATATAGACGATATTAGCCAAGAAGATAATATTGTACTTGGAGGTATTGATTGGAATAAATTATGGTTTGAACGCAGTGGCTATGATTTAAAGATCTCACATATTCGCTTCCCACAAAATACAGGGGAACAAGCCACATTTGAGCACATTGGCTCAACTACTTTTACTGATTATTTCAATGGTAATCAGGCAAAAATCGTTATCGCAATGACTGATAAAGATCACTCTGATCAGCGCGAATATACGGCTTTATCAAGCAATGCACTCGCTATTCAAATTCAGGCCATGAGTACATTTCCTATGAAGGCAGGCGCATCCGGATTTTTCGATAATATAAGTGATGAGGCTAAACAAATGATAGCCGTAGCTTGGACAGATACAATTTCAGGAAAAGGCATATTAGTGTAGTTTAACCATACTCTATAACTATAATAAATCCTCTCCGTTGGATATGAACTGTGACGCGAGAGGTTTTTATCTTAAGAGTACTCTCAATGGAAAAATAATATCGTATCAAATTAAATTCCTATGTTGTTTAATCCATCATAATGAAAAAAGAGCCAAGCTCATAATGAACTTGGCTCTTAACATTTACACTTTGTCTTGATTATAAAATCAACTTATTTTTTCTTTTTCGCTTTTGGATTTGGCAGGTCAGTGATGCTACCTTCAAATACTTCCGCAGCCATACCGATTGATTCGTATAGCGTTGGGTGAGCGTGGATGGTTAATGCGATATCTTCAGCATCACAACCCATTTCAATAGCTAAACCAATTTCACCTAACAGTTCACCACCGTTAGAGCCGACAATTGCCCCACCGATAACACGGTTGGTTTCTTTGTCAAAAATTAGTTTAGTCATACCATCTGCACAGTCTGATGCAATTGCACGACCAGATGCTGCCCAAGGGAAAGTTGCTACTTCATAGCTAACACCTTTCTCTTTCGCTTCTTTTTCAGTCATACCAACCCATGCAACTTCTGGCTCAGTATAAGCGATTGATGGAATAACTTTAGGATCAAAGTAATGTTTCTTACCAGAGATAACTTCAGCAGCAACGTGACCTTCATGAACACCTTTGTGTGCCAGCATTGGTTGACCAACAATATCACCAATAGCAAAGATGTGAGGTACATTAGTACGCATTTGTTTATCAACATGGATAAAGCCACGATCATCAACTTCAATACCGGCTTTACCTGCGTCTAATAATTTACCATTTGGTACACGACCGATAGCAACTAATACAGCATCATAACGTTGAGGCTCAGCTGGTGCTTTTTTGCCTTCCATTGTGACATAGATACCATCTTCTTTTGCTTCAACGGCGGTCACTTTGGTTTCTAGCATCAGATTGAATTTTTTGCTGATACGTTTAGTAAAGACTTTAACTACGTCTTTATCTGCCGCTGGGATAACTTGATCGAACATTTCAACCACGTCAATTTGTGAACCCAACGCATGATAAACAGTACCCATTTCCAAACCGATGATCCCACCACCCATGACCAGTAAACGCTCTGGTACTGTTTTCAGTTGTAGTGCATCTGTTGAATCCCACACACGTGGATCTTCATGTGGAATAAAAGGTAATTCGATTGGACGAGAGCCTGCGGCAACGATAGCATTTTCGAAAGTGATTGTTGTTGTACCTTCACTACCTTCAACAGACAATGTATGTGAGCCTGTGAATCGAGCTTCGCCGTTAACAACATTTACTTTACGGCCTTTAGCCATGCCAGCTAAGCCACCGGTTAACTGAGAAATAACTTTGTCTTTCCAGATGCGAATTTTGTCGATATCTGTTTTCGGTGCATCAAAAACGACACCGTGTTCAGATAATGCTTTCGCTTCTTCGATTACTTTAGCAACGTGGAGTAACGCTTTAGAAGGGATACACCCCACGTTCAGACAAACACCACCTAATGTAGAGTGACGTTCAACTAAAACTGTATCTAAACCTAAGTCAGCGCAACGAAACGCCGCGGAATAACCCGCAGGGCCTGCACCGAGAACCACTACCTGTGCTTTAATTTCAGTACTCATCGTGACCTCATTATTTATTTGTCCGGCGAGTCAGACGATAATCCATATTTAACACCGAGACTTACATACCGCATGCAGTTTACAGAAATGTTAATAAACTGAAAAGCGCTCTAACATGACAGATCTCACAACCTAGAATGTATGACTGCAAAATCTGTCACGGCAATCAGAGAAACCGGTGCTTAGCACCGGTTTAGATGATTACATTACCAAACGACGTAAATCGCTCATGTACTGATTAATCAGAGTGATGAATCGAGCACCGTCAGCACCATCAATCACACGGTGATCGAAAGATAATGACATTGGTAACATTAAGCGTGGTACGAACTCTTTACCGTTCCAGACTGGTTTCATCGAAGAACGAGACAGTCCCATAATCGCAACTTCTGGCGCATTAACGATTGGTGCAAAACCGGTAGTACCGATACCACCAAGGCTAGAAATAGTGAAGCATCCACCTTGCATATCAGATGCAGTCAGTTTACCTGCACGTGCTTTCTTAGAAACTTCTGCTAATTCATAAGAGAGTTCTAAGATGCCTTTTTTGTTTACATCTTTAAACACAGGTACAACTAAACCATTAGGTGTATCTACTGCGATACCGATGTTAATGTATTTTTTCAGGATCAGTTTCTGTCCATCTTCTGAAATTGAGCTGTTAAAGCGAGGCATATCAGCCAGTGCTTTAGCCGCAGCTTTCATCACGAAGACTAATGGCGTGATCTTAACATCCAGTTTTTTCTTCTCAGCTTCTTTATTTTGCTGTTTACGGAATTCTTCAACCTCAGTGATATCTGCTTCATCAAACAGATTAACATGAGGGATCACCACCCAGTTACGGCTTAAGTTAGCGCCAGAGATTTTCTGGATACGGCCTAATTCAACTTCTTCAATTTCACCAAATTTACTGAAGTCAACTTTCGGCCAAGGCAACATACCTGGTAATCCACCACCGGCATTAGCAGGTGCAGATTCAGCACGTTTAATTAACTCTTTCACATAAGACTGAACGTCTTCACGTAAGATACGTCCTTTACGACCCGTTCCTTTAACTTTCGCTAAGTTCACACCGAATTCACGTGCTAAACGGCGGATAACAGGTGTTGCATGGACATAAGCTTCGTTTTCAACAAATTCTTCTTTTGCTGCTGGTGCAGAAGCAGGCGCTTTTGCTGGAGCAGAAGGTGCTGGTGCTGCTGATGTAGAGGCTGCAGGCGCTGCTGGCGCTTGTGCTGCTGGTGCGGCACCGGCAACTTCAAAGGTCATGATCAGTGAGCCTGTTTTCACTTTATCACCGACAGCAATTTTGATCTCTTTTACTACACCGGCAAAAGGTGCTGGAACTTCCATAGAAGCTTTATCACCTTCAACCGTGATCAGAGATTGCTCTTCAGCAATGGTATCACCCACTTTCACCATCACTTCGGTGACTTCAACTTCATCACCACCGATATCTGGCACATTAACATCTTTAATAGCAGAGGCTGCTGGTGCTGATGCTGCAGGAGCCGGAGCTGATGCAGAAGGTGCTGGCGCGCTACCTGCTACTTCAAATACCATGATAAGAGAGCCTGTGCTCACTTTATCACCGACAGCAATTTTGATCTCTTTTACTACGCCAGCAAAAGGTGCTGGGACTTCCATTGAAGCCTTGTCACCTTCAACCGTGATCAGAGATTGCTCTTCTGAAATGGTATCACCTACATTGACCATCACCTCGGTGACTTCAACTTCATCACCACCGATATCTGGTACATGAACTTCTTTCAGTTCGCTCGCAGCAGGTGCGGCAGCAGAAGGCGCAGGAGCGGCTTCTTGAGCGGGTGCCTGAGCACCCTCTTCAGTATCAAAGATCATGATAAGAGAGCCAGTTTCGACTTTGTCGCCCACGGCAATTTTGATCTCTTTAACAATACCCGCTTGTGGTGATGGCACTTCCATAGACGCTTTATCGCCTTCTACGGTGATCAAGGATTGTTCTTCCTCAATACGATCACCGACTTTCACCATCACTTCGGTGACTTCAACTTCATCTGCACCGATATCAGGGACTTTAATTTCAATAGACATTCACTTTACCTCTTACGCCAGACGTGGGTTTACTTTTTCAGGGTTGATGTTGTATTTTTTGATTGCTTCTTCAACAACCTTCACATCAATCTCACCACGTTTAGCTAATTCGCCTAATGCAGCAACAATCACATAAGAAGTATCAACTTCAAAGTGGTGACGCAGATTTTCACGGCTATCTGAACGACCGAAACCATCTGTACCTAAGACACGATAGTCGTCAGCTGGCACATAAGTGCGAACTTGTTCTGCAAACAGTTTCATATAGTCTGTTGAAGCAACAGCTGGTGCATCATTCATGATTTGAGCAATGTATGGTACACGAGGCTCTTCTGATGGATGTAGCATGTTCCAACGTTCACAATCTTGACCATCACGAGCCAATTCAGTGAATGATGTTACACTGTACACATCGGAACCAATACCATATTCAGTTGACAGAATTTGTGCCGCTTCACGTACGTGACGTAAAATAGAGCCAGAACCCAGTAACTGAACTTTACCTTTCGCGCCTTCCAGAGATTCCAGTTTATAGATACCTTTACGGATACCCTCTTCTGCTCCAGCTGGCATTGCTGGCATATGATAGTTTTCGTTTAACGTTGTGATGTAGTAATAAACGTTTTCTTGTTTATCACCATACATACGTTCTAAACCATCTTGCATAATGACAGCAACTTCATACGCGAAGGCCGGATCGTAAGAGATACAGTTAGGAATAGTCAGTGATTGAATATGGCTATGACCATCTTCGTGTTGTAAACCTTCACCGTTTAGCGTTGTACGACCTGAAGTACCACCAATTAAGAAACCGCGTGCTTGTTGGTCACCCGCAGCCCAACATAGGTCACCAATACGTTGGAAACCAAACATTGAGTAGTAGATATAGAATGGGATCATTGGCAAGTTGTTAGTGCTGTAAGATGTTGCAGCCGCTAACCAAGATGCACCCGCACCCAGTTCGTTAATACCTTCTTGCAGGATCTGACCTTTAACGTCTTCTTTATAGTAAGCAACTTGCTCACGATCTTGAGGCGTATATTGCTGGCCATTCGGACTGTAGATACCGATTTGACGGAACAGACCTTCCATACCGAAAGTACGTGCTTCATCAGCAATAATAGGGACTAAACGATCTTTAATAGATTTGTTTTTCAACATTACGTTCAACGCACGAACGAATGCGATAGTAGTAGAAATCTCTTTAGATTGCTCTTCTAATAACTGGCTGAAATCTTCCAGTGTAGGAATTTCTAATTTTTCATCAAAACGAGTACGACGAGCAGGTAAGTAACCTTCTAGTTCCTGACGGCGAGCATGCAGATATTTGTACTCTTCTGAATCTTTATCAAAAGTGATATAAGGCAGTTCTGCTACTTTCTCATCGCTAACAGGGATATTGAAACGATCACGGAAATGTTTCACACCGTCCATGTTCATTTTTTTCACTTGGTGAGCGATGTTTTTACCTTCTGCCGTTTCACCCATACCATAACCTTTGATGGTCTGAGCTAAAATAACGGTTGGTTTATCTTTGGTTTCTTTGGCTTTTTGGAATGCCGCAAAAACTTTCTTCGGATCGTGACCACCACGGTTTAACGCCCAAATTTCGTCATCAGTCATATCTTTAACTAATGCGGCAGTTTCTGGGTAACGATTGAAGAAATGCTCACGAACATAAGCACCGTCGCGAGATTTGAAAGTCTGGTAGTCACCATCCAGTGTTTCATTCATTAACTGGATCAGTTTACCGGAAGTGTCTTTACGTAGTAGTGCATCCCAACGGTCGCCCCACATCACTTTGATCACGTTCCAGCCAGCACCGGCGAAGATACCTTCTAATTCGTTAACAATTTTGCCGTTACCTGTAACTGGGCCATCAAGACGCTGTAAGTTACAGTTAACCACGAAGCACAGGTTATCTAATTTTTCGCGTACAGCGATAGTGATAGCACCTTTAGATTCTGGCTCGTCCATTTCACCATCACCTAAGAACGCATAAACACGTTGCTTAGTGGTATCTTTTAAGCCACGGTGATCTAAGTATTTCAAGAATTTTGCTTGATAAATCGCAGATAGTGGCCCCAAGCCCATTGAAACGGTTGGGAACTGCCAGAATTCAGGCATTAATTTAGGGTGTGGATAAGAGGATAAACCTTTACCACCAATTTCTTGACGGAAGTTATTTAATTGCTCTTCAGTCAGACGCCCTTCTAAGAATGCTCGTGCGTAGATCCCCGGAGAGATATGACCTTGGAAGTAAACTAAGTCACCGCCATCATTGTCATTATGAGCACGGAAGAAGTGGTTAAAGCAAACTTCATATAAAGTTGCAGAAGACTGGTATGACGCCATGTGTCCGCCGAGTTCCAAATCTTTTTTGGACGCGCGCAGAACCATCATTACTGCGTTCCAGCGAATAGCAGAACGGATACGACGTTCCAATTCCAGATTGCCAGGGTAAGCGGGTTCATCTTCAACAGGAATAGTATTGATATAATCACTGTGTACAGAGCCACCTAAAGCAATATCAAGACCGCCATTACGGGCTTGTTTTAATACCTGATCAATCAGGAACTGTGCACGCTCAACACCTTCTTCACGGATGACCGAGTCGATCGCTTGTAACCAATCGCGAGTTTCGATCGGATCCACGTCATTTTTCAGCATATCTGACATGGTGTATTCCTTATCTGTTATCTGTTTCTAATGGTTATAGGAGCCTATCTTCCCGTGATACCACGGGGATATGACGGGAAGATAGGCCCTGCTGTTATTACCGCTACCCCTGAATATTGCAGGGAGATAGGTAGTACAGACTCAGCGGTCAGGATCTGTGCTACTAAAATAAATCAGGATGTTGTTGGAGCCGGCGTAAAGAACGCTCACGACGAGTATGTTCACGACTCATATCCAACAAAACATCTTCAATAAAGGCCAGATGGCGGTGTGAAGCTTCACGGGCGGCTTCTGGCTCTCTATTAATAATCGCCTGATAAATCTGTGTGCGATGCTCACTTACAGCAGTTAACATCTCTTTACGTGTATAAAGAAACTCAAAATTTTGTCGGATATTCTGCTCAAGCATTGGCACCATACACCTTAATAAGTGTAGCAAAACGACATTATGAGCAGCTTCCGTAACGATTAATTGGTATTGCAATACCGCATCCGACTCCGCCGCGATATCCCCTTTATCATGAGCATCAATAATGCGAGCATGACTGGCTTTAATACGCTCAAGATCATCATCAGTACCGCGTAATGCAGCATAATAAGCCGCAATACCTTCAAGGGCATGGCGTGTTTCTAACAAATCAAATTGAGATTCTGGATGCCCACTGAGGAGTTGAGCGAGAGGATCGCTAAAGCTTTGCCAAAGGTTATCTTGCACAAAGGTTCCACCACCTTGGCGGCGTAATAAAAAACCTTTTGCTTCCAATTTTTGGATTGCTTCACGCAATGAAGGACGCGATACATCAAATTGCTTTGCCAGCTCACGTTCAGGCAGGAGTTTTTCCCCCGGACGTAGGGTGCCTTCTAAAATAAGATGCTCAAGTTGTTGTTCTATCACATCAGAAAGCTTTGGTTGGCGGATCTTTGTGTAAGCCATATTGCTAGAAGCCATTATTGGATAACTATTACCTTGGTTATTGAAATGTCAATTGGTAATACCAATTTAATGTAATGGATAATAAAGTAACAAAGTATTTACTAACTGTCCATACAGTTGTTGAGCGAAATCATAAAAACCTGCAAATTTTAACAAATTATTTGATAAATTCATCAAATTTGATAACTAGATCGCATTATTAGAAAAGATTAAAAACACTATTTTTTAACATTGATTAAACACATAAACAGTCACACTGAAGCGTGACAGCATTCATATATTGATTATCAATGCAAAAATATCAATTATTAATGCATTTTGTTGTGTTATTTTGCTAATAGTGCTCGGTAATATGACCAATTAAAATGAGGTCCTGGATCTGTTTTCCGACCAGGTGCGACATCACTATGTCCGGTAATATTTTCTTTAATGCCCGGATAGTGTTCAATAAGTTGCTGAGTGAGTGTCGATAATTGCTGATATTGCTGCGGCGTAAAGTCACACTCATCGGTTCCTTCTAGCTCAATACCAATCGAGAAATCATTGCATTTCTCTCGCCCTTTATAGAAGGAAACCCCGGCATGCCACGCTCGTGCCGTAAAAGGCACATATTGCACAATTTCACCATCACGGCGAATTAAACAGTGCGCAGAAACACGCAGATGTGCAATCTCATTAAAAAAAGAATGATCATCAACAGCAAGCGTATTGGTAAACAGTTGATCAATATAAGGTCCACCGAATTGCCCAGGAGGAAGACTGATATTGTGGATAATCAACAATGAAGGGATTTCACCTTCAGGTCTATTGTCATAATTTGGCGATGGAACGAGCTTTACTCCCGTTAGCCAGCCTTGTTTAATCTCCACAACACCCCTCTTTTTTCTACATTTAAAATCATATTAGCTATTTTTATTAATAATATCCGCCAATTAATGCGAACTTGCTCTCAATAATAGTGGTTAATTTTGTATCATGCCTTTTTCTTTTCGATATTTTACTCAATTCTTAGCTTCTCTATTCGCCAATAAAACGCTTTTTTCTCATACTTCAACAGGTTATTTATCAAGGAGAGAAAAATGAATACATTAAATTATCACTCAACAGAGAATGGATTCACGCTAATGGAATTGATGATTGTGATTGCCATTATCTCAATTTTAAGCTCAGTGGCGATCCCTGCTTATCATGGTTATATCCAAAAGGCCGCCTTAACTGATGTATTACAAACCCTGTCGCCTTATCGTTCTGCAGTGGAACTTTGTCACTATGAACATCAATATAACCAATGCCATGCTGATGCCAGTTTTATGCCTCAACAATTTCGTAGTCGATACCTTACTGATATTCATGTTGCCAATGGCGTTATTAGTGCAAAAGGTAAGGCTCAACTAGAAGGGCTAACCATCGTAATGACTCCTGCAACAAACAGTAAAGAGACACTTCCCCATTGGCAAATTAACTGCACATCAACTAACACCGCGTTACAAACGCTATGCCATAAGGTTTTTAAATCTCATTAAACCAATCTAACGACAACCTCAACCAAGGTGGAAAAGCCAATAGGCTCTGTTTCTAGCCCTTACCATCCATAAATCATTTATCGTAAAAAAGAGCTTTCATGAATAATACTATCCATACAGCAACAGAGTTTATTGAGCAATTATTATGTCACAGCCTTGCTCAACGTGTTTCTGATCTTCATTTAGAGCCACAACAAAATAGCCTGAGAATTCGCGCGAGAATTGATAATCATCTAGTGTTATTTTCTCCCCCTGACAATCAATTAGCTAACGAGATCCTGACACGTTTAAAAATCCTCGCGAATATTAATATTGCCGAAAAACGCCTACCACAAGATGGTCAATTTAATTGGTCTTACCAGAAAAACAATTATTCAATACGTGTTGCGACACTTCCTACTTTATATGGAGAAAAAATAGTTTTACGGCTCATGAATAATCTGCAACAGCCACAATTAGCACAGTTAGGTTTTCAAACAATTCACCTAACACTATTAAAAAAATATCTTACTCAACCTCAGGGAATGATTTTAGTCACCGGCCCCACAGGGAGTGGTAAAACTTTAACACTCTATAGTTGTTTACAATATTTAAATAAAGATAATCGTAATATTAATAGTATTGAAGATCCTATTGAGTTACCTCTCCATGGCATTAATCAAACACAAATAACAGAAAAAGCTGGTATTACTTTTGCAACAATATTACGGGCACTATTACGCCAAGATCCCGATGTTATTATGATAGGTGAAATACGTGATCAACAAACAGCAGAAATAGCAATAAAAGCAGCACAAACAGGCCACCTAGTTTTATCAACACTGCATACTAACTCTACCCAAGCAACACTCGCCCGTTTGGCTAATTTAGGCATCGCAAAAGATTTAATCGACTCTTGTGTAAAATTAATTATTTCTCAACGTTTAGTTCGTTGCTTATGTAGCGACTGTAAATACCCATCACCTGAGCAGAAAAATTTCATTATTAATAATCAACAAATTATATTACCCAATTGGCAAGCAACAGGTTGTCAATTTTGTTATTCCGGCTACAAAGGCAGAACAGCTATTTATGATTGTTTTGAACTTGCCAAGCAATCACTCCCCTCACCTTACGCACTATTTAACTCAGGTATTGAACTGATAAAGAAGGGGATCACGTCTTTAGATGAAGTTTATCAAGTAGTCGGAGATATTGAATGAAATTACATTTTATCTATCGCTATAATGCATTAACTTATCAAGGAAAATGGCTAAGTGGCAACGTTGTCGCTCAATCTAAACATGAAGTTATTGATCAACTTATTCAACAACAAAAATTACCAGTAAAAATTCGCCTATATAGGGTAATAATCTTTCAAAATAGTGATAAACAATACCGCATTCAACTTCTTGAACAGTTAGCGTTATTACTTCATTCAGGCTTAGCACTTTTGCCCGCATTAACACTGCTTAAAGAAGAATGTCGTTATTTACATTGGCAATGTGTTTTAAATGATATTATTTTTCACCTAAATCAAGGAGGCGCGCTGTCTAAACAGTTAAGTCGTTATCCACTCTATTTTCCTGCTAATTTAACCCATTTTATTTATATTGGTGAAGAGAGTGGTAAGCTTGATGAAGTTCTCTTATTACAAACAACACAATTAAAAAACCAGCGGGATTTAATAAAAAAAATAATAAAAGCTTTTCAGTATCCTCTATTCTTATTATTAACATTAATCGTTATTACAATATCTATGTTGATCTATGTTTTACCTGAATATCAATCTTTATACAGTGCATTTAATACTGAGCTACCGACACTAACATTAACCTTAATTAGATGTTCTCAATGGTTTTCTCAATATAGTTTAATTATCCTGCTGTTTATATTAATAATTTCTTATAGCTATTACACTATTAAACACCATAGTGCTAAATTTCGCGACATTGAACAACGATGTTGGCTTAATCTTCCTTACTTGGGCATCTTATTAAGATATCACCAGCTACATATTATTTTTCAGATAATGACGATTACACAACAAGCTGGATTACCACTATTACAGGGATTAAAAATTATTACAGAGCAATTAACGCATTCACTGTATCAACGAGCACTCACTGATATGGTAGCGCATATTACTCAAGGCAAATCACTTAGCTCATTTATGCGACATAATCCTCTATTCCCGCCAATCTGTTATCAATTTATCTCTTCAGCAGAAAATTCTGAACAACTACAATTTTTTTGCCAGCAACTTACCCACTGGTTTTATCATCAATTAGAAGAACGTCTTGATAGTGTAAAAACATGGCTTGAGCCTATTTTAATGACACTGATCGCATTGATTACTGGCACGCTTATTATTGCGATGTATCTTCCGGTGTTACAACTAGGTGATACCATACATTGATGCTAGCAATATCCTAAAGTCATTAACAATGCATCTAATAATCAAAACATCAGTGATACAATGCATCATCATTACATTTTGATATATTAATAGCCGATTAAGCGAAGATTTATCCACTTACTGTAAGCTAGGCTGTCAGGGTAGCAGAAAATCGCTTATCATAATAACTGAATAAAACCCAAATATTGCGGTTATTATCTTGTGATAAAAATCAGTTTAAGCTTTAGAATATCGCAATCAACAGTAAATTTTGATTAATTAAAAATAGACGAACGCAATGACTTATACAGTTGCTCTTACAGGTGGTATTGGTAGTGGTAAAACGACCATCGCTAATGGTTTTGCCTCACTCGGCGTCCCTCTTGTGGATGCGGATGTCATTGCACGATTAGTGGTAGAGCCAGATTCGCCGGGATTAAAAGCCTTACAGCAACACTTCGGTGACACAATTTTATTGCCTGATGGCAAGTTAAATAGAGCGCAATTACGTCATATTATTTTTCAAAATCAACAAGAAAAAGCGTGGGTAAACCAGTTACTCCATCCACTTATACAACAAGAGACGCAAAAACAAATTCAACAAATTCGCGCCCCTTATTTTATTTGGGTTGTTCCTTTATTAGTTGAAAATAAACTAACACATTTAGCCGATCGTATTCTTGTGGTTGATGTGACTGAAGAAGAACAAATTACCAGAACTATGCAACGTGATGGTGTAAGCCGAGATCATGTACTCAAAATTTTACAAGCCCAAGCTAAAAGAGAACAACGATTAGCCGTTGCTGATGATATTATTGAAAATCACGATAATAGCTTAAATCAAGATGAACAAATAAAACAACTTCATCAGCATTACTTAGAATTAGCTCAAAAAAGCAATACAGGACAATAGCCATGAGTGAAGAAACCTCAACAATTATTTTTGAACACCCGCTTAATGAGAAAATGCGTTCATGGCTTAGAATTGAAAACTCATTAATTCAATTAAATAGTTTTCAATCTATTAATTCATTATCTTCTGCATTATCTTTTTTTCGTGCCGTTTCAGAATTTATTGAAGTTTTAGATCGCGGAGAGATCCGCGCAGAGCTACTTAAAGAGTTAGAAAAAAGACAAAAAAAACTGCAACAGTGGTTATCCTTTCCTAATGTCGATAAAGAGATTGTCAGTCATATTATTAATGAGTTATCAGAAAGTGCTTGCGCATTAAGTAAAGCACCACGTATTGGACAACATTTAAAACAAGATAAAATCATCAGCTTAGTAAAACAACGCCTCAGCATTCCGGGAGGATGTTGTAGCTTTGATGTCCCTACTTTGCATTTGTGGTTAAATCTTCCTCAAACGGTGCGTACTGAAAAGTTAACTTGTTGGCAGGAAGGGTTATATCCTCTACAAAATGCATTAAATGCCCTATTAACACTTATTCGTCAATCAGATACATTTAAACCGGTATTAAGCCATAATGGTTTTTATCAAGACAGTACGGAAGAAGGTGAATTATTACGGATCAAGCTACTTGCCAGCCAACAAATTTACCCTCAAGTCTCAGGACACAAAAACCGTTATGCTATTCGCTTTTTGCCTCTTGATAGTGAGCATGGCACAATCCCTTCTGAACTACCTTTTGAGATTTCATGTTGTTAATATAGCTTAATATCAACAACAGAAATCATCTCAATTAAATTCAGGAGAGATAATGAGCGAAAAATTAATAGTGAAATGCCCAACATGCCGAACCGAGGTAATATGGGATGAAAGTAGCCCTTATCGTCCTTTTTGTTGTAAGCGTTGCCAGTTAATCGATTTAGGCGAATGGGCGGCTGAAGAGAAGCGAATTCCAAGTCAAAGCGAAAGCAATGACAGCGATGAATGGAGTGAAATGCCAGAGCAAGATCCTAAGCCGTTTAATTAAACGCCCACAGCATACTCATACAGCCACAACAATCATGAAGTGGCTGTATTGATTATTTTTGCAATAAGGCAACAATAGAGCGATTAGCTGGCGGAAAATCTTCGGCATTTAAGGACATAATAGGTACCCAGCGGGAAAGTTGCCCCTCTTTACCGTAAGGTTTATTTTCCCACTCTGTGACTAAAAAGAATGATAATGTAATATGCCTATCAATAAAATCATGCTCTACCGTTTCAAGCAACTGGCATTGTGTCACATTAATACCTATTTCTTCTTGCAACTCACGGTATAATGCCTGCTCTGGCGTCTCTTTATCTTCTAGTTTTCCACCAGGAAACTCCCAATATCCTCCCATATGAGATGTCAAAGGACGTTGGGTAATAAATACATTATTTTGCTTATCACAAATCACACCTGCAGCAATATGTAGTTTTTTTTTATCTATCATAAACAGCCTTATTAGATCATACGTTTCACTGACAAACTTCACCATTATACCGTAGATCCAATAGTATGAGGTTGATTTTCTTTCTTCACTATTCGGCATCTGCTCCCCCCTGATGAACGCCCCCGCAAAAGTTGGACTCTTTTCGTTTAAACTCAATCATCACTATTTATTAAGATAAATAAATAGTAAAAGTATAAATGCTTTTATATTTTATTTATTAAAATGAAATAATTATTCACAGAATGAATATTTTATATAATGAAATAAATAAATCACTGCCAACAAATGAAAAGTCACTTTTAACTTAATTAAATTTTTTCAAAACCGCTCTCAGTATTCTTCTTTTTTCTCTAAAAAACCTATTTTTTGGTTAATTGATTTTTTCTAACTGGTAATTTACATAGCAAAAATCACAACAAATACAATAACAATAAAAATTAAACAAATGATTTTATTTGTAGATAACGCTTATTCTCTCTAACAAAATCATACTGATTATTTTACGTTTATTGATAGTTAATACTAAAAAAAGGGAAAGTTTTACTTAAATCCATCAATTTTAAAAATATATTCAATTAAAGAGTAACTGGTATTTATTATTTTTAATTTCAATATAATAATAAAACATTATTTATTATCTATATATATTAAAGCCCTATTATTATATTTGAATTAATACCTTTATCTCGAGGTAAAATGAAAAAAAAAGTTGTTTTATTAACACTATTAAGCTGTTTTTCTACCAGTGGATTAAGCGCAAATGAAACAGGAAATTTAGGCTCAATCAGTGAATCAAGGCGTGCATTGCAAGATAGCCAACGTGAAATTAATCAATTAATAGAACAAAATCGCTATCAGCAACTGCAAGAAAAAGCGGTAAATATTTCACCTACCCCAACTTTAATTACTGAGTCAGAACACTGTTTGCCTATAAAAGGCGTTTATATTCAAGGTATTACTTTACTTACTGAGAAGGATCTCAATTCATTATCTCCATTACCAGATCAATGTATTAAGAGTGCTGATATTAATCGCCTCGTAAAAGAACTCACTCAGCGTTATCTTCAACATGGTTATATTACTGCACGTATCCAATTCTTACGTCCTAACCAACATGGCGAATTAGGTCTGTATGCTATTGAAGGGTTTGTTGAACGTATTGAAGGAGGTGATCGAGGTGTTAACACCACACTACTATTTCCTCGAATCAAAGGGCAACCATTAAAACTCGCTACACTCGATCAAGGCTTAGATCAAGCTAACCGTTTGCAATCAAATAAAGTCACAGTGGATATTCTTCCCGGTACCGAATTGGGAGGATCTGTCATTAAGTTGTCTAATCAACGAAAATCACCTTGGCATCTCAATATCGCTAGTGACAATTATGGACAGAAAAATTCAGGCCGCTGGTTAATACGAACGAATGCTAGTTTAGATAGCCCATTAGGTTTATCTGATTTTGTAAGCTTAAATGCCAACATAACAACAGATAACCCGAATACCCGTTTTAATCGCGCTTATACTTTGCTCTATTCAATTCCTTATGGTGGTTTTACTTTTAGCTCTTTTGGTAGTTATTCGGAGTACCAATTTCACCAAAAATTACAAACACGTACTGTCAGCTTATATGGCGATACCACTCAAGTAGGTATTAGAGGCGATTATGCTTTTAGTCGTAGCCAAAAACAAATTGATACCTTAAATATTCAAGTCACTCATAAACGTATACGCAACTACTTTAGCCAAATTCGTTTAGATCTCAGTAGCCCTAAATTAACCACGATTGAATTAGGGATTAATCATTTGCAGATTATTCCAAATGGCGTATTGAGCACTAATTTAAGTGTTGAAAAAGCGGTCGGCTGGTTTGGCGCAGAGGAAACACCCTATATCGCTAACGGTAATGGTAACGACTATCGCTTTACAAAAGTTAAGCTATTTGCCAATTGGTATCAACGCTTTTCTCTATGGCATTCTACATTTTTATTCAATAGTACTTTTTTAGGCCAATACAGCCACGACACACTCCCCGGCGTTGAATGGCTAAGTTTAACAGACAAAAACGCTATTCGTGGTTTTGATCAAAGCACACTTTCTGGTGATAACGGTGGCTATTTACGCAATACCCTCTCCTATCCCTATCGACTTAACCACTTCTCTATCACACCTCGTATAGGGGTAGATATCGGTCAAGTAAAACAACATGGCAACTACAAAGGATGGCAAGGTGGTTACGGCCTAAGCTCCGGCTTAAATATTCAATATCAACAAGCACAACTCGACCTTGAAGTTGCAAAAGGCGAGTTACTGTATCACCAAACAAATTCCAATAAAACCAAAGATCCTACTCAACTACTGGTTAAATTTTCATACTTATTTTGATCTACATTCATAGCAACAAATGGAGATAACTCTATGAAATCAAAAAACTTTAAACTTTCACCCTCTGGGCGACTTGCTGCGTCTTTAGCAATAATTTTTGTCTCTCTTAATGCTTATGGTAATGGCATCGTGCCCGATACAGGCCATCAAGGGCCGGATGTCTCTGCTGTTAATGGTGGTACGCAAGTGATTAATATAGTCACGCCAAATAACGAAGGGATTTCTCATAACCAATACCAAGACTTCAATGTTGGCAAGCCTGGGGCTGTATTTAATAACGCATTAGAAGCGGGACAATCTCAACTTGCGGGTCATTTAAACGCTAACAGCAATTTAAATGGTCAAGCTGCCTCTTTAATTTTGAATGAAGTTGTTAGCCGCAACCCATCATTCTTATTAGGTCAGCAAGAGGTCTTTGGTATCGCTGCTGAATATGTGCTTTCTAACCCAAATGGTATCACATGTGATGGTTGTGGTTTTATAAATACCAGCCGCTCTTCATTAGTTGTTGGTAATCCGCTCTTTGAAAATGGTCAGCTAAAAGGCTATAGCACCCTCAACAACACCAATTTACTATCGCTTGGTAAAAATGGCTTAAATACAACAGGGTTGTTAGACTTAATTGCTCCTCGTATTGATAGTAGAGGGAAAATCACTGCCGCTGAAATTTCAGCCTTTACTGGACAAAACACCTTCTCACAACATTTTGATATTCTCTCTTCACAAAAACCCGTTTCAGCATTAGATAGCTATTTCTTTGGTAGTATGCAATCGGGTCGTATCCGCATTATTAATACGGCTGAAGGTAGTGGAGTTAAATTAGCAGGTAAATTTACCGCAGATAACGACCTAAGTGTTAAAGCCGATAATATTCAAACAGATAGTCAAGTCCGTTATGACAGTTACGATAAAGATGGCAGTGAAAATTACCAAAACTATCGTGGCGGGATCACGGTTAATAATAGTGGCTCTAGTCAAACACTCACTAAAACCGAATTAAAAGGTAAAAACATCACATTAGTAGCGAGTAGCCATAATCAAATCAAAGCCTCTGATTTAATGGGGGATGATATCACGTTACAAGGCGCTGATTTAACTATCGATGGTAAACAGCTACAGCAAAAAGAGACCGATATTGATAATCGCTGGTTCTACTCGTGGAAATACGATGTGACTAAAGAGAAAGAACAAATACAGCAAATTGGTAGCCAAATTGATGCTAAAAATAATGCGACATTAACCGCAACTAAAGGAGATGTTACCTTAGACGCGGCTAAAATTAATGCGGGGAATAACCTTGCAATTAATGCCAATAAAGATATCCATATCAATGGATTAGTTGAGAAAGAAAGTCGTAGTGAAAATGGCAATAAACGTAATCATACTTCTCGCTTAGAAAGTGGTAGTTGGAGTAATAGCCACCAAACTGAGACGTTAAAAGCCAGTGAATTAACGGCAGGTAAAGATCTTGGTTTAGATGCTCAAGGCTCAATAACGGCGCAAGGTGCTAAACTGCATGCGAATGAAAATGTGCTGGTCAATGCCAAAGATAATATTAATTTAAACGTCCAAAAAACCAATAATGATAAAACAGTCACCGATAATCATGTTATGTGGGGAGGTATTGGTGGTGGTCAGAATAAAAATAATAATAATCAACAACAAGTTAGTCATGCAACACAATTAACCGCTGATGGTCAATTGCTCCTTGCTGCAGATAACAATGTCAACATTACCGGTAGCCAAGTAAAAGGCAACCAAGGTGCTTTTGTTAAAACCACACAAGGTGATGTCGTCATTGATAATGCGCTGAGTGAAACCATCAGTAAAATCGATGAACGCACAGGAACCGCGTTTAATATCACTAAAAGTTCACATAAAAATGAAACTAATAAACAAACATCTACAGGTAGTGAACTCATTTCCGATGCACAATTGACCGTTGTCAGTGGCAATGATGTTAATGTCATTGGTAGTTTGATCAAAAGCGCTGATAAATTAGGTATTCATTCTTTAGGTGATATCAACGTTAAATCAGCACAACAAGTCACTAAGATTGATGATGAAAAAACATCATTAGCCATTACTGGGCACGCCAAAGAAGTTGAAGACAAGCAATATAGTGCGGGCTTTCATATCACTCATACCACCAATAAAAATACTAGTACTGAAACAGAGCAAGCTAACTCAACCATTAGTGGCGCCAATGTTGATCTGCAAGCGAATAAAAATGTGACTTTTGCGGGATCTGATCTAAAGACTACCGCAGGGAATGCCTCTATTACGGGTGATAATGTTGCCTTTGTTAGCACGGAAAATAAAAAACAAGCGGACAACACAGATACCACTATTTCAGGGGGTTTTAGCTACACAGGAGGTGTAGATAAAGTCGGTTCTAAAGCCGATTTTCAATATGACAAACAACATACACAAACAGAGGTAACAAAAAATAGAGGCAGCCAAACAGAGGTTGCAGGTGATTTGACTATTACCGCGAACAAAGATTTGCTTCACGAAGGAGCTTCTCACCATGTTGAGGGGCGTTATCAAGAGTCTGGTGAAAATATTCAGCATCTTGCCGTCAATGATAGTGAAACATCTAAAACTGACAGCTTAAATGTTGGTATCAATGTTGGCGTTAATCTTGATTATAGCGGTGTAACGAAGCCAGTTAAGAAAGCAATCGAAGATGGTGTTAACACAACCAAACCGGGTAACAATACCGATTTAACTAAAAAAGTTACAGCAAGAGATGCAATTGCTAATTTAGCTAACCTTAGCAATTTAGAGACCCCCAATGTCGGTGTTGAAGTGGGTATTAAAGGTGGTGGTAGTCAGCAATCACAAACCGATAGCCAAGCCGTTTCAACCTCTATCAATGCAGGAAAAATCAACATTGATAGTAATAATAAGTTACATGATCAAGGTACTCACTATCAATCAACCCAAGAAGGTATTTCTCTCACAGCAAACACCCACACAAGTGAGGTCGCGCAAGATAAACATCAAACGACATTCCATGAAACAAAAGGCGGTGGACAAGTTGGTGTCAGTACCAAAACGGGCAGTGATATTACCGTTGCTATTAAAGGTGAAGGCCAAACAACTGATAACGCCTTAATGGAAACAAAGGCTAAAGGTAGCCAATTTACCTCAAATGGCGATATTTCAATTAATGTAGGTGAAAATGCCCATTATGAAGGTGCTCAATTTGATGCACAAAAGGGCAAAATAGTTATCAATGCGGGGGGTGATCTCACTCTTGCACAGGCGACTGATACTCATAGCGAAAGTCAATCTAATGTTAATGGTAGTGCAAATCTGAAAGTAGGCACCACGCCAGAGAGTAAAGACTATGGTGGAGGTTTCAATGCAGGGACAACTCATCACAGCAAAGAGCAGACTACCGCAAAAGTGGGCGCTATCACTGGCTCTCAAGGTATTGAATTAAACGCTGGGCATAACCTGACTTTACAAGGTACTCATTTAAGTAGCGAACAAGATATTGCATTAAATGCAACTAATAAAGTCGACCTACAATCAGCGAGCTCTGAACGTACTGAAAAAGGCAATAATTTATCTGGAGGAGTACAAGCAGGTTTTGGTAAAAAAATGACCGATGATGCTTCATCTGTGAATGGTTTAGGCAGTGCCCAATTTGCTATTGGTAAACAAGATGAGAAAAGCGTATCTCGGGAAGGAGGAACGATTAATAACTCAGGAAACTTAACAATTAATGGCAATAGCGTCCATCTTCAAGGAGCACAAGTTAATAGTAAAGATACTCAGCTAACATCACAATCCGGTGATATCGAGATCACATCCGCACAGTCTACTGATTATAAAAACAATTGGGGAACAGATATTGGCTTTAATGGCAAAAAAACCAATACCACCCCAAAAGAAGTTACAGAGGAGAAACCTGCTACCTCTATTCATAACATAGGGGGTAAATTACTGGTTAACGTGGAAGATCAACAAAAAACGAGCCACCAAAATGCAACCTTAGAAACAGGTACATTAACGATTAATAGTAATAAAGATCTGACACTATCTGGTGCTAATGTGGCTGCTGATAGCATTACAGGTAATGTCGGTGGTTCACTCAATATTACTAGCCAAAAAGAGAGTGATCGCCATGTCACTGTTGGCGTCAATGTTGGCTACAACCACACCAATGATCCTAAATCAAGCCAAGTGAATAAAACGGCTAAAGCCGGAGGATCATTATTAGAGAAAACTATCAAAGATACGATTGATTCAGGAATTAAATCATCAACCGATGCTATCTCTGATAAATATAACTCCCTCTCTTCAACTATTGCAGATAAAACAGGTATCAGTGATGAAACTAAAGCCAAAATTGATCAAGGTTTTGGTAAAGTCGGTAATGGTATTAAGAATATCGTAACAGGTGCTGAGGGTCATACTGCTAATGCAGATATCAAAGTCACTCATGTAGATAATGATGCTGTCACTAAAACCACCTCCTTAACTAGCAACAACGACCTATCATTAAATGTGAATGGCTCGACAAAACTCACCGGAGCAGAAATTGCGAGTAAACAAGGCCAAGTTGATTTAGGGGGAAGTAGCGTTAAATTAGAAAATATTGAAGGTCATCATTATGAAGCCGGCGCCGATCTTGATCTGAAATCCTCTGTGGTGGATTTAGCAAAACAACTGGTAGGTGGAGATATTTCTTTTAAATCCCCCGTTAAAACGAATGAAACCGTCAATACAAAAGCATCTATTTCTGAAAAATAGTCGATACTTCATAAAAGAGTAACTGCCTATTTTTTGTAAGCTAAGCCCACTTGATTGTCATTATTACAAGTGGGCTTTTTATTATCGTACTTATGGCATCTGCTCCCGATAAACTTACAATTCTTTAATATTTAAAATAAACCAAGAAAATATAACCCATTGAATATAAACAAAATAAAAGCAAACAAAATAATTATATAATCCTTGACCTTCCCCTAATGGTAAAGCTTAAGCTTTGTCCCATACCATATTTAAGAGGGAAAGTTTGATGAATACACCTACAACATTATCCTCAGCAAATAGGCTGAGCTTACCTGTAGAAGGTATGACATGTGCTTCATGTGTCGGACGTGTTGAACGAGCATTAAAGGCAGTACCTGAAATAAAAGATGCTGTCGTGAATCTTGCAACAGAACGTGCTGATATTACATTTAGCAGTACCCCCAATCCTGTACTTGCTGTAAGCGCGATTGAAAGCTCTGGCTATAAAGTTCCTGAAGAGATCACTGAATTAGCTATTGAAGAAATGACCTGCGCTTCCTGTGTCGGGCGTGTTGAGAAAGCATTAGCTCAAATTCCTGGTGTATTAGAAGCCACCGTGAATCTTGCCACTGAGCGTGCTCGTGTGCGTCATTTATCCGGCGTAGTATCTATTACTGATTTAGAAGTGGCGGTTGTCCATGCCGGTTATAAACCACGGCGGCTATCAGATAATCCAGCCAATACTCGTGATTTAAGTGAAGAGCGTCGTGAAAAAGAAGCCCGCTCGTTACGCCGAGCATTACTTATTGCCACTATCTTCACATTACCAGTGTTCGTTATTGAGATGGGCTCACATTTTATCCCCGGAGTCCATCATTGGGTAACGCAAACATTAGGGCAACAGCTCAACTGGTATATTCAATTTGTTCTTGCCACCATAGTGATGTTTGGCCCTGGCTTACGCTTTTTCAAAAAAGGAATACCCGCATTATTACGCGGTGCTCCTGATATGAACTCATTAGTATCAGTCGGTACAGTAGCCGCTTACGGGTATTCTATCGTTTCAACCTTTATACCCCAAGTCTTACCTGCAGGTACGGCAAATATCTATTTTGAGGCTGCTGTCGTGATTGTTACCTTGATCTTATTAGGGCGAAATCTTGAGGCAAAAGCCAAAGGAAATACCTCACAAGCGATTAAGCGTTTAGTGGGTCTTCAAGCCAAAACAGCACGTGTTTCACGTCATGGTGAAATACTAGAAATTCCATTAGATCAAGTTATGATGGGCGATATCGTTGTTGTTCGTCCTGGTGAAAAAATCCCTGTTGATGGTGAGGTTGTAGAAGGCCATTCTTATGTTGATGAGAGCATGATAACCGGTGAACCCGTTCCTGTAGCAAAAGAGATAGGGGCTGAGGTTGTCGGTGGCACCATCAATAAAACAGGCGCTTTTAGTTTTAAAGTGACCAAAGTGGGTGCCAATACGATACTCGCACAAATTATTCGCTTAGTTGAGGAAGCTCAAGGTTCAAAATTACCAATCCAAGCGCTTGTTGATAAAGTTACCATGTGGTTTGTGCCCGCAGTAATGATAGGTGCAACGATCACATTCTTTATTTGGCTCGCATTTGGTCCTGAGCCTGCACTAACCTTTGCGCTCATCAATGCTGTTGCGGTACTCATTATTGCTTGTCCGTGTGCAATGGGATTAGCAACACCAACATCAATTATGGTTGGCACAGGACGAGCTGCTGAATTAGGAATACTTTTCCGTAAAGGTGAAGCTTTGCAAGCCTTACGTGATGTTAGTGTGGTCGCACTCGACAAAACTGGTACATTGACAAAAGGCCGCCCTGAGCTAACTGATCTGATCCCAGCAGAAAAATTTGAATATAACGAGATATTAAGTCTTGTCGCTTCAATTGAAACTTATTCAGAACACCCTATTGCACAAGCAATTGTTAATGCAGCAAACGAGGCAAAATTAACGCTTGCTAGTGTGGATAATTTTGAAGCTATTCCTGGTTTTGGTGTTAGTGCAACAGTTGATGGAAGATCTGTCTCTGTGGGTGCCGACCGCTTTATGAAACAGCTTGGGTTAGATGTCAGTCAGTTCGCTTCATCCGCTCAAAAATTAGGTGAGCAAGGTAAAACACCACTGTATACCGCCATTGATGGCCGTCTTGCTGCGATTATTGCCGTTGCAGATCCAATAAAAGAAACAACACCTGAAGCTATTAAAGCATTACATGCATTAGGTTTAAAAGTAGCAATGATCACAGGTGATAACAAAGCAACAGCAAAAGCAATAGCAAAACAACTTGGTATTGATGAAATAGTTGCAGAAGTCCTTCCTGATGGAAAAGTTGCGGCATTAAAACAACTTAGTCAGAAAGGAGATAAAGTTGCATTTGTCGGAGATGGTATCAATGATGCCCCAGCGCTTGCACAAGCTGATGTAGGATTGGCAATTGGTACAGGAACTGACGTTGCCATTGAAGCTGCTGACGTAGTACTAATGTCAGGTGATTTACGCGGTGTTGTTGATGCGATTGCACTTAGCCAAGCAACCATTCGTAATATCAAACAAAACTTATTCTGGGCATTTGCTTATAACGCATTATTAATCCCTGTCGCTGCGGGTATGCTTTATCCTATCAATGGCATGTTACTTTCGCCTATATTCGCTGCCGCAGCAATGGCGCTTTCTAGTGTATTTGTTTTAGGAAATGCACTACGACTAAAACGTTTTCAAGCGCCCATGAAAACACATTAAACATAAATTATCTTTATTGCCAGATCCGAAAAAGATCTGGCTTATGCTGATAAAGCAATTATCTCTACTTAGAAGAAAAGCGCTTTATTATCAGATAAGGAGAATAAGATGAATATTGGTCAAGCTGCAAAAAAATCCGGTATTTCAAGTAAAATGATCCGATATTATGAGCAAATTGGTTTAATACCTAAGGCAATTCGTACTGACGGAGGTTATCGCGATTACAATGATAGCGATGTAGATTGTTTTCGCTTTATCCGCCATTCACGTGCTCTTGGTTTTTCAACAGAGCAAATATCAACATTATTAGTTTTATGGAATAACAGAGAACGGACAAGTGCTGATGTAAAAGCTATTGCCCTTTCTCATATCGATGAATTAAACCGTAAAATAGCGCAATTGCAACGAATGACGCAAACATTATCGCATTTAGCACAAGAGTGCCAAGGTGATAATAATCCTGATTGCCCAATTATTGCTAAGCTAGTCGACCCCCAAACAGGGACAGAACATTAAACAACAAAAAAACAACCTTTATTACCTCCACTCTCCTATTTTATGTTTTTTTATCCATGATAAAAAAAGCCCACCTTTATTCGAAGGTGGGCTTTCTATTTTTAAAATGGTGTTACATTCTTACCCATATAATAAGCAATAAGTAATTAACCTAATTTACCGTGACAATGCTTATATTTTTTACCTGAACCACAAGGGCAAGGTTCGTTACGACCCACTTTTTTGCCTGATGCCACTTGGCCATCAACGGCTGACATTTGTGATTCTTTTGTCACTTCATGGCTAAGTTGTTGCTGTTTAGCTAAACGCTCCGCCTCTTCACGACGACGACGCTCTAACTCTTCAACTTCTTCAGGTAAACGAACTTGTACTTTACTTAATGTGCTGATCACTTCATATTTCAGTGATTCCAACATATTAGCGAACATAGCAAAAGATTCACGTTTGTACTCTTGTTTTGGATCTTTTTGTGCATAACCACGTAAATGGATACCTTGACGCAGATAATCCATCGCCGCTAAGTGCTCTTTCCACAGTGAATCCAGTGTTTGTAACATGACACCTTTTTCAAAGTTACGCATCATTTCAGCACTGACAATCTCTTCTTTTGCTTTATAGACTTCGATTGATTTTTCTAAAATGCGTTCGCGCAGTGTTTCTTCGTGTAGTTCAGGCTCTTTATCTAACCACTCTTTGATAGGTAAATTTAAATCAAAGTCATTTTGCAGACAGGCCGTTAAACCTTCAATATCCCACATTTCTTCTAGTGATTGAGGTGGAATATAGTTATCAATCATCGAAGTAAACACATCTTGGCGAATACTGTCGATAGTTTCACTGACATCAGCAACATCTAACAACTCATTACGTTGAGTATAAATAGCTCGACGCTGATCATTGGCTACATCATCATACTCAAGTAATTGTTTACGAATATCGAAGTTACGGTTTTCTACTTTACGTTGTGCATTAGCAATCGCTTTAGTTACCCATGGATGCTCAATAGCTTCTGTTTCGTTCATTCCCAGTTTACGCATCATGCCTGATACTTTATCAGAGGCAAAAATACGCATTAAGGAGTCTTCCATTGACAGATAGAAACGAGAAGAACCCTCATCCCCTTGACGCCCCGCACGACCACGTAACTGGTTATCGATACGACGTGATTCATGGCGTTCAGTACCAATAATATGTAAACCACCAGAAGCTAATACCGCATCATGGCGTTTTTGCCATTGTGCTTTGATCTCTTCAATTTGCTCTTCTGTTGGATTTTCCAGCTTCGCAACTTCAGTTTGCCAACTTCCCCCTAATACGATATCGGTACCACGACCAGCCATATTAGTTGCGATAGTCACCGCTGATGGTAACCCCGCATTAGCAATGATATCTGCTTCCATAGCATGGAATTTGGCATTCAGGACATTATGATGAATATTCGCTTTTGTAAGTGCTTGGGAGATCTCTTCAGATTTTTCAATCGAGATGGTCCCCACCAGTACCGGTTGTCCATTTTTAGTACGTTCACGAATATCTTCAATAATCGCGGCAAATTTACCTTTTTCATTCATATAAACTAAATCAGGTAAATCTTTACGTACCATTGGGCGGTTAGTTGGAATAACGATAGTTTCTAAACGGTAGATAGAGTTAAATTCAAAAGCTTCGGTATCTGCAGTACCGGTCATCCCCGCTAATTTCTCATATAAACGGAAATAGTTCTGGAATGTAATGGACGCTAATGTTTGGTTCTCATTTTGGATCTTCACACCTTCTTTTGCTTCTACCGCTTGGTGTAGACCATCCGACCAACGACGACCTTGCATGGTACGACCGGTATGTTCGTCAACAATGATAACTTCGCCATCTTTAACAATGTAATCAACATCTTTTGTAAATAACGCATGGGCACGTAAGGCTGCCGTTACATGGTGCATAAGCATGATGTTAGCAGGTGAGTAAAGTGACTCGCCCTCTTTCATCATACCTGCTTCGGCTAATAACCCTTCAATTTTAACTAAGCCACGCTCAGTAATATTCACTTGACGCGTTTTTTCGTCGACAGAGTAATCCCCTTCCCCTTGGAAGGTATCTGAATCTTCTTTTTCTTGAGGCACTAAATGAGGAATAACTTTATTCATTTTAATATAAAGTTCAGAGCTATCCTCAGCAGGCCCTGAAATAATCAGTGGAGTACGAGCTTCATCAATTAAAATGGAGTCAACCTCATCCACTAATGCATAGTGTAATTTACGTTGGACACGCTCTTCAGGGCTAAACGCCATATTGTCACGCAAATAGTCGAAACCAAATTCGTTATTTGTACCGTAAGTGATATCTGCGTTATAAGCTTCACGTTTTGCTGGTGGTGCCATATTAGGGAGGTTGATACCAACACTTAACCCTAAGAATTCAAATAGTGGGCGGTTATTTTCCGCATCCCGTTGCGCCAAATAGTCATTGACGGTAACAACGTGCACCCCTTTACCTGATAGCGCATTTAAATAAGCAGGCAGTGTTGCAGTTAAGGTTTTACCTTCCCCTGTACGCATCTCTGCGATACAGCGATCATTTAATACCATACCGCCAATAAGCTGTACGTCAAAGTGACGCATACCAAAAACACGTTTACTCGCTTCACGTACAGTGGCAAAAGCTTCAGGTAAAATATCCTCTTCTTTTTCACCTTTTTTTAAACGCTCACGAAATTCATCTGTTTTGGCTTTCAATTCATCGTCGGTTAATTTTTCAAATTCTGGCTCTAGTTGATTGATTTGAGCAACCACTTTACGCATACGACGAATAGCGCGTTCATTACGACTACCAAAAATTTTGGTTACAATTTTACCTAACATAACTCTTTATTCTCATTTATGGCGTAAATACGCCGAATACAGCCTCTATGTTTATCGACGATAAATCATAGAGATAAGCATAATCTAACAAAGATTAACAAACTCAATTAAGCTGTTAGGTAAGGTCCAGCACGGATACCGCGGATCTGAGCAAGCCATAATCCGGTATGATAGGAAATACGATTTTCCGTTAACACGCTACGGGAAATCGGTAAATTAACCAGGGTAGAAGATGGCGCTTGAGTCAGTAACGCATAAAGCGTATCAAGCATGACCTCAGCAACATTCGCAACAGGTGATGGCTCATCTTTTGCTTTTACCATCAATTCAGGTGAATGAATGGTAAAAGCAAAAGAGAGCTGCTTAATCACATTTTTAACAGCATGCTGTTGCCAGTAATTAAAGGTGAAGGATGAAGCAGGATTCTGTACACTCTGGCGTAAGAATAAATTATCAAAAGCGATTAATGCTTGGCTTTGACGATTTTGTGAGGAAGGTGTATCCGTTTGTGATGGATTTTCAGCATGGGCAGACACCAGCGAAGGCATACCAATACCTGCTGCTACCATCCCTAATAGCAGATGCGACCAAAAATATCGTCTGCCAAATTGTCGCCAAAAATTTATAATGCTCATTAACCTTCGTTATTTAATTTTATAATTTGTGGAGTCAAAATCTATGCGGGATAGCTACCCACAATCATTGGAAAACATCCTAAAAGAGCTTGAAGGTTCCAATAAAAGCACATTACAGCTTATACAACAGCGTGCAACAATTTTACTCAAATTAAATCGTACCGTCATGGCACTTTTACCAGCACCGTTACAAGATAAATGCCGTGTCGCCAATTATCGCAATGCTATTTTAATTATTGAAGTCACAAACGCAAGTTGGATGACCCGATTACGTTATGAAATTCCATCATTACTTTCTGCATTAAGAAAGGAAATTTTACCATCGTTATCCTCAATAGACATCAAAATAAATCCTTCTTTAAGCATAAAAGCGGGAAAAAAGAGTGTCACTTCATCATTAAAAGATCCAACACCCGTAAAAAAACGCCATTTAAGTGTAGAGAGTGCACAATCATTGAAATATTTGGCAGAGAAAAGCCCGAAGAAATTAAGAGAAAGATTAGAACGGTTGGCTGCACTTGCCGGAGAGAGTACAAGTACAGCCAAAGATGACGCTAATTAGAGATAATTAACGTGCTTTACAATTGAGCGATTAAGCAAAAACTGTCGATGGCGCTTTAAATGCCACTGGCATTTTCGCTTCGTCTTCAAAGGTGACGAATTCCCAAGCAGACTCTTTTGCTAAAACAGCTTGAAGCAATTTATTATTTAGTGCATGACCTGATTTAAACGCGGTAAATTCACCGATAATGTTATAGCCACACATAAATAAATCACCGATTGCATCTAACATTTTATGACGAACAAATTCGTCTTCAAAACGTAAACCATCATCGTTGAGGACACGATAGTCATCAACCACGATAGCGCAATCAAAGCTACCGCCTAAACACAATCCTTTCGATTGTAAATATTCAATATCACGCATAAATCCAAATGTACGAGCACGACTTATTTGACTCATAAAGGATTCAGCAGAGAAATCTAATTTATAACGCTGAGTACTTGCATCGATAGCAGGATGGTTAAAATCGATAGTAAAATCTAATTTAAAACCATTATAAGGACGCATTTCCGCCCATTTATCGCCATCTTCAACACGTACTGTTTCCTTGATACGGATGAATTTTTTCGCAGTGCGAAGTTCTTCAATACCTGCATCAAGCAATAAGAAAACAAAAGGTGCTGCACTGCCATCCATAATAGGAATTTCAGGTGCATCCACTTCAATTACGATATTATCAATGCCTAAACCAGCCAGTGCTGCATTTAAATGCTCAACGGTTGATATACGCACATCATCTTCATTCACTAAGCAAGTACATAACATAGTGTCACGAACTGATTTTGCGTCTGCTGGAAAATCCACCGGTGGATTTAAGTCAGTACGACGGTAGATGACCCCAGTATTAGCTGGCGCCGGACGCATTGTAAGCGTAACTTTTTTACCCGTGTGGAGCCCCACACCAGTTGCTTGTACAATTCGTTTTAATGTCCGTTGTTTGATCATCATTTTATCTCGCAATATTATCCGTCCTACCAATTATTATACTTATAATTGGCAGGACAGTTTAGCACAAAAAGCGGAGATGCCAATCTTTTTGACGATTAATCAGCCTGTTTTCTTAAGAAAGCAGGGATATCTAAATAATCTGGCTCTTTGTTAGCTTGAGTAGATTGTTCATTAACCGCTTTAGCTGCAGGCTTGCTCTCTTCTACTGTAGAGAAAGAGGACATGCTATTTTGCATTTGCTGATAACGATTTTCCATAGCGTTTTGTTGATTTTGCTTATTAGTTACCAGCGTAATTTCTGGACGTTTATCCATGCCGATACCTGTAGCAACCACAGTAACACGCAGTTCATCGTTCATTTCAGGGTCAAGAGAAGTACCAATCACCACTGTGGCGTTATCTGATGCAAATGCACGAATGGTGTTACCGACGGTTTCAAACTCATCAAGACGTAAATCAAAGCCTGCTGTAATATTAACTAACACACCACGTGCGCCAGACAGGTCGATATCTTCCAGTAATGGACTTGAAATCGCCATTTCAGCGGCTTCTTCAGCACGATCTTCGCCTTTAGCTGCACCAGATCCCATCATGGCATAACCCATCTCTGACATCACCGTTCTCACGTCAGCAAAGTCGACGTTCATCAAACCTGGGCGAGTGATCAGTTCTGCGATACCTTGAACAGCACCTTTTAATACATCATTTGCCGCACCAAATGCGTCAAGTAACGAAATACCACGACCGAGTACTTTTAGCAGCTTGTCATTTGGAATAGTGATTAATGAGTCAACATGCTTAGATAACTCAGTAATTCCCTGCTCAGCAAATGCCATACGCTTTTTGCCTTCAAAATTAAAAGGCTTAGTCACAACAGCAACCGTTAAAATACCTAACTCTTTCGCAACTTCAGCAACGACTGGCGCAGCACCTGTACCAGTACCACCGCCCATACCCGCAGCGATAAATACCATATCCGCACCTTCTAGTGCAGCGCGTAACGCTTCACGATCTTCTTCGGCAGCATTACGGCCTACCTCAGGGTTTGCACCTGCACCTAAGCCTTTCGTAATGGCATTACCGATTTGGATAGTTTGTCCAACTGCTGTTTTACGTAATGCTTGAGCATCAGTATTGACCGCGAAGAAATCAACGCCTTCAATACGTTCACGAACCATGTGCTCAACCGCATTACCGCCGCCGCCACCAACGCCGATGACTTTGATCACCGCATCGTTGGTTAATTCCATAGGTTCAAACATAATTTCTCTCCGTTTTGTGCCTTTTAGGGTCGCTTGCTCAAACGACCTCTTTTTAAATTTGTCTGATGATTAAAACTCTCTTTTTAACCAGCCAGTGAGTTTTTTTAGCCAACCACTAACTGCAGAGCGTTTTTCGGTTTCAGTTTCCTCACCAAAGTGAGATTCTTTACCGTAATGCAAAAGCCCGACTGCCGTAGAATAGAAGGGATCCTGCGCATAATCTGTTAGCCCGGTAATATTTAACGGTTTACCGATCCGTACTTGCGTGTGGAAAACACGTTGAGCACATTCAACAAGTCCATCTATCTGTGCAGCACCACCTGTTAAAACAATACCTGCCGCTAAATGGTGCTTTATTCCTTGCTGACGTAATTGTTCCTGAACACTCAAAATCTCTTCATTAACAAGATTTAGAAGCTCGGTATAACGCGGTTCAATCACCTCAGCAAGTGTTTGCCGTTGTAGACTTCTTGGTGGTCTACCTCCGACACTTGGAACTTCGACATTTTCATCTTTGCCAACTAAAGAGCCTAATGCACAGCCATGACGCACTTTTATTGCTTCGGCATCATTTGGTGGTGTACCAAAAGCGTAAGCAATATCGCTAGTCACAACGTTGCCTGCATAAGGAATGACACGAGTATGTCTTAATGCACCACCGGTATATATGGCGATATCCATGGTTCCGCCACCCATATCAACGACACAAACACCTAATTCGCGCTCATCTTCTGTTAGCACAGCAAAACTTGAAGCCAGTCCTGCAAAAATCAGTTGATCCACTTTTAAACCACAGCGCTCAACTGCTTTTACTATATTCTTCGCCATATCGTTATGGCAGGTAATCAGATGCACTTTAGCCTGCATACGTACACCGGATAACCCAACAGGGTTTTTGATCCCTTCTTGGTAATCAATGGCGTACTCTTGCGGTATTACGTGTAAAACACGGTGTTCATCTTTTACTTTGACGGATTTCGCAGTATGCACCACGCTATCAACATCATCTTGTGTTACTTCTTCTTCTGAAATTGGCACCATACCAATTTCATTTTGGCAGCTAATATGTTTGCCTGATAACGCCAAATATACTGACGATATTTGGCAATCTGCCATCAATTCAGCCTGATCTACAGCCCGTTGTACACATTTTACGACGGATTCGAGATCGTTCACGCCACCTTTGTCCATACCCCGAGATGGGCAACTTCCCACCCCGATAATATTCACTACGCCATCAGGCAGGATCTCACCGACAAGGGTGGCTACTTTGGCCGTACCAATCTCAAGACCAACTACTAATTTTCTGTCCGTCGCTTTGATCATTATTGTTCTGCCTTCGCCTTCATCGTGTCATCTGCCACGTCTTGTTTATTCATTCACATCAAGTAATAAAGGAGCCCATCCAACTGCACCACCACTGTCATAACGTAAATCGACATAATCAACCCGTTTGTCAGTCTGTTGTTGCAAGATAGGATACAGCTCAATAAAGCGAGCAATCCGTTTTTCGGTATCCTTACGCCCTAACTCCAATCGGACATCATTGTCTAAGACTAATTGCCATCCTTGACGAGCTGACATTGATGCTGCTTTTAATTTCAGATTACTGGCAAGAAGCTGATCTCTCATTGCTAAATAACCTGCTAATACCATTTTCTCACTTCCTTGCGGCCCATATAATAGTGGGTAATTTCCTTGTGTTTCCAATCGCGTTGGCAGACTGAAAATTCGGCCTTCTCTATCAAGAAAATGTGTGTCATTCCAACGGGTAAATGGCACATACTCCACCAGATGGATTTTTAATTCGTCTGGCCATTGTTTACGTACGGTCACTTGCCTGATCCATGGCATACGTTCAATTTGTTGCTGAATGATATTGACATCCTGTGTCATAAAAGTGCCTGGTTGGCCTAAAGATAAAATGGCCTGACGCACATCATCATTCGTTGTGTAATGCCGCTCACCAGTAAGTACAAGCTTTGATATCGGCAGACGATTAGCATCTTTCATCCAATTCACAACTTGTATTCCGCCCCAAATAATGGTGGCAATCACACATAAGAAGAAGATTAATCCTGATAAATAGCTACCATTACTCGGTCTATCAGAATGACGTTTCTCTTTTATCTCTTTATTATTTAGCGCTGCTTGTGACATAGTAAATTCATTCACCCCTGCGCAACATTCAAATAAGAGAATCGGCTATTCTTTTGTACGATATTCCTACGATTAATACTTCCACTAGATATATATACTCTATAAATACCTTTAGCTTTGATAATTAAATCACTAAATTGTTCAATCTGTTGAGAATTATTTACCTTAAAAGTCAAAATAGCGAGTTTTTCTTTAAATTTCGCTACTTTTAACTGATAAATTTTTCCCACATCTCTTTGAGCAAGCAAATTACCGATCGTATTTTTCGCAAATAAGATCTCTTTTTGACTAAAATCTCCCACCATTACAGTCATTTTCTTAACCATTTCACCATAAATGATGTTCACTTGCTCAAACATCCGTCTTAATCCTCGCTTAAAGATGGTTGTAATTTTGTTTCTGCTAAGCGACGCGCTATTTTACCAATATTTCCAGCACCTTGAACTAAAACAAGATCATTATCTGTTAATACACCCGCTAATATTGAGGAGATGTTCTCAACATCAGAAACCCAAATCGGATCTAGTTTGCCACGTTGACGAATAGTACGACACAGTGAACGACTATCTGCACCGGGAATAGGCGCCTCTCCTGCTGCATAAACATCGGTTAATAATAAAATATCAACTTGATTAAGCACCGTTGCAAAATCTTCATATAAATCACGAGTACGTGTATAACGATGTGGTTGAAATAACATCACTAAACGTTTATCAGGCCAACCTGCTCGTGCCGCTTTTATCGTTGCATCAACTTCTGTTGGGTGATGTCCATAGTCATCCACCAGCATGACTTCCCCTTCTTGGCCATTCACATGCTCAAGACTGAAATTTCCCAAGAAATCGAAACGACGCCCAGTGCCTTGGAAATTAAGTAGTGCGGCTAAAATATGCTCATCCGCAATCCCTTCTTCTGTAGCAACAGCCACAGCTGCGGTTGCATTTAAGGCGTTATGACGTCCCGGCGCATTTAATACCACATCTAAATCAGGCATATCTTCACGAGAAATAGTGAAAAATCCTTGCGCACCTTTTTGTTCGTAATGAGTAATGCGTACATCAGCATCTTCACTAAAACCATAGGTAGTAATATAACGCCCTACTTTAGGAATAATTGACCGAATAACATCGTCATCAATACACATCACTGCGCGACCATAAAACGGTAAGTTGTGTAAAAAAGTAATAAAAGTCTCTTTTAAATTATCAAAATTACCGTGATAAGTGTCCATATGGTCAGCTTCAATATTCGTTACCACCGCAACCATAGGTTGAAGATGTAAGAAAGAAGCATCACTCTCATCCGCTTCTGCAATTAAATAGCGGCTACAACCTAAACGAGCATGGGTACCTGCTGATTTCACTAAACCGCCATTAACAAAGGTTGGATCTAATCCTGCTTGTGCATAAATATTAGAAATCATCGCCGTTGTTGTTGTTTTACCGTGGGTTCCTGCAATCGCAACCCCGTGACGATAACGCATTAACTCCGCTAACATTTCTGCACGACGTATCACAGGAATACGCGCTTCTCTTGCTGCAATAATTTCCGGATTATCTGCACTAATTGCGGTAGAAACCACCACAACACTAGCATCACGAATATTTTCAGGGCGATGATTAAAATAGATTGTCGCCCCTAATGCAACGAGTTGTTGTGTGACTACATTAGGCGCTAAATCAGAACCACTGATTGCATAACCTTCATTAGCCAACACTTCGGCGATCCCGCCCATGCCGGCACCACCAATGCCAACAAAGTGGATATGCCTAACTTTTCTCATCTCAGGCACAAAAGATCTTAATTTCGCCAGCTGTTGTGTATTCACTATTTACTTCTTCACTCTAAGTTAATGGTTACAAGTTACGTTTATTTTTTAGCCACTTCGATAATTACATTAGCGACTCGCTCAGTAGCATCCGTAATCGCAACACTTTGTGCTTTTTCTGCCATTAGCATTAGCTGATGTCTATCCCAATTTTCTAGGGTGTCAGCTATCGCTTCTGGCGTTAAATCATTCTGTTCAATAATACGCGCCGCACCGGCATTTTCTAATGGCAATGCATTCCAATATTGCTGTCTATCTTTATGTTGAAAAGGAACAAAAATAGCGGGTAACCCCGCAGCGGCAATCTCGCTAACTGTTAATGCACCTGAACGACATACAACAACATCAGCCCATTGATAAGCTTGCGCTATATCATCAATAAATTCAGTAACTTTATACTCAGATTTAACTGAATTTTTAGAAAGTTCATTTTGATAGCGTAATTTGGTATCACTTTCGCTCCCTTTGCCGGCCTGATGCCAAATTGTAACCCGCTCTCCTAATAATCCAGCCACCACGGGCATTGTATGATTTAAGATACGCGCACCTTGGCTACCACCAATAACCAGCACTCGGACAGCACCTTCTCTGCCTTTTAATCTCTCTGCTGGCGCTTCAAGTGCTAAGACATCGTCACGAACCGGATTACCAACAACAGGCGCATTAGCAAACGCACCGGGGAATGCTTGTAACACACGTTTGGCTATTTTTGACAACCAACGGTTAGTTAAGCCTGCAATACCATTTTGTTCATGTAAAACAACGGGAATACCACAGCTCCATGCTGCAACACCGCCTGGTCCAGAAACATAGCCTCCCATGCCTAATACGGCATCAGGCTGATAGCGCTTCATAATCCGACGGGCTTGAAAAATCGCTTTTATAATACGAATAGGTGCCGCAATTAACGCTTTTACCCCTTTACCTCGCAGACCCGAAATACGGATATACTCGATTTCAATGCCATGCTTAGGCACTAATTGTGCTTCCATTCTATCCGCGGTTCCTAACCAACGAATATCCCAGCCTTGGGATTGCAGATAATGAGCAACTGCTAATCCAGGAAAGACGTGCCCTCCTGTTCCGCCGGCCATCACCATTAATCGGCGTTTACGTTCGCTCATTTAGGACTCCTTACAAACGCCTGAGCCTGTGCTAGGCGTGATTCATAATCAATTCGTAACAACATCACGATAGCCGTTGACATAATAATCAAACTCGAACCACCGTAACTAATAAGAGGTAACGTTAACCCTTTTGTTGGCAACATACCTGCTGCCGCACCGACGTTGACCAAAGTCTGGAAGGTAAACCAGATCCCAATCGAACAGGCTAAAAAGCCTGAAAAACGTTGATCGAGCAGCAAAGCACGGCGTCCAATTTGCATCGCACGAAAAGCGATGAAGAATACCATTAAAAGCACTAAAACCACACCGATATAACCAAGTTCTTCTGCTAAAATGGAGAAAATAAAGTCAGTATGAGCTTCAGGTAGATACTCCAACTTTTGTACTGAATTTCCTAACCCTTGCCCCAGTAGATCACCTCGTCCAAAAGCCATCAAGGATTGTGTTAACTGATAACCACTACCAAAAGGATCTTCCCAAGGTTCTAAGAACGAAGTGATACGTCGTACACGGTAAGGCTCAACAATAATTAACATCACAACAGCGGCAATACCTGTACCAATAATGGCGAGGAATTGCCAAATTTTTGCACCGGCTAAAAAAAGCAACGCTAATGTGGTCACAAACAACACGACCACCGTACCTAAGTCGGGTTGTAATAGCAGTAACACGGCTAATATTAACATCACCCCCATAGGTTTACAGAATCCCCAAAAATTGTTTCTCACTTCTTCTACTTTTCTCACCAAATAACTGGAGAGATAACAAAACAGTGCCAATTTAGAAAGTTCTGCCGGCTGAATACGTAAAGGCCCAAATGCAATCCAACGTGATGCGCCATTTACTGAACTGCCCACTGCCAATACCACGAGTAATAGCAAGATAGAACCAAACAGCATTAAGCTACTGTAGCGTTGCCATACCGCCATTGGCACTCGCATTGTCACTAATGCAAGGCAAAGGGCAACAATCATATAAATGCCGTCACGTTTAGCAAATAGAAAAGGATCTTCTGCTAAACGTTGTCCAACAGGCATTGACGCCGAGGTTACCATCACAAACCCGACAACCGCTAATCCGAATGTAAACCAGAGCAAAGTGCGATCATAAGGCACGAACGCGCTGTTATCTGTTTGATAACTTCCCACCAGCCACTGTTTTAATCTTCGCATTGCGTATACACTCATCAGCCAAGCTCCTGCGCTAAACGGGCAAACTCATCACCACGTTGTTCGAAACTTTTAAACTGATCTAGACTTGCACAAGCGGGTGAAAGTAGCACCATATCGCCAGTTTGCACTGTTGGTGCAAGTAATCGCATCGCCTCTTCCATAGTCGTGGTTAATTGTGAGACTTGTGGTCGTAAATTTGCCAATGCTTGACCATCTTGTCCGAAGCAATATAAGCGAATATTATCGCCACTGAGATAAGGTAATAGCGCGCTAAAATCAGCAGACTTACCGTCCCCACCTAACAACAGGTGCAAAGTCCCTTCTACTTCAAGCCCTCTTAAAGCTGCTTCTGTGCTACCTACATTAGTCGCTTTAGAATCATTGATCCAACGTACCCCATTATGGGAGTAAACTAATTGGAAACGATGAGCAAGGCCATGATAGGTGTTTAAAACAGCCAGTGATGCTTTACGAGAAATTCCCACCGCATCAGCTAACGCTAATGCGGCTAATGCATTGGTGTAATTGTGTTGACCAGAAAGGAACATCTGTGAAGTGGCAAGAATATTTTCACCATTTACGTTCAAGTAACGATTGGTATTATCAAGTTGATAATCCCCTTGTCCGATACCAAAACTCACACAACGTGCATCTTTGCCAGCTAAAGGCAATGTCAGAACATCATCTGCGTTATAGACACAGGTTTTAGCATTATCATAAATACGTAATTTAGCTTCACGGTATTGTTCTAATCCTAACGGATAGCGATTCATATGATCTTCGCTAATATTTAATACCGTGGCAGCCGCCGCTGTTAAGCTATAGGTTGTCTCTAATTGAAAGCTCGATAGCTCTAAGACATATAAGTCATAAGGCTGTGTTAATAACGTTAAAGCAGGTACACCAATATTGCCACCGACACCGACAGCGATCCCGTCAGCTTTAGCCATTTCCCCCACCAACGTCGTTACGGTACTTTTGCCATTAGAGCCTGTTATCGCAACAATAGGTGCTTTTGCCTCACGGCAAAATAGCTCAATATCACCGACAATTTCCACTCCATGATCTCGCGCTTCAACTAACTCAGGCGTTGATAACGCAATACCCGGACTTGAGACAATTAAATCAGCATCATTAAGCCATACTTGATGAAAACTCCCCGTATGATACTCAACATCAGCAGGTAGCTTATCTAAACCCGCGGGATGCTGGCGAGTATCTATCACTTTAGGTGTTACACCTTGGCGGATAAAAAAGTCAACGCAGGATAGACCAGTAATGCCTAGTCCCACGATAACAACTTTTTTCCCCTGATAATTTGCCATGTTAACGTACCTTTAATGTCGCTAAACCAATAAGGACTAACATAAGAGAGATGATCCAAAAGCGGACAATCACACGAGGCTCTGGCCAACCTTTTAATTCATAGTGATGATGGATTGGCGCCATACGGAAAATACGTTGGCCGCGCAGTTTAAATGAACCTACTTGTAAAATAACCGAGAGCGTTTCAACAACGAACACGCCCCCCATAATCACTAATAAAAATTCTTGGCGTAATAACACGGCGATAGTACCTAATGCGCCACCTAATGCTAAAGAGCCAACATCACCCATAAAGACTTGGGCAGGATAAGTATTAAACCAAAGGAAGCCTAATCCCGCACCGACAATGGCGGTACAAACAATCACCAATTCGCCGGCATGCATTAAATAAGGAATTTTTAGGTAGCTGGCAAAATTGACATTACCTGTAGCCCATGCAACTAATGCAAATCCAGCCGCTACAAACACCGTAGGCATAATGGCTAAGCCATCTAAACCATCGGTTAAATTTACCGCGTTACTGGTGCCAACAATGACAAAATAAGCCAGTAAGATATACAACATGCCAAGTTGTGGCATGACATCTTTAAAGAAAGGCACGACAAGTTGCGTTGCTGGGGTATCTTTACCAATCGCGTACATACTAAATGCAACCGCTAAAGCTAATACCGATTGCCAGAAATATTTCCAACGCGCTATTAAGCCTCGAGTATCTTTACGCACTACTTTGCGATAATCATCGATAAAACCGATGATGCCATAACCAATTAGCACCAAGAGTACACACCATACATAAGGATTATCTAATCGCGCCCACAATAAGGTTGATACAGCGATAGAAAATAGGATCATGATCCCACCCATGGTCGGCGTACCACGTTTGCTAAAGTGTGACTCAGGGCCTTCGTTACGCACCACTTGCCCGATTTGCATTTTTTGTAACCATGCAATTAAATGGGGTCCCATCCATAACGCAATAATTAATGCCGTCAATAAACCAACAATCGCTCTGAATGTCAGATAAGAAAACACATTAAAAAATGTATGATATTTAACCAAATATTCGGCTAGCCAAACTAACATTCAAAGCACTCCTTTAATGCGTTCACGATATCCTCCATTGCTGAGCTTCGTGAACCTTTTACTAAAACTGAAACAACATCATGCTGCTGTAATAATGGAATTAATTGGGTAAGCAAATCAGCTTTAAATGAAAAATGCTCACCGCCTTCATTTTCTTGACTAATAAACTGGCTGTAATGACCCACGGTTAATACCCGATCGATACCGACTTGATGAGCAAAACGTCCCACATCACGGTGACATTTTTCTGAATCCTCGCCTAGTTCAGCCATATCTCCAGCAACAAAGATTTTATATCCTGGTAATTGAGATAAAACTTGCAGCCCTGCCATCATCGACCCATCATTAGCATTATAGGTATCATCTAACACTATTTTTCCTGTTGTTAACTCAACAGGATAGAGTCTGCCAGGTACGGCTTTCAGTACCGCTAAACCTTGCTGAATATCCGTTAATGTCGCCCCTACCGACAAGGCTAACGCACTTGCGGCTAACGCATTGGCAATATTATGGCGACCAGGTAAAGGTAGGGTGATTGCTACACACCCTTCTGGCGTATGCAATGTAAAATCGGTGGTGAGTTGATTAACAACGATATCCGTTGGGTAGAAATCGGCCTGAGTGTCTGCAGATAAAGAGAAAGACCACTGAGTTTGACGTGAGTTAAAATGCTGTTGCCATAGCGCAACATCATTACTTTGCTGATTAATAATGGCTGTGCCTTGCTCTTTTAAGCCAGTGAATATTTCACCTTTAGCTTGAGCAATCCCTTGTAAGGAACCAAAACCTTCAATATGTGCAGAAAAAAGATTATTGACCAATGCACTATCTGGTTTAACCATATCCACGGTATAGGCTATTTCACCAATATGGTTAGCACCAAGTTCAATCACGGCAAAACGATGTTCAGGGGTTAGACGAAAGAGTGTCAGGGGAACACCAATATCATTATTTAAATTGCCATGTGTATATAAGGTTTCACCACAGTGACGCAGTATCGAAGCCGTCATCTCTTTAACGGACGTTTTACCCGAAGAGCCCGTTAACGCCACAATTTTAGCATTGCTAAGCGAACGGATATAAGCGGCAATATGCCCCATTGCTAAACGGGTATCTTTTACGATGATTTGTGGACATTCAACATCGATTTTCCGATTAACTAAAACCGCAACGGCACCCTTTTGTTTGACATCAGCAATAAAGTCATGAGCATCAAAACGATCACCTGCTAAAGCAATAAACAGACATGCATCATCAATTTTACGGCTATCGGTAGAAATTGATTTGATCATTAATTGATTGGCTTGGCTTTGAGTAATAGTACTCAACGTGCCTTGAGTGACTTGTGCAATAGTTTCGAGAGAAAGCGCTATCATGCGATCACCCCCAATAACCGTGCAACAGTTAATCGGTCAGAATAATCAAGACGGCGAGTGCCAACGATTTGATAATCTTCGTGCCCTTTTCCTGCCACTAAGATCATATCAGCGGGAGAGGCTTGCATTACTACATTCGTCACGGCTTCTGCTCGACCTTCAATCGCTAATGCACGACCAGGTTCCATTAACCCAGAAAGGATATCTTGAATAATGGCTTGTGGCTCTTCACTACGTGGATTGTCATCGGTGATAACCACTTTATCGGCAAACTGCTCTGCTACAGCTCCCATTAGTGGGCGCTTACCTTTATCTCTATCACCACCACAACCAAAGATACACCACAGTTTGCCAGTACAGTGTAAGCGTGCCGCTTGTAACGCTTTTTCTAAGGCATCTGGCGTGTGGGCATAATCAACGATCACCGTAGGACGATTATCCGCACTAAATACTTCCATACGACCACAAACGGGCGTTAATGCACTGGAAGCTTTAATCACTGCATCAAGAGGGTATTCAAGTGCCAAAAGTGTAGCTAAAGCACAGAGTAAGTTACTGACATTAAAAGCCCCCATTAATGGGCTTTCAATTTCACCTTCTCCCCAACTTGAATTAAAATGGATAGTGGCACCCGCATCATGGTAATTGATTTGTGTCGCTTGCACATAGCGTCCTTGCCAATTTGCCGGCAATTTATCCGCCATAGTCACCGCCACTGCATCGGGTAGATGCGTCAACCATTTATGCCCTACCGCATCATCAGCATTAATGATTTTTTCGCCACTATGGTGGGTCGAAAATAACAACCATTTAGCCTGTTCGTAATTGGCCATATCACCATGATAATCAAGGTGATCGCGACTTAAGTTGGTAAATACGCTGGCGACAAAAGGTAGCGCACTAACGCGCCCTTGAACTAAACCGTGTGACGAAACCTCCATTGCAGTAAAGGTAGCGCCTTGATTAACTAATTGCTGTAATTCTAATTGGATATCAACCGCTGAACCGGTTGTATTCATTGCCGGAACAATATGATCTAATAACCCATTGCCTACCGTTCCCATAACGGCACTGACTTCACCTAAACCTTGCGCCCACTGTGCTAACAATTGTGTTGTTGTCGTTTTTCCGTTAGTACCAGTGACACCAATCAGCTTTAATTTATCCGCTGGCTGATGATAAAAAATTCCTGCAAGTTTTGATAATTGACAATTTAGGTTTTCAATATAAATAACGGGTATACCATGACTTTCACGAATTTCGCCATGAGTAGCAATACCTTCAGCTTCCGCTAAAACAGCGCAAACACCTTGTGCAATTGCCTGAGGAATATAGCGTCTACCATCCGTTTCATGGCCTTTAATTGCCACAAACAGATCACCACTCGCGGCTTTTCGGCTGTCGAGTGTCATGTCTTTAAGCGTTAAAGACGGTGCTTGTATCCCGAGTGCCCCTAATAGGTCACTTAAATTAGGATCTGCCACTTGTATCCTCTTTTTTATTAATCACTATTTCACTTTTATCGTCTGGCGTTAATGCATCAGGCTCTACATTCATCGTACGTAGAACCGCGCCCATAATTGTGCCAAACACTGGTGCAGAAACTGCACCCCCATAATATTTGCCCGCTTTTGGCTCGTTAATGATCACAACTAAGGCAAAGCGTGGACGGCTTGCCGGTGCAACACCGGCTGCATAAGAAATGTAGGCATTAATATACTTTCCATCTGGGCCGACTTTTTTCGCGGTCCCGGTCTTAATCGCAACACGATACCCTTTGATCGCAGCACGAACGCCACCACCGCCCGGTAAGGCGACACTTTCCATCATATGAACCACTGTTCTCATGACTTTTTCAGGAAAAACGCGAGTACCCGGTACAGGAGGGTCAACTTTAGTAATAGAAAGCGGTCGATAAATACCAAAACTACCGATAGTTGCATAGACACGCGCTAACTGTAATGGCGTTACCATTAGCCCATATCCGAATGAGAAGGTGGCCCTTTCAAGATCGGACCACCGTTGTTTTTTTATTGGAAATATGCCACTACTTTCACCAACTAGCCCCAAGTTAGTTGGTTTTCCGAGGCCAAAACGGGAATAAACATCTACCAGTTCAGACGCCGGCATCGCTAACGCAAGGCGAGATACCCCTACGTTACTCGATTTCTGTAAAATTCCAGTTATCGAAAGCTCACGATAAAGCGCAACATCTTTTATCTGATGACCACTAATTCGATAAGGAACAGTATTAATAACGGTATTTTCTTTAATAATATTATTGTTTAGCGCACTCATAACCACCATCGGCTTTACCGTAGAGCCTGGCTCAAAAATATCGGTGATAGCTCGATTACGCATCGCATCTTTCGGCGTTCCCGCTAAATTATTCGGGTTATAGGACGGGCTATTTGCCATCGCTAACACTTCGCCTGTATTGACATCAACCAAAACCGCCGTACCTGATTCGGCTTTATTTTCAATGACTGCATTGGTTAACTCTCTATACACAACAGATTGTAAACGCTCATCAATGCTTAACATTAAGTTGTGAGCAGCTTGGCTATCTGTTTGAGCAATATTTTCAATCACACGGTTAAAGCCATCTTTGCGTACAACTCGCTCTCCGGGGGCACCGGTAAGCCATTGGTTAAAGCTTTTTTCAACCCCTTCAATACCATCGCCATCAATGTTTGTAACACCAATGATGTGAGCGGTCACTTCTCCTGAAGGATAATAGCGTTTGGACTCTTGGCGCATGTTTATCCCTTTGATTTTCAGCTTACTTATGTAATCACTAATTTCAGGATTAACTTGGCGCGCAAGATAGATAAAACGAGCGGAAGGTGTTGCAGAAATTTTTTGAGAAATTTGATTAACGGGAAGTTTTAATGCGTCAGCAAGTGCTAACCAACGTGAATCGGTCATATCAGGGTTAGCTTCTAACACAACTTTAGGATCAGCCCAAATAGCATATACAGGGACACTCACCGCCAATGGTCTTCCCATACGATCGCTTATCATGCCACGAGCTGTGGGGACTTTTTGCACACGTAAAGAGCGCAGATCCCCTTCGCGGATCAGGGGATCTGGGTTAATAATCTGTAAATAGGCAACTCGTATTAATAACGCCGCTAAAGCAATACCAATACCACCGCAAAGCAACGCAAAACGCCAACTCACAAATCCTGTTTTTTCTTCAGGTTTACGGAGTTTGGCATTTGACTTTGTCTTTGTCTTCGCTTTTGCCGAACGTGAAAATTTCATACTTGCCTTAATTATTTAGTAACCACAATATTCTCTTTAGTTGGATCAACATGAACCATGCCTAACTGTTCACTTGCAAAACGTTCAACTCGGCTATGGTCCGCCAATGCATTTTCCTCAAGGATCAAGTTGCGCCATTCAATATCCAATACATTTTTTTCTAACACTAAGCGCTCTTTTTCTGCTGTCAGTAAGCGTGTTTTATGTGCTGTCGTTACCACATAGATCGCGGAGATAATAACGGCGAAAAAAAGAATAAGTGGCAATTTGCCGTGACGCAGTAAATCTTGTCCTATCACTCCCGGTAATGAATGGCGTTCAGTAGACATTTATTCCTCAATACGCTGTGCGACACGTAAAACAGAACTTCGCGCTCGTGGATTCTCCTCAACTTCAACACCGGTAGGTTTCATTTTATGAATACTACTCAGGCGAGCACTTCCTAGTGCTTTAATTTGTTCTTCTGTTAATGGGATCCCCGCTGGAACAACAGGCCCTTTACTTTCATCTCTTATAAAGCGTTTAACTAATCGGTCTTCTAAAGAGTGGAAACTAATCACCGATAAACGTCCTGCTGGCGCTAAAATAGACACGGCGCCTTTTAATGCTTTTTCAACCTCATCTAACTCACTATTGATATAGATACGGATCGCTTGAAAGCTACGTGTTGCAGGGTGCTTATGTCGCTCTTTTACTGGACTTGCTTCACTAATCAAATCCGCTAACTGTTTAGTACGTGTTAATGGCTCTTCAGTTTTATTACGCGCCACAATGGCACGGGCAATGCGTTTCGCGAAACGCTCTTCACCGAAGGTTTTTAGCACCCAAGTAATATCATCTTCTTCGGCATTCATTAACCACTGTGCAGCTGATTGTCCTGTGGTTGGGTCCATACGCATATCGAGTGGCCCATCACGCATAAAAGAGAATCCTCGTTCAGGATCATCTAATTGCGGTGAAGAAACGCCTAAATCTAATAATACGCCATCAACTTTACCACTTAAACCTAACTCATTGATATAGTGTTCAATATTTGAAAAAGGCCCATGAATAATAGAGAATCGTGGATCATCAATTTCATTTGCCACTGCGATAGCTTGTGGATCTCTATCAATCGCAATGAGACGGCCTTGTTCACCTAGTTGCGATAAAATCAGACGAGAGTGCCCGCCACGGCCAAAAGTACCGTCAATATAAATACCTGAAGGTTTAATATTCAGGCCGTTTACTGCTTCATCCAGTAATACACTGGTATGGCTAAAATTATTCGTTGTCATTATTTAAAGTGATAAATCCAATAGTCGTGTCGATAACGGTTCCTGTGAGGTTTGCTCTGCCAAAATGTCTTCTTTGATCTGTTGATACCAGACCTGTTCATCCCACAATTCAAATTTATTGAATTGACCGACTAACATGACCTCTTTGGTTAGCCCCGCGTGCTGTCTTAGCGTGCTAGCTAACAAAAGACGTCCTGCGCTATCCATTTGGCATTCACTGGCATGCCCAAGTAATAAACGCTGCACTCTTCGTTCGGCGGGATTCATGGAAGAAAGCGCCGCCAGTTTTAACTCAATTTTTTCCCATTCAGGAAGGGTGTACAGCAATAAACATGGCTGATTGAGATCAATGGTACAGACCATTTGACCTTCAGAAGCCTCGTTCAGCGTTGTTCGATAACGGGAAGGAACTGTTATTCGCCCTTTGCTGTCGAGATTAACGAGTGTTGCACCACGAAACATCCTCATTTCCCTCAGCGTTATAATTTACACCACATTATCCCACAAATCCCCACAAATAGAGTTTACGGATGGTATGAAAACGTTGTCAAGCCAGTTGTAGGACGCTTTATTGATATTTACAGTAATTTTATAATCTCATCGAAATGAACAAATTATCAGCAGGCTAAAAAAGCAGAATATTAACACTATGATTCCTATCGGTTATTTTTTATTTTTCTTATTTGTTCTCAAATAGTGATTATTTATAGAGATGAAAAAGGGAAAAATAAGATAAAGAAGTCATAAAAAGAAAATGACCTATTTAATGAGATAATGCCTATTTATTGTCGTTCATTTGCCTTTAACCAACATAACAATACAAAGCCCTCTTTAAATTAAAAAACTGGCTTAATCTACTGAAAAAATAATGTGATATCATGTAGATAATTTTTTACTGTCGAGTTTTCTTTCTGCAAAGTTAATAAATAAATTATTTTATTTAAGTAATATCACTTATAGAAATATCAAAATTTCACCCGCGAATTAAACAAAACAGGATAAATTGTAAAAAAACGTTTAAGATTAATCTCAAATTTTATTTTATTTAAGTCACCCGACATTATTTAACCAAATAAACTATCCCTGCTTTAATTTAATAAAGCAGGGATAGTCATTATAAAAAATGCTGAGTCAGAAAGTGAACGCTAATTAACGAGTACGTCCTAAACTACCTCGGCGACATAAATCACGTCGAATACGTGTAATACCCGCTTGTGGTTTTTGCTCTTCTTCAAGACTTGCTAAAACCAGCTCTAATACACGTTGTGCAATATCACGATGTCGCTGAGCCACCGATAATACTGGACATTCGAGGAAATCTAATAATTCATGATCACCAAATGTAGCAATCACTAACTGCGTAGGTAAGCGTCCACTTCTTTGCAACGTTACATCCATCACACCTTGTAATAGCGCAAAAGAGGTCGTAAAGAGTGCATCAGGCATCGGGTTATTATTTAACCATTCCGAAAATACCTCCGCCGCCGCTTCTCGTTCATAACTATTCGCATAAAGATAAGTCACTTGTCGTGGATCATCTTGCCACACACTACGAAAGCCCTGTTCACGTAAAAAACTGACTGATAGTTCGGGCAATGCGCCTAGATAGAGAACCGATTGAGAAGGAAAAGCTTTAAGCTCACTCGCTAACATTTTTGCGTCTTCTAAATCATCACCGACGACGCTAATAAAATGTTCACTCTCTAACGCCCTATCTAAGGCAATGATAGGCAACGAACGATTAGCCCAACGCTGATAAAATGGGTGCTCTGGGGGTAATGCCGTTGATACAATAATGGCATCAACTTGGCGTTGTAGTAGATGTTCTACACAACGAATTTCGTTGTCAGGTTGATCTTCTGAGCAGGCAATCAGCAATTGATAACCACGTTGACGCGCTTGTCGTTCAAGATAATTGGCAATTCTGGTATAACTGGTATTTTCCAAATCAGGAATAACCAAACCTATAGAACGCGTACGACCAGCACGTAATCCCGCGGCAACAGCGTTCGGGTGGTAATTGTGCTCTCTGACCACCGCCATCACTTTTTCAACAGTCTTGTCACTTACACGGTACTGTTTAGCTTTACCATTAATGACATAACTCGCTGTTGTTCGTGAAACACCAGCCAAGCGGGCGATTTCATCCAGTTTCACTTTAGCCTCTTCTAATTATTAATAGGGTATTTATTACATTATTGCTATGGTTTTCAGTCATCATGCTGATCTGAATCTGCATTTTAACACAATTTACTGATAAAACCGTATGCGTCAACGTTTCCGTTTATACCTTTTACCAATTACTTGCATTGTTACTGCCTATGACTTACCTAAAGTGCAATAAAAAAGCACCTTTACGGTGCTTTTTTGTCTGGTGATCACGACTCTTGATACATCTGCTCAATTTCATTTCGATAGCGTTCAGAAATTATTTTACGTCTTAATTTTAAGGTAGGTGTCAATTCTCCAGACTCCATCGTAAACCCTTCCGCTAATAGGGTAAATCGTTTAACTTGATGGAAACTAGCAAAATTACGTTGCATTTCACGCAAGCGTTCATCAAATAATTCTTTGATCTTAGTATGGCGTAATAACTCTATCCGATCGTGATATTTTAAATTTAATGCTCGAGCATGTTCTTCTAATGCATCAAAGCAAGGTACGATCAGTGCAGAAACAAATTTACGGGTATCTGCAATCACAGCGATATGCTCAATAAAGCGATCTTGCCCTAATGTACCTTCAATCATTTGCGGTGCAATATATTTTCCATTTGAGGTTTTCATAAGATCTTTCAAACGTTCGGTAATATATAACATCCCATCTTCATCTAATGCACCCGCATCACCGGTACGTAACCAACCATCTTCAGTAAACGCGGCAACCGTCTCTTCAGGCTTATTAAAATAACCTTTCATCACGATACTACCACGCACTTGGATCTCGTTTTCTTCGCCTATACGTACCTCAACCCCCGGTAACGGAGTACCAATAGAGCCTAGTTTATAATGGTTCTCTTCCCAACAAGATACCGTGGCACAAGTCTCTGTCATGCCATAACCATATTTAATATTAATACCCGCGGCTAAGAAAAAGCCGATCACCGCATCATCTAAACGAGCGCCTGCGGCAGGTAAAAAACGAACTCGCCCACCTAAAATTTGACGTAGTGGTTGAAGAACTTTTTTATCCGCAAAGCGATAACTCCATTGAGATAGCATGCCTAATGAACGTCCAGCTAAGTGTGCCTGACGTTGTTTTTCACCCTGTTTAAGAGCCCATTTAAACATCCATTGGCGTAGTCGGGGTGCTTGAGAAACTTTCTCTTGAATGGCGCTATATACTTTTTCGTAAAAGCGTGGCACAGCACACATAACCGTTGGTTTTACTGCAGCCATCGCTTCCCTTACAGCATGGGTATCTGTGAGATAAACATTAATAGCCCCAGTATGCATAACATAGAAGCTCCATGCCCGTTCAAATACATGTGATAACGGTAAAAAGCATAATGAAACATCTTTATCCGATAATGAAAGGCGCTGATCATGCAGATAAAGTTGAGAAGCCAGATTGGTGTAATCCAGCATAACACCTTTAGGCTCACCTGTTGTACCCGAGGTATAAATCAGCGTAAACAAATCATCTAAACAACATTCATCAATACGTTGTTGTAGCAGAGAGTCATATCGAGATTGACAGTCACTGATTAAGTTTGTCAGATGATAAGAAGGTATTGTTGGATTTAAAACGACCTGAGAATTAAACACAATAATATGTTTAAGTTGCGGGCATAATAGCGCTAACTCAGAAACAACGTCATATTCCTTTTGGTCACCAACAAAAAGAATACGAATATCCGCATCATTGATGATATAAGCGGCTTGTTCCACACTACTTGTTGCATAAAGAGGAACTGTGACAGCACGCAACTGCAAAGTAGCAATATCGGCAATAGACCAATCAATGCTGTTTTGGGAAAAAATCCCCACATTTTCTTGAACAGCCACGCCCATATCGAGTAATGCATTTGAGAGTGCACGTGTTTTCTTTGCTACTGACGCCCATGACATGGCGATTTCAGACTTAGCATCCCACTGACGATAAGCCGTTTTTTCCCCAGAAGATGAAAATTGCATCTGCAATCTTCTAATTATATGATAATCATATAGATTATTATTATTTATCATGATTTTCCTGTTATTTATGGAAAAGCGTAGGAATAATTAAGTTGAAATAAAGAATAATGTCATCTTCTAATTTCAGCTTACACCTGTTCGCTGACTTATCTGAAAGTCTAAGTGATCCGCAAAAATAAAGGAATCTAATTTTACATAAATTTGTAAAATTGTGAGTCATGAAAAGTTTTGTCAATTTCATCATACTAATGAAAATGTAAAAATGAGCCTGAACACTTTGTGAACAAACAAAGCATTAATAAGAAAAATATAATAAAATCAAAAAGTAATTATATAATTTTATTCATTTACAAGATTAATAACAGAGAAAATAAAGAAAAAAATCGATTAGATGACAATAGTTGCAACTGATAGGGATAGGATAACAATTAGGGCAAAAATAGTGACAGCTACCCAAGAGACTTATCTTTACTATTTACTATTAAAGAATATCTTTTATTGGTTATTAGCAGTAAGCTAACGTTATCTGCCACTATTTCTGCATAATTAGCATAGAGTGCTAATTATGAGTGAATCACTCTTAGTTTTGACAAACCTCACTAAGTAAATTTTTCATCCATAAATGGCCTTTATCTCGTGCCGTTGACTCATGCCAAATTAAATAGCATGGACGTTCTACCTTCTCCCAAGGTAATGATATCGCCTTAATGTTCAATTGTTCTGAATAGCTTTCAACTAACCATCTAGGCGCAATAGCGACCGAATAAGTTTTTGAGACTAGATTTAATACACTATTTAAATCAGTACCTTCATAAGTAATTAAATCTTCTAACTCTGTATTCTTATAATAAGCCGCACTAAAAGACCCCACATCTTCTAAAGAAACAATAGAATGATGCTCATTTAATAACATCTCTTCAGTAACGCTCTCTTTAATTCGTGGGTGTTGGTTAGAGACAGCCAAAACCACTTCATCATTGAATAAAGGGTGTGAATGAAACTCTGGTTTATCAAATTGTTTATAATTAATAAAGAACTCAACTTCCTGATATTTTAATTGGTGTTCAATATTACTATTCAAATAAGACTTAATATTTACATTAATATTAGGGGTTTTATTTTTTATTCTCTCTACAATTTTTGGCGCTAACTTGATATCTAATGGACTGCAAATAGATAAGCTAAACACACGATCACTGTGTTCCGGTTCAAATCCCGCCCCTGGCAATTCATTATGGACTAATTGTAATGCTTGTCGAACAGGGCCAAATAATTGTTTGGCTCTTAATGTTGGTTGAATACCTCGGCCATACCGAACAAATAACTCGTCATTAAACATGATCTTAAGACGAGAAACTGCATTACTGACTGCCGGTTGAGACATACCTAACACCTGTGCTGCTCGTGTGACATTTTGCATTTGCATAACAGCATCAAACACCGTTAATAAATTAAGATCAACATTACGTAAATGCATATCTGCTGACTCTTTATTGGTCGTTGTTGCTGATGTGTAATCCGTCATTTTTTACTCCACTATGTTATTATAATTGGCGAATTAAAACTTATTAATAATATAAAAGCATATTAATAAATTATATATCTAACCATGACTGTAACTTTTATAAAAATATTACTACTTATTATTCATCATCCATGTACATCACAAAATGTATAACACAAACACCAAAAAATAATTCATCTTTATATTAAAGAGAATAAATTGACATTTAAATTACATATTAATGAAATGATTATACCGATATATATTACAACCTGTTTTACCTTATGCCTTGCAAATAATAAAACAAAATATGATAAAAATCATAATAAAATAATAAAATCTATCACCTTACAGGACACTTTCAGAACTATTACAGTCACCACGGTAATAATTTTTATTCTTATATTCAAAATGTTGCTCAAATTTATTGATATTGTTGTTAACTACAACCGCTCATCCCCCTGATAGTTAGTTGTTCAAAAAAAAAGCAAACAATTGTTTAATTTTTTATTTCACTCCCCGAGAGCGATTATGTGAAACATTAACCTAATCAATGATTGTTTGATAGATATAATCATTACTAAAAATTTAGATATTAGTCAGAATTACTAAGAATAAAATATAATTCACACATCAAAACAAATTAAAAAATTCCAATGCTTGACATGATGATTGGTATCCGGTATCAATAAATAAACATTATTAAGAACAAATGTAAGGATGTTTCATGTTAAACGCAATTTTACTATCAAGCCTACTACTATTCGCAACATTGATGCGCGGTCGGCTGATGGGTAAAAAATGAAACATACCTACCCTTAGAGAAAAACCCGCGCTAATCGCGGGTTTTTTTATACCTGGGAGAGCGCAAAAAACGAAATAAAAAAGTATAAGGAACAGATTATGAGCAACAATGTGATTATTTTTGACACCACATTAAGAGATGGCGAACAAGCATTACAAGCTAGCTTAAGCGTAAAAGAGAAGTTACAAATTGCTTATGCCTTAGAACGTTTAGGTGTAGATATCATTGAAGCGGGTTTTCCTGTCTCTTCCCCAGGGGATTTTGAATCTGTACAAACCATCGCTCGAGAAATTAAAAATAGTCGCATTTGTGCGTTAGCTCGCTGTGTTGATAATGATATTGACGTTGCCGCAGAGTCATTAAACATTGCCGAGGCATTTCGTATTCATGTTTTTTTAGCCACCTCCGCTTTGCATGCTGAACATAAGTTAAAAAAATCCTTTGATGACATTATTGAAATGGGAACACGCTCAATTAAACGCGCCCGACGCTATACTGATGATGTTGAGTTTTCTTGCGAAGATGCGGGGCGTACCCATATTGATAATTTATGTCGCATTGTGGAAAGTGCCATCAACGCGGGCGCAACAACCATTAATATTCCAGACACCGTAGGTTATACCACGCCTTATCAATTCGGTGGCATTATCACTAATTTATTTGAACGTGTACCTAATATTGATAAAGCGGTGATCTCCGTTCATTGCCATGATGATTTAGGTATGGCTGTTGCAAACTCTATTACCGCAGTACAAGCAGGTGCAAGACAAGTTGAAGGAACTATCAACGGTTTAGGTGAACGAGCCGGTAACTGCGCTTTAGAAGAAGTGATTATGGCGATAAAAGTACGTGAACAAATGATGAATGTACAAACGCGTATTAATCACAAAGAGATCTACCGTACCAGCCAGTTAGTCAGTCAATTATGTAATACCCCTATTCATGCCAATAAATCCATCGTTGGTTCAAATGCCTTTGCGCACTCCTCTGGTATTCACCAAGATGGCGTACTGAAAAATCGTGAAACTTACGAAATTATGACACCTGAATCAATTGGTTTAAAAGAGGTGCAATTGAACTTAACGTCTCGCTCTGGTCGAGCTGCGGTAAAACACCGTATGGAAGAGATGGGCTATCGCGAAACCGATTATAACTTAGATTCTTTATATGCCGCTTTCTTACGTTTAGCTGATAAAAAAGGCCAAGTTTTTGACTATGACTTAGAAGCATTGGCTTTTATGGGGCAACAACAACAAGAGCCTGATGAGTTTGTAATGAACTATTTTAATACTCAATCCGGCTCCTCAACAGTTGCCACGGCCAGTGTCAGCATTAGTCGTAAAAATGAAGAAATCACTGAAGCAGCAACAGGAAATGGTCCCGTTGATGCTGTCTATCAAGCTATTTCTCGTGCTACAGGTTATCCCTTAAAACTGGTGACTTATCAATTAACAGCCAAAGGTGAAGGACGAGATGCATTAGGACAAGTTGATATCGTGGTTGAGTACCAAGGACGTAAATTTCATGGCATGGGATTAGAAACTGATATCGTCGGTTCATCCGCCAACGCCATGATGCATGTTATCAACAGTATTTGGCGTTCAGAGCAAGTCGAAATAGAAAAACGCAAACACCATACAACACAAGAAGCGGTTTAATCATTATGTCTAAACATTATCATATTGCAGTATTGCCCGGAGATGGCATTGGCCCTGAAGTTATGGCGCAAGCACAAAAAGTGATCGATGCGGTAAATAAACGATTTTCACTGAATATCACGACCAAAGAGTACGATATTGGTGGTATTGCTATCGATAATCATGGCACACCATTACCGGCAACCACCTTAGCTGGATGTGAGCAAGCTGATGCGATTTTATTCGGCTCTGTGGGGGGGCCTAAATGGGAGCATTTACCGGCAGATCAACAACCGGAACGTGGCGCATTATTACCTTTACGTAAACACTTTAAATTATTCTGCAATCTGCGCCCAGCTCGTTTATATAAAGGTTTAGAAGCTTATTGTCCATTGCGTGCTGATATTGCACAACGCGGTTTTGATATTTTATGTGTCCGTGAATTAACTGGGGGGATCTATTTCGGTCAACCTAAAGGCCGTGATGGTGAAGGTCGCGAAGAGCGTGCTTTTGATACCGAGGTTTACCATCGCTATGAAATCGAACGTATTGCTCATTTTGCTTTCAAATCAGCGCAAAAACGTCGTTATAAAGTCACGTCGATTGATAAAGCCAACGTTTTACAAAGCTCTATTTTATGGCGTGAAGTCGTCACTGAAGTCGCTAAGCAATACCCTGATGTGACCTTGCAACATATGTATATCGATAATGCGACAATGCAATTAATTAAAGATCCAGCGCAATTTGATGTATTGCTGTGCTCCAATATCTTTGGCGATATTTTATCAGACGAATGCGCCATGATCACCGGTTCAATGGGCATGTTGCCCTCTGCAAGCGTAAATGAAGCACATTTTGGTTTATATGAACCCGCAGGTGGCTCCGCACCAGATATTGCCGGTAAAAATATCGCCAATCCAATAGCACAAATTTTATCAACCGCCCTATTACTGCGTTATAGCTTTAATGAAGATAAAGCAGCCCAAGCCATTGAAGAAGCAATTACAAGAGTACTAGCAACAGGCTATCGCACCGCAGATTTAGCGGGAGAAGGAAACGCAATAACAACCGCAGAAATGGGTGATCATATCGCTCAGTTTATTCAAGAAGGGGCATAACATGGGTAAAACATTATATCAAAAAATTTACGATGCACATGTTGTCAGAGAAGTAGCGAATGAAACACCTATTATATATATCGATAGACATTTAGTGCATGAAGTGACTTCACCTCAAGCTTTTGATGGTTTAAGAACCAAAGGTCGTCCCGTTCGTCAACCCAACAAAACCTTTGCCACAATGGATCACAACGTTTCAACTCAAACCAAAGATATCAACGCCTGTGGTGATATGGCGCGTATTCAAATGCAAGAGTTAATGAAAAACTGTCAAGAATTTGGTGTGACCTTGTATGACTTAAATCACCCATATCAAGGAATTGTTCATGTTATGGGGCCTGAACAAGGCTTAACTTTACCAGGCATGACAATTGTTTGTGGCGACTCACATACAGCAACACATGGTGCCTTTGGCGCATTAGCTTTCGGTATTGGCACTTCTGAGGTTGAGCACGTATTAGCAACACAAACCTTAAAACAATCACGTGCTAAAACCTTAAAAATCGAAGTACAAGGCAAAACAGCCAATGGCATCACGGCAAAAGATATCGTATTGGCGATTATCGGAAAATTGGGTAGTGCGGGAGGTACGGGGTATATCATTGAATTTACGGGAGAAGCTATTGAAGCTTTGAGTATGGAAGGGCGAATGACGTTATGCAATATGGCGATAGAGATGGGGGCAAAAGCAGGCTTAGTTGCTCCTGATGAGACTACATTTGCTTACTTAAAAGGACGTCAATTTGCCCCTCAAGCCCCATTGTGGGATGAAGCTGTCGCCTATTGGAAAACGTTAAAGTCGGACGAAGATGCTATTTTTGATGCTACTGTGACGATTAATGCCGCAGAGATTGCACCACAAGTGACTTGGGGGACGAATCCGGGACAAGTGATTGCTATTGACCAAATTGTTCCGCGATTGAACAGTTTTAACGATCCTGTTGAACGAGCTAGCGCCGAAAAAGCCTTAGCTTATATGGGATTAACTGAAGGTGTTAACTTAACTGATATTACAATAGATAAAGTTTTTATAGGCTCTTGCACTAACTCTCGTATTGAAGATTTACGCGCAGCCGCAAAGATAGCTAAAGGGCATAAAGTCGCCTCCCATGTACAGGCAATTGTTGTTCCCGGCTCAGGCCCTGTTAAAGCCCAAGCAGAAGCAGAAGGTTTAGATAAAATTTTTATTGAAGCCGGTTTTGAATGGCGTTTACCCGGCTGCTCAATGTGCTTGGCAATGAACAATGACCGATTAAATCCCGGAGAGCGTTGCGCATCGACCAGCAATCGTAATTTTGAAGGTCGCCAAGGTCGTGGTGGCAGAACTCATTTAGTCAGTCCGGCAATGGCCGCTGCCGCCGCCATTCATGGACATTTTGCTGATATTCGCACTTTTGCAACAGTATCATAAAGGAGAGCCTAATGAATAAATTCACACAACACACTGGAATTCCAGTACCTTTAGATGCTGCCAACGTGGATACTGATGCGATTATTCCCAAACAATTTTTACAAAAAGTCACTCGCACAGGATTTGGTAAACACTTATTTCATGATTGGCGATTTTTAGATGATGAAGGCACCCAGCCTAACCCATCATTTATTTTAAATCAGCCCATCTATCAAGATGCTTCTATTTTATTGGCGCGCGAGAATTTTGGTTGTGGATCTTCTCGCGAACATGCGCCTTGGGCGCTCACAGATTATGGCTTTCATGCGGTGATCGCGCCGAGTTTTGCTGATATTTTTTACGGCAATTCCTTTAATAACCAGTTATTGCCAATCAAATTAAGTGATGAGCAAGTTACCCAGTTATTTGATTGGGTAACAGAGCATGCTGGTACGCCTATTACCGTTGATTTAGTTGCCCAACAAGTGATCGCCGGTGAATTATGCTTCTCATTTGAAATCGATGCATTTCGCCGTCATTGCATGATTGAAGGATTAGACAGTATCGGATTAACGTTACAACACCAAGCAGAGATAAGTGCTTATGAAGCTAAACAACCAGCTTTTATGCGTTAATCACTGACTCAATTACCTTATTTCACTGTTTGTTATCTGTAAAAATTTAAACTTTGTCATTCTCGCCGCTATTTACCTCGCGGCATTTTTTTTCAGTAAAACGAACAAAAAAAGCCAGTGACCTATTATCACTGGCCGGTAATCACCGCATGCTCAAAGGGGGAGTCTGTTAGTATTCATAATTTGTGATAACTAACATAAGAGCTAACTTTAAACACAAGCATTATCGGTCTAATATAAGGAAATTAAAATTGATCACTTTAATAAGGGATTTCCTCTTTTATGACATCACCCCGCTTAGAGTTGCAATTTATTCGCTTATGGCAAGCTTTTGAGGGAAAAGAGACTGAAACCACATTACAAGAGCTTGCTGAAACATTACATTGCACTCGTCGCCATGTGCGTTCGTTACTAAACAAAATGCATCAAACTGGTTGGATAGATTGGCAAGCAGAAGTAGGAAGAGGAAAAAAATCCACCCTGACTTTTCATTCTAACGCCTTTGACATCCAACAAAGCCGAGCAGAGCGATTACTGGAAGAAAATGATATAGAAAAGCTCGTTGCACTGATGGGCGATAAAGACTCGTTACGGCAAATGGTGCTTTCACAGATTGAAAAAAGCTTTCACCCTAGCCAACAACGTCTACGAATAATTTACTATCGCCCTTTTCGTAATTTATTACCCGGTACGCCGCTTCGGCGCTCTGAATTACATTTAATGAGCCAAATATTTAATTCATTACTTCACTTAAAAGAGGAAAATGGGGAAGTCGAAGCGGAATTAGCCCATCACTGGCAGATGCTCAGCGAGCAACATTGGCGCTTTTATTTACGCCCTGCTATCTATTTTCACCATGGACGAGAATTAACCATAGAGGATATCAGCACCTCTTTAATGAGAATGAAAGTCTGCAATCCACTTTATGCACATATTGAGAAAATAACCTCACCGCAACCTTATGTTATTGATATTTATTTAACCGTACCGGATAAACAATTTGCCACCCTATTAGGTAGTCCACAAGCAGCGATCTTACCCCAAGAATGGCGAACTCTCGCTAATTTTTCTCAGCACCCCATTGGCACAGGGGCATACCAAGTGATGAGCAATGATCAACATAAACTGCAAATCAAAGCGTTTGATCGCTATTTTGGTTTGCGCGCATTATTAGATAACATCGATATTTGGGTGGTTCCTGAATTAAAAGACAAAATGGTTTGCTCTACCCTTCATTTAACCGATGATGATACTCATAACAACTCACTGGAAAGCCGCAAAGAGGAAGGCTGTTATTTTTTACTTTACGATAGCCGCTCAACACAATGCCAACAACCTGAGATCCGCGAATGGCTTAGTAGTGTATTAACACCGGTGAATATGTTGGCCCATTGTGCGCCCTCTTATCAACGCCATTGGTCACCTGCTTATGGTTTATTGTTACACTGGCACCATAGCAAACTGATCCCACCGCATACTAAACCCGCTTCACTCACAAAACTGACCATTACACTGTATAAAGAGCACCACGAATACAGCACTATTGCTGAACTGATCAAAAAAATCTTATCTAACTATGATATCGAATTATCCATTCAAGTGCTTGATTATGAACAGTGGTATTATGGTGATGCAAAGAGTGATATCTGGTTAGCTACCGTCAATTTCTATAAACCGCTCGAGTTTTCTATTTTTGCAGCACTTTATGAACTGCCCCTATTTCACCAGTGCATGGGTGAACGTTATAAAGATGCCCTAGCCTTATGGCGTCAAAAAGTATTACCGCTTGAAGAGTGGTGTCGCCAATTAACACAAAATAATTGGCTTTTCCCGTTATTTCACCATTTACTTGAATTACAAGGGCAACGTACGATACGCGGTGTAAAAATGAATACCTTTGGTTGGTTTGATTTTAAATCGGCATGGTTTATACCTGATTTAGAAACGCCCCCATTAAAATAGCGTTTTCACTTATAACTATGTTAATTCACAGAAACCCGCAAAGTTATAAACACCAACAGTAAGGCCTAGGGGATTTATTCACTTTTTCTGTGGATATCTATGTGAAAAAGAGTGAGATAATCAGGGTATAGTTTTTATATTAGCGTACAGGCTGTTGAAACATTTTTTAAAATATCACTTATAATTCAAATTAGTAGATAAGTTTTTATCCCTATTTCAACGATTGGATAAACCAATGAATAAAGTCCAATGGTTAAATTGTACGAAAAACAACCATAGTCGGTTTTATCCACAGGTTGTGCCGATTAGTTAATCGAAATAGGCAGATTTTGGGGAATATCGGCAAAAGTCAAGGCTGTAAATCAGAACAGTGATCTCACTTTTGCGGAGTTATCCCACAAAGCTGTGGATAACCTAGTGCAAAAGCCTGTTTATGATCTAAGGATAACCCTGAACAACTTATATCATTTATTATTAAAACCTCGATTCACATAAAAAAATGATGATATATCATGCTATTATGTTTTAACTTAAATCAGTGAAAAAACATTTTCCATCATCCTTTTTTTCTGTTTATTTATTGTACAGGAAGACAGTTATTTATGTTTACGCCACCAGCAGCACCTGAAAATGAATCCGTTTTACTCGCACGAGCACAAGCGCTGGCTGGTTATACCTTCGGTGAACTCGCCGCTTTTGCACAGCTTCCTATTCCTGAAAATTTAAAGCGTGATAAAGGTTGGGTCGGTATGCTATTGGAATACTATTTAGGTGCCAGTGCCGGCAGTAAACCTGAACAAGATTTTTCTCATATCGGAGTTGAGCTAAAAACCATCCCTATCGACCGTTTTGGTATGCCATTAGAAACGACCTTTGTTTGTGTAGCCGCACTTACAGGAAACAGTGGGATCACATGGGAGAATAGCCATGTAAAACGTAAGCTGTCAAAAGTATTATGGGTGCCTGTAGAGGGAGAACGGGAGATCCCATTAGCACAGCGTAGAGTCGCTTCCCCGCTACTTTGGAGCCCCAATCATCTTGAAGAAGAGCTACTGCGTCACGATTGGGAAGAGTTAATGGATATGATTGTCTTAGGAAAAGTAGAAAGCATTACTGCGCGTCACGGACAAGTATTACAAATTCGCCCTAAGGCTGCTAACAGTAAGGCATTAACCGAAGCCATTGGTGAAAATGGACAACGCATCATGACACTTCCCCGTGGTTTTTATTTAAAAAAGAACTTTACTGCGCCACTGATTGCTCGTTATTTCCAACTTTAATGCGTTACAGTAAACAAAATGCCCCGAGTTATCTTAGTGAATAACTCGGGGCACATCGTATTTTTTGCTGGTAAATTATTAAACACAGTGAGTTGATGCTAATCGAACGCCTACTGCTCTGGTGATTTCTGTCAATGTTGTCAGTGTTGGATTACCATTTTCAGATAATGCTCGATAAATATGTTGTCGAGATAATCCTGATTTTTTCGCAATCACGCCCACTCCACCATGAGCCTCAATAATTTGCCGTAATGCAATTAAAAATGCACCTATTCCCCCAGGCTCATAAATACCTTCTAACGCCGTTTGCAAATACACCTCAGCATAATCAGGATCTTCTCGTAGTTCATTTATCATCTCTAAATCATGGTCAAGATATGCAGGAACAGTTTTTCTTTTTACTACATCTATTTTATTGGTCATTTTTCATCCTTACATGATAATCTTCAAGATAGTTCACTGCTTTATCAATATCTGCTTGTTGAGTACTTTTATTCCCTCCAACAAGTAAAAGAATAATAAATTCATTTTCTATTGAATAATAAACCCGATATCCCTGCCCGAAGTTTATTCGTAAAGCCCAGACTCCATCACGAACAAATTTATGATCGGCGAAGTTACCATAACATGCTCGAGTTACTTGTACTTCAATTTTAGCAGCCGCTTGAGGATCTCGTTTCCTAAGCTTTTGTATCCACTCTCGATAGGGTACTTTTTGGTTTCTGTCCTGATAACGCACTATTTTATATGGCATTTGCTTTCCTTATTGCCAAAGTCCTAATTGTTGCTTATAAATCACACTAAAAATGTAACTTATAACAGACAAAAATCAAATAGGAAATATTTTTCGTACACATATCATAAAAAAATGCCCCGAGTTATCTTAGTGAATAACTCGGGGCACAAATAACAATTATGATTAAGTAATCAATAATTAACGATAGACAATACCGCCATCGGTTAAGATAGCTTGGCCCGTAATATAGTCGGAATCATCACTTGCCAAGAAGGAAACTAACGCAGCTACGTCATCAGGAGTTTGAGCACGTCCTAGAGCAATACCGTCCACATATTTTTTATAGGTCTCACCTTTTGGTGCTCCAGTAATTTCAGCGAAACGCTCGTCAATCTCAACCCACATATCGGTGCCGACAATGCCCGGGCAATAAGCATTAACAGTGATGCCTGCGCTCGCATACTCTTTAGCTGCCGCTTGTGTTAATGCACGTACTGCAAATTTAGTGGCAGAATAAACCCCTAACATGGCAAAACCATCGTGCCCAGCAATAGAAGATGCATTAATAATCTTCCCTTTATGGCCTAATGCTTTAAATTTCTCAGAAGCGGCCTGAATACCCCACATCACACCATTAACGTTAATTTTGAAGATCCGATCCATATCTTCCGGAGTCACATCTGCAAGAGGTTTCACCTGTGCAATACCTGCGTTATTGATCATAACATCAAAACCGCCTAAGGTTTTTTCAGCATGTTCAACAGCCGCAAAGACTTCATCACGGTTGCTAATATCTGCAGCAAAGGTCGTTACTTTACGCCCTAACGCTTTAATTTCTTTTGCTACATCGGATAATTTATCTGCTTTTAAGTCAACCAGAGCAATATCGGCACCCTCTTTAGCAAGACGTAATGCGATACCACGACCAATTCCCTGAGCAGCACCTGTAACTAAAATTACTTTACCATTCAAAGCCATTGTCTTTCTCCTGAATATTTACAGATGAAAAAGCTCTTCCAAAAAAGAACTTTATTAATAATTTAACAGTAGCAATTAAAGTGCGATGTGACAAAGAAATGATCATTCACTAGTAAACACAATAAGTAGAATAGAATGTAGTGAAAATAATTATCATTTAGAATAACAAGTTACCAAAAGGCCATCATCTGTTGCAAAAGAGCAGATGATCTTTTTTACTCATTAACTTTATAGTTAGCAAAAAATGCTTAACTCATTCATTTAATGGATAAAAATAAGGCAATATCTAAATAGATATTGCCTTGACATTATTTATGACAAAAAAAGTAATTATTTTTTAGCCGCTTGCAGATATAGCATATCAAGTGCAATGGTTGCTCCGGCAAGGGCAGTAATATCTGATTGATCATACGCTGGCGATACTTCAACTAAGTCCATGCCTACAATATTTAACGGCTGTAAAGCACGCAGCATTTTCAGCGCCTTATCCGTGGTTAATCCACCCACAACCGGTGTTCCTGTACCCGGTGCAAATGCGGGATCAAGGCAATCAATATCAAAAGTCAAATAAACAGGAAGTGAACCCACAATCTCTTTAATTTGCGCGACTAAATCATCAACCCCACGATCATTAACTTGTGCAGCATCCAAGACAGTAAAGCCGTTATTAGTGTCATGCTCAGTACGAATACCAATTTGCACTGAATGCTGTGGATCAATCAAACCTTCATTAGGAGCATGATAGAACATCGTACCGTGATCAAACTTACTGCCATTAGCATAAGTATCGGTATGAGCATCAAAATGCACCAAGGCCATTTTGCCAAAGTGTTTAGCGTGAGCACGTAATAGAGGTAATGTCACAAAGTGATCACCACCAAAGGTTAAACATCTTTTACCTGCTGCTAGCAATTTTTCCGTATGAGCTTGTAGCTTATCACTCATATCTTGTGCATCACCGAAGTTAAATACTAAATCACCACAATCAACAACTTTGAGGCGTTCACGCATATCGAAGTGCCAAGGCCAGCGATGTCCTTCCCACGCTAAGTTAGTCGAAATCTGGCGAATAGCGCCGGGCCCATGGCGAGTACCTGCACGACCTGAAGTTGCCATATCAAAAGGCACCCCAGTGATCACCCAATCAGCATCACTGCTATAAGGTTGAAAATTCAGTGGAAAACGTAAAAAACCAAATGCATTTGAGATCAAAGAATTATCAGTCTCATTACCTAACGTACAATTTTTCATGCCATTACCTCTGTTACTTATTTTAACAAGCAACATATAAATCAATATGATAGATAAAGAGTGATGTATCAACACCACTCTGCATTAGGAAGTAAGCATTACTCCTCTTCTTCCAGATAGGTATAACCGTATAAGCCACTTTCAAATTCAGTTAGGAACTGCTCTTGGAGTGCTTTATCTAACTGTGCATTTTTCACTTGAGTACGGAAGCGCTCCAACAATACCGCAGGATTAAGTTTTACATATTGAAGCATATCCGCAACGGTATCACCCTCTTCACTCAACTGATAAGTAAGATTGCCTTTCTCATCAAGATAAACATCAACGGCTGCTGTATCACCAAATAAGTTATGCATATTACCAAGGATTTCCTGATACGCCCCCACCATAAAGAAGCCAATCATTGGTGGATATTCAGGATCATAAGCTGGCATTGGCATCGTGGTTTCGACCCCATCACCATCGACATAATGATCGATAATACCATCTGAATCACAAGTGATATCTAGCAATACAGCACGCCGATCGAGCGGTTTATCTAAACCTTCAATTGGCAATACAGGGAATAATTGATCAATTCCCCAAGCATCAGGCAATGACTGGAACAGTGAAAAGTTGACATAGAACTTATCTGACATACGCTCTTGCAGTTCATCAATAATCGGGCGATGGGCTCGATTACTTGGATCTAAATCATATTGAATATGACGACAGATATTCAGATATAACTCTTCCGCCCATGCACGCTCTGTCAGACTTAACATACCGTGTACATATTGAGTATGGACATCATGTAAATCTAATTGGCTATCATGCAGCCATTCACGCAATGAACGGCTATTCCCTTTGGTTTGCATCTCTTCCCATGTTTCCCAAAGGCTTGCGATAGGTCTTGGAGCATCTTCGGCCGGCGGCGTGATTGCAGTAAATTCGTTACGTTCAACACCAATAACATTGGAAATAAGCACCGTATGATGCGCAGTTAATGCTCGACCTGATTCTGTAATAACGGTTGGATGAGGTAATTCATTTTCATCACAAGCATCACCAATCGCCCAAATCACGTTATTAGCGTATTCATTCAGGCCATAGTTAACGGAGCAATCAGATTGTGAGCGCGTACCTTCATAATCAACGCCCAAGCCACCACCAACATCAAAATATTGAATATTGACCCCTAACTTATGTAGCTCAACATAAAAACGGGCTGATTCACGCACACCTGTCGCAATATCACGGATATTAGCCATCTGTGATCCAAGGTGAAAATGCAATAACTGCAAACTATCTAAACGACCAGCTTGGCGTAGCGTATCAATAAGTTGTAGTACTTGTGTTGCAGCTAGGCCGAATTTAGATTTTTCCCCCCCACTGGCTTGCCATTTACCGGAGCCTTGAGAAGCAAGGCGAGCACGAACCCCTAAGCGGGGGATCACTTCTAAACGTTCGGCTTCTTCAAGTACCATTTTTATCTCAGACATTTTTTCAATGACCAAGAACACTTTATGACCGAGCTTTTCCCCTGTAAGGGCTAAACGAATATATTCGCGATCTTTGTAACCATTACAAACAATCACCGAACTGGTCATATTGGCATGAGCAAGCACTGCCATTAATTCAGCTTTAGAGCCAGCTTCTAATCCTAATGGCTCTCCAGCATTAATTAGCGATTCAATCACACGACGCTGTTGATTGACTTTAATTGGATAAACTAAAAAGTAATCCCCTTTGTAGCCATAAGACTCACGTGCACGATGAAAAGCGGCATTAATTGAGCGCAAACGGTGCTGTAAAATTTGTGGAAAACAAAACAGCGCAGGAAGGCGTAAATGTGAATGCTCTTCTTGTACTTGCTTAACTAATTCTGTTAAATCCAGCGTTGCTTCAGGCACATCAGGATTTGGGCAAACACTAATATTGCCGCGATTATTCGCGCAGTAGTATCCTCCCCCCCAATATGTGATGTTATAAGTCTGTTGCATCTTACGAGCGATGTTATCATTCATGACATTCTCCTTAGGGAGTATGAGTTTATACCTTGCCTGTCACTATAGTAGTCAATAATTTCATGGCTAGCTGAAATGACCGATAAATAACAGTTAGAAGTAATGACTCACTATATATTTTTGTATGATTATCCAGCCTAATGCAGGATATAGTAGTAGAAAGCGATGAAGTTAACCGACTAATAGTTAACACAATCACCTATTGGCAAGTAACAGACAACTTCGCTCTAAAGAAAAAGAGCTCAAAGAGGAAATCACTCTAGACATACTACGGGTATAGTATTGGCGAGTACTGTTTTGGTTTTTGAAAAGAATAACCAGTAGACAATGGATCATTACCCATTCACTCCACACATGGCTTAACCTTATAAGCCATTTCCCTAACAGAGAAACAGGATCAGCAATCCTGCGGTTTACACTGTGATTCAGTTTTCACAGTAACGGCGAGGTTATACCTGTAGTTGAACCAAAATGCAAAAACAAAATAGATAAATCGCTTTTTTTTATTATTTTTCTTTTTGCTCACTTGAAAAATTGTGTCACACAAAAAATGATATCAACTATTGGATGCGAGTTTATCCCTATATTTGATTAAAAAAAGCTGGAATTAAAGAGAAAACAGTCCTAAAATGGACGTCTAGATGTTAAAACATCCATCCTTAGACCATCTGTATTAAGGTAACGAGATATAATGACTACACACCTTTTTACTTCTGAATCAGTATCAGAAGGTCATCCAGACAAAATTGCGGATCAAATTTCTGATGCCGTATTGGATGCAATTTTAGAACAAGATCCAAAAGCACGTGTTGCCTGTGAAACTTACGTTAAAACAGGCATGGTGATGGTAGGCGGAGAAATTACCACCAAAGCTTGGGTTGATATCGAAGAGATCACACGTAAAACAGTACGTGAAATCGGTTATACCAGTTCAGATATGGGCTTTGATGCTAATTCCTGCGCCGTTATCAGTGCGATTGGTAAACAATCCCCAGATATCAACCAAGGTGTTGACCGCGCAGATCCCCTTGAACAAGGTGCCGGTGACCAAGGCTTAATGTTTGGTTATGCCACTAATGAAACTGACGTTCTGATGCCAGCACCTATTACTTATGCTCACCGCTTAGTCCAGCGCCAAGCTCAAGTACGTAAAAATGGCACACTACCATGGTTACGTCCAGATGCCAAAAGTCAGATCACTTTCCAATACGACAATAACAACATTGTTGGTATTGATGCCGTGGTTTTATCAACTCAGCATGCTGAAGATATTTCACAAAAAGACTTACATGAAGCGGTAATGGAAGAGATCATTAAACCTATTCTGCCAACAGAATGGTTAAATGAACAAACCAAATATTTCATTAACCCAACAGGTCGTTTTGTTATCGGTGGCCCAATGGGCGACTGTGGATTAACAGGTCGTAAGATCATTGTTGATACTTATGGTGGTATGGCACGCCACGGCGGTGGGGCATTCTCTGGTAAAGATCCTTCCAAAGTTGACCGTTCTGCGGCTTATGCTGCACGTTATGTTGCAAAAAATATTGTTGCTGCGGGCTTAGCAGATCGCTGTGAAATTCAAGTGTCTTACGCTATTGGTGTTGCAGAACCAACATCTATTATGGTCGAAACATTTGGTACTGAAAAAATCCCTACCTCACAACTGATCTTATTAGTACGTGAGTTCTTTGATTTACGCCCTTATGGCTTAATTCAAATGCTGGATTTACTGCATCCGATCTACCAAAAAACAGCAGCATACGGTCATTTTGGTCGTGCTGAATTCCCTTGGGAAGCAACAGATAAAGCTGAGATTTTACGTGAAGCTGCGGGTTTAAAATAAATTTCCCTTGTTTCATAGCAAACTCATTAAACCACATCTTTTAGGTGTGGTTTTTTATTCCTGAAATTTATCTCTTTGTTAACCATAAAAAAACCCCCGCAATATTAACGGGGAACTCAAAGTCAGTAAGAGAACAGGGAGTGATGATGAAATAAACAAATCAATCAGGGTAGTCTATCCACTCTCCTTCATTCAATTTGATATAAGATTTCCCTTGATAATCAACCACAATGGTATTTTGATTTTCTGATACCGTCGCGGTTTGTGGTAATTCACGGGTTAAAGCATTCCAATCAATGGTGGGTTGATTAAAGATATCGCCATTCACATTACGGAGAATAAAATCGGATAACGCTAAATAACTGCTTGGTTTATCGATCATCATAGGCGTATGAGGTAAACGTTGATTTTTAAGTCCAGTAAAACGAATACCGACAGGAACCGTAGTAATACTTCGGCTTGGAATATCTCGCAAACCAGACATCTGAGTTATATCACCTTGTAATGCGGCTCCATGTTCAGGAACAATTACCACCATCACTTTTCTGCCACGTTTATCAAGGGTATTAATAAAAGCATTTAAGTTATCAAGTAGCGCTGAGGCTCTTTTACCATAATCAGCCGTTGTATTTTCGCCAACGAACCTATTACCATCATGAAGTGACACTAAATTGACAAAGGTCACCGTCCGTTTTTCATCTGATTTTTCTCGTGCTTTTAACCAACGCTCTAAGGTCTCTTTATCGTTATAGATTTTAGAGCCATCAAAAGCGGTAATTTGATGAGAGAGTCCGCGTTGATCTTGCAACGGCACATTAAGATTACCTAACTCTCTAATTTCTTGAAGATAATGACCAAACTCGCCATTATGATCGAGCACCAATTTCTTCTCAAAACCTAAAGCAGCCAGATTATCCATCAATAAGCATTGCATATCGGCAGGATCATACAAATCAGCGTGTTGTGTTTGGCCACAACTGGCTCTTAATAAACGTAATGAAGCGGGGCCACTATAAGAAGCAACACTATTAAAGCGATTAAATAACACATCAAAGTTACCCCAAATAGGATGTTGCTGTAATCCGACGGCTGCCGCATCAGCGGTAGAGAGTGAACAAATATTAATAATTAAAATATCAAAGGGTTGTGCATAAGAAGAGAGCTGGGCGGGAGCGGGTGTGCTGCGTTTATTTTCGTAACGATAAAACTGAGCAAGCCATTCATCTAACACTTTGTTATTAGCCGGCTGTTTTTGTGGTGGGTAAGGTGAACTCAGTACGCTATTATTTGGCGCTCTAGTCTGCGCTGTCGATAATATTTCTGTATTTTGCGGTTGTGGCTGATCGATAGATGTGTTGGTTTGCTGAGTAAAGCTATTGGCAGAAACAGCAGAAGCCATAGCACCTGAAAAATGGGTAAAACCACTAATATTAAGCCACACTACACCCGCGATAATAAACACCGACACTCTTACCCACTGTTCAATAAAGAGATACCCTACCAGTAAAATAAATGCCACCCCGATCATCTTTAAGTTAATAAAATTAACAGCTAATTCAATGAGGTAAGAGAATGAAAAATTTTTTAACTGCCCTCCTTGTTCTAATACCGTTGAAAAACTAGGTAGCCAAGTGTCGTGGTAGAAAAGCATAACCCCTATAGGGATCGCTATCCAATTACGTAATTTATGCCAAAATGTTTTCGGTAGTGGAAATAATAAAAATGCTAGAAAGAGTAAATTGCTAAATGCATCAAATTTTAAATAACCATACCAAAGCAAAACAAACTTTAGCAAAAAATAAAAATTCCAGGCACCCAACCCATGCCAGTAATGTAAAAAACTTAACCGGGTTGTTTTAGTCTTGTTCATTTTAATTACCTACTTATTCGTATCTATATAATATCCGACATTGATATGAATATTCATATTTGCCTTTTTATACTTCTTATTTTTATAAATAACTATAAAGTTAATTCTTAATAGAATATTCCCCCATCAATTAGTAAAACTACTTATATGTAAAAGAAAGAGTACATAAAAATAAATTACTGACAAATAAATATAAGCAATCAACTTAAAAACAATTAAGTTGATTAATAAACAAAACGCCACTTTATATTTATATAATAGACATAAATTTTATATTTGTGTTGTTATTTTAAAAAATAAATAGCAACACAGAGTTATCTTATTTTCCCATATCCGAAACTAAACAAAATAATCACAAATAGATCAATTAAATTAACATGAGCATTACAAAACAAACACCACAAGAACATAAAGCTAAAAAATAAAATGAAAACAAGAATAAATAGATGATTTAACTAATTTAATGGTATTTTACTTGATAAAAATCAAATCTTTTTTGATCATCTAAAAAAGACTACCTTAGAATTTGTTATAAATAGGTAATTTACAATTATCTTATATTTCATTTTTTTGACTAACAATGGTTTAGTTATTATTTAAATGAATTTATTGAGAATATTATCATTGTCAAAGAGGGTTATTATTCATTCCCAATGGAGTTTAAATTCGTATATTTAATTTATGTATTTATACGTAATTGAAATAACTATTTTTAAGGCATATCCTTAAATAAAGAATATTAATATTTTATTTAACACTTACCCCTTCTCTAGCTAAGAAAAATAAAATTACAGATTAAGAATTTATTTTCATATGAGGGTTAAAAAATGGAAAATAAAAAATTTATTCACTCGGAGATAAAAAGAGAAAAAGAGAGTACAAACCAAGATATAAATAAATTAAAGAAATTATTTTCAATAAACAACTATCACTATAGAGATATTAATAACGAAGAAAATCAACATAGCCTTATTTATCGTTGGCCATTACTCAACACATTTAATTCAATAACTAAATGAGAAAAACTATGCCACTAATTGTATTAAAAGGGCTCAGAGGTGGAGTAGGAACCACCTCAATAACCGTTGCACTGGCTCGCCAATTTCATCACCATAAATACAATGTCATTGTTATCGATAACTGTGTGAATAATATCTTACATTTCTATTTTCCAGAAAAATCACAAGTCACCACATTAGGACAAGCACTACTCGCGCATACCCCAATAGAACAAGCGATTTGTGATTATCAAAACGGTTATCAGATTTTACCTTTTGGAGTCGTTAATTCAGAAGATAAATTGCATTTGCAAGCATCTGCCACTGCCAACCAACATCTGCAGCATTTTTTTACCGCTTTTACTCAACAATACCCAGACACTTTAATTTTTCTCGATTTACAACCAGAGCACAATACCCTTTTTAAATCATGGGTTGCGAAAGCCAATATCGTATTAACCGTTACCACACCTGAAAGTAACTGTCATATTCGGCTTAACCAACATACCTTTGCTGCCAATGAGTATATTCTGGTGAATCAATTTTGTGCCACTAGCCAAATCCATCAAGATTTTTATCAATTTTGGCAAACCAGTCAGTTTCCTTTCTGCCCAATAAAACTTCATCGCGATGAAGCATTATTAGAAGCCTGTGCTTCACGCTTACCTTTATATGATTACCGCGCTAATTGCATGTTAGTTGAAGAAATTAATCAACTTCTACAATGGTGTTTGCCTTTATTGTTAAGCAAAAAAGGATAGCCACAATGTCAACCATCGATTATCCAGAGAAAAAAGCGTCCCGCTCGATAAGGCAACAGGCTACTATGCAGTCGCATATCTTAACCCGTTATTACAAATTTTATCGTCATAATGGGGCTTCATTCAGTGCGGCTATCGTGAATGAGCTTTTCTGGGTATTAATGTGGCTCTTTTTGCGTATGGAATCCCCTTTTTGGCAGAAAATAGCACAAAAACAACAACAACTATTTCCTCATATTAATCCGCGTCGCCCTAAATTATGCGATCCGATCCGATACTTATTACAAAGTATTTGGCTTATTTGCCATTACTTGATGCTCACCTTGGTGAAAAAACCGATTCAATTTATTGTCTATATTAGACAGTATTATCAAAATCTCTTTGCTCGCTTATCTCCTGTTGCGCGAGATATGATCCATCATAAGAAAACAAACACGCCACTATGGCAATACGCTCTATTATCGCTCGTTGCTGTTTTTGCCATTTTTATTATCTTATTAAGTATTACTCAACCTTTTGATTTAAAACTACAATTCGTTTTTGTTCTCGTGATTTGGCTGATAGCCTTAGCTATCCGTGATATCCCTGGCCGACTGTCTTCTATTACCATTATTATTTTATCGCTGACTATTGCTTGCCGATATATTTGGTGGCGCTATCAATACACACTCTACTGGGTGGATAATCTGAGCCTTTTCTTTGGGATCTTACTATTACTGGCTGAAACCTATGCATGGATTGTGTTATTTCTTAGTTTTATGCAATGTATTTGGCCACTCCATCGACAACCTATTTCAATGCCTCAAGATACAACACAATGGCCTACTGTCGATATTTTTATTCCCACATATAACGAAGCACTACAAGTTGTAAAACCAACACTTTATGCCTGTTTAAACATTGATTGGCCTAAAGATAAATTAACTATCTATTTATTAGATGATGGCTCTCGCCCTGAGTTTGCGGCTTTTGCTAAAGAAATTGGTATTCGGTATATCACTCGTGAAAAACATGATTTTGCCAAAGCCGGTAATATCAACCATGCATTGAGCAAAGCCTGCGGAGAATATGTGGCTATTTTTGACTGTGACCATATTCCGACACGCTCATTCTTACAATTTACTATGGGCTGGTTTCTAAAAGACGAAAAAATGGCATTGGTACAAACACCACACCACTTTTTCTCCCCTGATCCCTTTGAACGTAATTTAGGCAATTTCCGCGAAACACCGAATGAAGGCACGCTTTTTTATGGATTAGTGCAAGATGGTAATGATACTTGGAATGCAGCTTTTTTCTGCGGCTCCTGTGCTGTATTACGTCGTTGTGCTTTAGATGAAATTGGCGGGCTGGCAGTTGAAACTGTGACCGAAGACGCACATACCTCATTACGCTTACATCGTCATGGTTGGACTTCTGCTTATATTCGTATCCCTCTTGCCGCAGGATTAGCAACAGGATCACTTTCAGCACATATTGGCCAGCGCATACGTTGGGCAAAAGGAATGATACAAATATTTCGTTTAGATAATCCACTCTTTGGCAAAGGGCTGACACTGCCACAGCGCTTTTGTTACCTCAATGCCATGTTGCACTTTTTATCAGGCATACCAAGGATGATCTTCTTATTAGCACCACTAACGTTCCTTATCTTTCATGCCTATATTATTTACGCACCCGCCATCGCTATCGCTTTGTATGTCGTGCCTTATTTATTACACATTTGGTTAGCCGCGACCAAATTACAAGGTCCTTATCGCCACTCATTTTGGGGAGAAATTTATGAAACGATTTTAGCTTGGTACACCACTCGCCCCGTATTAAGCACCCTATTCTCACCTTATAAAGGTAAATTTAATGTCACAGAGAAAGGGGCAATTATGAAGAAAAGTTTTGTCGATTGGCAAATTAATCGCCCCTATATTCTGTTTCTTAATCTTAATTTGTTAGGAATTCTATTTGCTTTCTGGCGTATCGCAACAGGCGATCCCGATGAAAGGTTAGCCGTACTCATGTGCTTAGTTTGGGTATGCTATAACTTAGTATTACTAGGTGTTGCCATTGCTGTTTCTGTAGAAGCAAAGCAAGAGCGCCAGTTTCCACGGGTACGTCTAAGAGTACCCGCAATGCTATTACTCCAAGACGGTTCGCTTTATTCTTGTCAGCTCAATGACTTCTCTGATAATGGCTGTGCCATTGTATTACCAGATAATTTTACAGTTCCCTTATCTTGTCACCAAGAGATCACCGTTATTCTCAAACAAAATCAGCGTGAATATGCTTTTGAAGCACGTATTTTACGGATTGATAATCGCATTATTGGCTTACAACTGCTTAATATGGATACACAAAAATCCATTGATTTTACCGCCTGTACTTTTGAACGAGCCGACACTTGGGCTAATTGGCAACACGCTCTCCCTGCCGATAATCCACTGAATAGTTTAAGAAATATCATTTATATCAGTATGCGGGGCTATAACACCTTACTTAAACGCGCCCCGTATCTTGTTTACCTCTTATTTCGTTTATTAGGGCAGTGTTTATTGTGGCTATTATCGCTACTTCCACGACGTGTCAATGTTTCACAAATATTTCATTAATCTTAACGGTAAAACTCAGCTTTTTGGGAATTTATTAATGAACAATAAGATCTATGGGTAATAATAATGAAAAAATATTTTCTACTATTCGCCTTACTTATGCTTTCCGGTTTAGCTTATAGTGATGACGAAAAAGAAGTGCCAGCGGTTATAACGGAACAACCTTTCATAACGGTTGAAGAAGAGAAAGTCACTTTAACATCACCGGATCAGATAACCCCATCTCGCCAAGAAACACGACTATTTGCAACAACAGCACCTACTTATGGTGCTCTAAAATTACAAGGCGCTAGCCCTGATGGTTATCTAGAATTTGGTGTTCGTAGTGATGAATATGTTTCACAGGCAATATTAGATCTAGAGTTTACCCCCTCGCCTTCATTACTGCCTATAGAATCACATCTTAATATCTATTTAAATGATGAAATCATGGGCGTGATCCCCCTGAAAAAAGAAGATCTCGGCCATAAAAACCACATTACATTACCGCTCGATCCACGGTTTATTCAAGATTTTAATCATTTAAAATTTACTTTTATCGGCCATTACCGAGAAATTTGTGAAAACCAAGCCAATACCACCTTATGGCTTGATATCAGCAAAAATAGCCAACTGCATCTCACCTATCAATCATTGAAATTGAGTAACGAATTAGCCAATTTCCCCGAGCCTTTCTTTGATAGTCGCGATTTTGGTACTTTTACCTTACCTATGGTGTTTAGCCAATCCCCTACTCTTACCCAACAAAAAGCGGCGGGAATACTCGCTTCTTGGTTTGGTACACAAGTCGATTGGCGCCAGCAACACTACCCTGTGTATTACAATCAGTTGCCCAATCAACACAGCATTGTATTTGCCACTAATAAACAGCGCCCCGACTTTCTTAATACACATGCCAATGTCAATGCTCCCACCATTGAATTAGTCTCACACCCAACGGATCCTTATGTAAAACTGCTGTTAGTAATGGGTCGCGATGACAATGACTTAATTACCGCCGTCAATGGTATTGCCCGGGGACAAGTTATTTTTAGAGGGGATACCGTCACCATTAATGATGTCAATCTATTGGCACCACGTGAGCCTTATGATGCACCTAAGTGGGTACAATTAAATAAACCAATCTACTTTAATACCTTGCAAGATTATCAAGGTCAGTTGCAATCTCGTGGACTAGAGCCTGCTCCCATCACACTCAATATGACCTTACCTCCTGATTTATTTATGTTTAATAATACAGGACTACAGATGCAATTGCGTTATCGTTATACCGCTCCGGCATTTCAAGATGATTCTCGTATGTCGATTTCAGTCAACGATCACTTTATCAAAGCCTACCCTTTAGAGAGAGATAAAAAAGAGAACTTTATTGTGGCTTATCTACCGTTAATTCAAGGTTGGATCGAAAACAAAAATCTTCTCAATATCCCCGCGGTAAAATTAGGTGAACGTAATCAGATCCGTTTCTCTTTTGACTATACAAATCCGATCCCCGGAGGCTCCGTTGATCAATGTATTACTTATCACCCAGTCCCTAACACGGTAGCATTAGATGAATTATCAAGCTTTAATTTTACTGGTAACTATCGCCACTATATTGCTCTACCTGATTTGCGTGTTTATAGTCATGCTGGGTTCCCATTTAGCCGTTATGCCGATTTGTCAGAAACTCTTATTTATGTCAACCAATCCCCTTCACCTGAGCAATTAACAACGTTATTGATATCATTAGGTAATATTGGTGCACAAACTGGCTATCCCGCGTTAAATGTCTCTTTAACTGCATCATTAGAGGAATTATCAAAACAAGAAGCTGATTTATTATTAATCGGGACAATTCCTCCAGCACTCAATAATGATAAACAGATGAATGTCTTGATTGATAAAGCACGTAGCGAAATTACACTGCCATCACGTGAAATCACCATTTTTAGTCATACCAATTATCAAGATCTAGATAAGCGTCCAGATAGCAGAACATCTTTAACATCAACCGGATCACTAGGCACTATTATTGGTTTTCAATCTCCGTTCTTTTCACAGCGTAGTGTAGTGGCGCTATTAGCCGATAGTCCCCAAGGTTATCGATTATTAAATGAAGCGATAAGTGATAGTGGTAAACGTGATGCAATGCATGGCTCTGTAGTATTAGTCAGAGAGTCTGGTGTCCATAGTTTACGTGTTGGTGATACCTATTTCGTCGGCTATTTACCTTGGTGGGAAGAGGTTTGGTATGTTTTTGCTTCACACCCTATTTGGCTGGGGTTAGCTGCCATTGTCGGTATTGTGCTTATTTCTCTTCTTATTTGGCGAGCAATGAAAATAAGAAGCCAACGTCGTCTTGCGGATAAGGAGTAAGTTATGATGTGGCGCATTTGTTATCAATATCGCCAATATCTTCTTGCTCTTAGTTTGCTGGCAGGCATATTGCCTGTCACGCAAGCCGCAGATGATCCGACTGAAACTTTTTTATATGAGCAAGTTAGACTAGGCAACTCGAAAAGTAACGATGTTTTAGTTTCTCAATCACTGTATCGTTTATCACTTATAAAACCGAACGATCCTAGTGTGTTGTTAATGCGTATCCAATTTGCTGTAAAACAAAAAGAAACAGCAAAAGCACAACAACTGGTTGAGCAATTACGTATGCATGGCGAAAATACTGAACAATATCAACGTGCGATTAAGCTACTATCATTAACCCATGAAGATAACCGCCAAATCCTACAAAAAGCCTACCTTTATCAGACTGCGGGGCGTTATGATGAAGCCTTGCAATTATATGATGATATTTACCAAGGCACGCCCCCCGATGAAGGGTTAGCCCTTGAGTATCTCAATGTATTAATTGCTTCAAGCCATGCCAACAAAATGGCACGTATTAAGCAGATTTATCACACTTATCCCAATAACCAACAGATAGCTAATATCTATCAGCAATATCATCTTACCCCAGCATTATCTACCGCATCGGCGGGCTCTGTCTCCTATAACACACTATCTATTCGCGCATTAAAACAGCAATTACGCCAGCAGCCTGATAATGCAGATATAATAGGAACATTAGGCGTGCGCTATTCGCGCGCAAATCAACGGGCACCCGCGATTTATTATCTTTCTCAAGCACTCACATTGTCCCCCAAACACGATGATAGTGATTTGTGGCGTACGCTGTTGCAATCAAATCAATATTGGCATTTACTTGCCAAGGCTGATGAAGCGTTATTAAATCAAGAGTACTCTGCCGCTAAGCACTATTTTACCCAAGTACGTCAACTCAGCCCCTATAAAAGTGAAGCTTATATTGGTTTAGGGGATATCGAGTTGGCGCAACATCAATTAGAACAAGCTGAACGTTATTATCAACAAGCGCTACAATATCAGCCTAATGATGCGGCGACTTTGCATAGTCTGACCAAGCTCTATCGTCAACAATCTCATCAAAAAGCCGCCCAATTTATGGCTAACTTGACATCACAGCAATACAAAAATTTAGCCCAAGACTATGGGTATATCATTTCAGGTATACAACAAGACTTAGCTGCTGATGATGAACAGCAACAACACTATCTCAGTGCGATTGAGAAACGTAAGGCTATCGCTAAAACGTATCCCGATGAAGTCTGGAATATTTATCGTCTGGCGGATGATTTACTTATCACTCAACAACCCCAACTTGCTGAGGATTACTTTAATCAACTTAATCAACGACGACCTAATGATCCCTCTCGACGATATGCCTATGCGTTATATCTCAATAAAACAGGGCGAGAACAACAAGCACTTAACACCTTAAAGACGATCCCTTTATCGCAGCGCAGTGAAAGTATGAACGCCTTAGATAGCCAATTACGTTTTGGTCAAATTATGGCGCATGCACAATCACTAAGAGAACATAACCAACAACAGCAAGCTGTCGAATATCTTTTCACCCATATTCCTCCTGAGCAAAAAATAGAAAGCTATCTGTTGTTAGCGCAATGGGCCGAAGAAGATGACCAACTCAATCAAGCATTAAATTATTATCATACAGTATTAAATTTAGCGCCTAATAATGAAACAGCACTATTAGGTGCAACAGAGATATCTTTAGCGCAACATCAAATAGATCAAGCTCGTTATTACTTAGCTCAGATAGAACAATTATCTCCTGAAAAATTTAACCACTATTCACTAAGACGTTTAGCAAACGCTGAAAAAACGGCAGGAAATATTGATAAAGCCAAACACTATTTTATCTATTTAGCTCGCCAAGTTGACAAGGAGCCAGATAGTGCTGATGGATTAATTTTACGTGATATTGGTCGTTTTTATCGTGATAGCCAACAAGTTCAATCCGCTCATCACTATTATCAACAAGCGATGCTAAAAGAGGGTATCACGCATACACTGCCAAAAAACAATATTGAATACACCACACTTATGCGCAACAACCCAAATGATAATTGGCTATCACGTAGTGTACGTGATGATGCGAGTACCCTTTATCGTCAACAAGAGTGGCGTTTTACCCTAGAGCATGATTATTGGGGAGCAAATGGCAGTGAGGGATACTCTAAATTACGCGCTCATACCACCATGTTACAACTGGATCATCCTATTTATCATGGCCGTTTCTTTTGGCGTACTGATTTTGTGCACTTAAATAGTGGCACATTAGGTACAGCGCCATACGATGCTAAATTTGGTAGTTGTTATCGCACAGGTTGTTTCCCTCTAAAGCAAAAAGCCTTTGGTGTTAGTCCTGCTATCGGTTGGGAAAATGAGCAATGGCAATGGGATTTAGGTACCACGCCACTCGGTTTTAATGTGACTGATTGGGTAGGTAAAATTGCTTATAACGATAGTTTTTATCATCTCGGTTGGAGTGTAGATCTTCACCGTCGCCCGGTAAATAGCTCACTACTTGCCTTTGCAGGCCAACGTGATAGTTGGACCAATCAAGTTTGGGGGGGCGTTAGAAAAACGGGGCTTCGTTTAAGTGGCAGTTATGATCTGGGAGGCAAGGATGGGTATTGGGGAGAAATATCGCTTGATAGATTAACAGGAAAAAATGTTAAAAATAACAGCAGTGTGAAAGCCATGGGCGGTTATTACTATAAGTTAATCAATGAAAATGATCGTCGCATTTCTGTTGGCTTAAATAGCATGCTTTGGCATTACAATAAAGATCTTAGTGGCTACACCTTGGGGCAAGGGGGTTATTATAGCCCACAACAATATCTCTCATTCTCACTGCCCGTTAATTACCGTCAACGTACTGAAAATTGGTCATGGGAAGTATCTGGCTCTCTCTCTTGGTCTTATTCAAAAACCGATGATAGCAGACGTTATCCATTACAAAATCTCGTTTCAAGCGATAAATTTAATTCTGATCCCATAAAAGAAATATTTAAGCATGAGAGAAATATCATTGATAAGGGGGATTCGGGTCATGGTTTTGGTTATACAGCAAGAGCATTAATTGAACATCGAATAACACCACATTGGTTTATAGGTGCCGCTATCGATATTCAGCAAGCGAAAAACTATACGCCAAGCCATGCACTAATGTATTTACGCTATTCATTTGATGGATGGAATGGTGATTTAGATCTTCCGCCTAACCCGCTTATTCCTTACGCAGATTTTAAATAATCCCGTAACAAGATTAAACAACAAACAGACAGCTAATGCGGTCCGTTTGTTGTTTTTTATCGCGTGTGATTAAAATAGTGATGATTATTGTGGTTTGCGAATTAACCCAATAAATAGCCACCCAACAATCATAGCTGACACAAATAATACACCTTGGGTAAAACCACCCCCCGCTAATACCAAACCGGGTCCAGGGCAAATACCCGCAAGCCCCCATCCTAAACCAAATAAGATACTGCCGAAGACGAGAGGTTTATCAATCACTGTTTTAGTTGGAATGGCCAGAGGACAGGCTAATAAACTTTGTTGACGATGACGTGCAATTTGGTAACTAATAGCACTGACGATAAGACCCGCCCCCATAATAAATAACAATGACGGATCCCAATCTCCACGAATATCTAAAAATGCCAAGATCTTTTGTGGGTTGCTCATACCACCGATGATCAATCCAGCACTAAATAATAGGCCACTAACAAAAGCTATAAATTTGGTCATTATCTTAGCCTCCGATGACATGGCGTTGAATATACACAGTCACAAATGCCGTCACCATAAAGACAAGAACTGCAACAATAGAACGACGCGATAATCGTGCTAATCCGCAAATTCCATGCCCACTGGTACAGCCATTCCCCAGACGTGTACCTGCTCCCACCAGTACACCGGCAATGATCAACTGCCAAGGTGAAACGTCGATAATAGGTGTTAACGGTTTATCAAATAGATAAAATAGTGTCGGTGTAATCAACATACCGAGTAAAAATGCCCATCGCCACCCATTACCTTGTTGGTTAGTGGTTAATACTCCTCCTAAAATCCCACTAATACCTGCAATACGACCATTAAACAGTAATAAAATAGCCGCTGCTAAACCTATTAATAGCCCACCCAATGCCGAGCTCCAAGGCGTAAAGTGAACCCAATCTATATTCATAAGTTAACCTGCTATAGGACAATATAGCTGATAAAGTGTATTTAATAGCACCAATACTTTTTCATCAGCAATAGAATAAAAAATACGTTTTCCATCACGACGAGTATTCACAAGCCCTTCATTTCTTAACACAGTAAGTTGTTGAGAAAGCGTAGGCTGGCGGATCCCTAAACTTTCTTCCAATTCACTGACACTTTTTTCGCCCTGACTTAATTGGCACAATAAGAGTAGTCGATCACCATTGCCTAGCGTTTTCAGCATACTAGAGGCTTCATTAGCCGCTAATTTCATGGCTTCCAATAAATCAGGTTGAACTCGTTGTGTCATGGTAAACTCCATAATCAATATACTTTTTAATAATATGTTAATTTATATATTGTGCAAGTTTTCTTTTATTGCGTGTTTTAATAAGGCGCTATATGCTCTCTAATATGAAAACAGTAAGAGTCCCTATCGCCTTAGTGCAAAGTGTTATGCGTACACTGCGTGAAAAACTGCAACAGGCCAATAAATATCTTAATACAGATTACCCAGAACCCACTCTACAATATAACCAGAGAGGAACTATTGCAGGCAGTGCCTATTATGCAAATTGGGAGATCCGTCTTAATCCTACATTATTGATTGAAAATAAACAGAATTTTATTGAAGAAGTTATTCCTCATGAATTAGCACATCTGCTAGTTAGTCGCCATTTTGGTCGTGTGGCACCTCATGGCAAGGAGTGGAAATGGATGATGGAAACTGTGTTACAGGTGAGTGCGAAACGGACCCATCATTTTGATATCAGCAATGTAACAGCAAAAACGTTTAGCTATGCTTGTCGCTGCCAAGAAATACACCAGTTAACTCTTCGCCGACACAATAAAGTACAACGAGGAGAAACCCAGTATCGTTGTCGTCATTGTCAGGCGATTTTACAATTAATTAAAGAGTAAAAAAAAGTAAGCTAGCAAACAAAAAATAAAGCCGATAACTGGTTAGTTTATCGGCTTTATTCGGTATAAATAAGAGAGGATTGATATATTAAGCAAACACACTCATGGTATGAGATGCTATTTCAAAGTAGATAATAAGCCCAGTACCATCAATAAATGTTGCAATAAAAGGTGCAGACACCACCGCAGGATCAACACCAATACGCTTTAATACCATTGGAATAATAGAAGAGACAATAGCACTCCAAACCGTAATTGAAATTAGCGTTAATCCCACCACTATCATCACTTCCATGCCAACCCCTAAGGTCCAAGCACGAATAAATCCTGCTATTCCCATGGTTAAAGCCACCATTATCGAGGTCGTGATCTCTTTTCTTAATACTGACCATACATTACGCAAGCTCACCTCACCTAATGCCATGGCACGTACTAATGTTGAGGTAATTTGTGTACCGCTATTGCCACCAGTACCAATTAATAATGGAATAAAGAAAGCTAAAGAGATAGCAGCTTCAAGTCTGTCTTCAAAAGCATGTAACACCGTACTGGTATAAGCTTCAGCAATAAACAGCATTAATAGCCAGACAACACGTTTACGCCACAAAGTGACCGGACTTGTCTCTAAATAAGGTTGTTCTAATGGCGACGTTGCCCCCTGCATTTGTGCATCTAGCGTATTTTCATCTTCAATTAAATCAGCAATATCTTGAGGTCGTAATACACCAACTAACTTACCAAAATGCATCACAGGTACACTGTCTAAACCACTTTGGCTAATTAACTGATAAACATCATGTCGGCTTTGCTCCGGTGAAACTGAGAAAAATGTTTGGCGCATAATATCCGAAACAAAAAGCTCATTATCAGCAAGTAGTAATGATTTAACCGGCAAAATACCGTTAAGATAATTATCTTTATCTACGACATACAGATAAGTTGGAATTAATTCATCTTTTAAATCATTAACCAGCTGTGCTTTTACATGTTCAACCGAATCTGCGACAGAAACAGAAATATAATTCTGGCTCATATAAGCACTAACGGTAGCATCATCTTTTAAACGATGATGTTGCTCTTGTATTGAATGATTATTGGGTGTGTTTAAGGATGCGCCTGCCATTAATGCAGCATCCATTTTATGTTGAGGAGTAAATTTCATTTTTTTGGTTCCCTATGACTGTTTGTGTTTAGCAAATCAGTTCTCAATAGGGGCGAAACCAGATGCGAGAATGCAAAAGCTATCTACACGTCTCGGTTTTAGCACTATACAACGTATCCGATGAATACTGGAAGTTACATGGAGATATACCTTCGGTCGATATATCTTGTCCTAATCTTGGGCGTCTCTCGACGTCGTCAGATCAGTAACCTGTGTTTGTATAGGAGCCTCGCCTAACGAGATACTGCACTTTTCTTGCGAATGCGGCGCGCATTATAACCACTCACATTATAATGAAAAGTCTCATCGTAGTTTTGTTTAAGTTCTATTGATAAATCTTAAATCGCTTATTTTTTACATCATTAATTAAATACTCACCTCAAATAGAGATGAATAAAATAGTTTTAAATAAATTGGTTATTAATTGATTATTTTAATGCTAATTTTTGTACTTTTATTTCTTCAGCTTGTGAGAAGATCTCATTGACTGTTTTACCATCTAACGATTGACACATTTTTCGCGTGATCATATCAGCATTTTTATTGCGCCCAGCAATGACTAAATCATTAAAATTAATATCATTTAGCATGGCTAATTCTATTGCTTCATCAAAGCGTTGCTGCTCTTCAAGCGGTAATGAATTGCGCATTTCTACAATCGATATTCGTAATGACTCAACATTAGAGCCATCTAGGGTTTGATTTTTTTCGCAACCAGAAAGTATGACAGTAAATAAACAAATAAATAACAATTTTCTCATATATCCCCCCTTCCCCTATCATAAATTAAATAATAGCAGAATGTGTATCAGTAAACTGCTAATTAAGTAAAATAAATATTTAATTCATTATAGCTTTACGTGTTATATATTATATTGAATAAATAAACTCTCTTTTTAAAAATAATAACAAAAAACCCCGCTAATAAATTAGCGGGGTAAAATAGAAGGATAGATAAAGAATAGATAATAAAATGAATGATTAGGCTAGTTCAACATCACCTGTTAATCGACAACTACAGGCTAAAACATAACCTTGTGCTATCTCATCAGCAGTTAAAGTACTGGTGCTGGTGACCTCATAATCACCTTTCACAATGCGTGTTTTACAGCTACCACACACTCCAGCACGACAAGCAGCCAAAACAGGAACACTGTTTTCTTCCATCGCTGTTAATAATGTCATCCCCACCGGTACGTTAATTTGCTTTAACGGATGACGAATAGTCATAGTAAGTTGTTGTGCTTCATCAACACACATTGGCTCATCACCAAAACGTTCCATAAAAATATTCTCTGCACAAACACCAAGATTTTTGGCAAAACGCGCAGTATCTTCCATATAACTATTAGGCCCACAACACATAACAGTACGACTGGCAATATCCGGCACTAAAGCGGCTAGTTTTTCTTGAGAAATACGTCCACTAAAAATTCCCTTATCATCCGGCAACTTAGGCATCATAATAAAATTGAGATTATAGGGATAAGCATTAGCTAACTCTAACCACTCTTTTTCAAAAATAAATTGGCTCTGTTCGCGAATATTAAAAATGACCGTGATATCCGCTTTAGGTTGATTATTTAACAACCAACGCGTCATCGACATAATAGGGGTCACACCGCACCCCGCAGCGAGCATTAAATAACGCGTTCCTTCTCTATCTGCACAGGTGAACTCCCCTTGTGCATCTGATAGCCAGAGATAATCACCCGGTTTAACTTGGGATGTTAACCACGTTGACCCCACCCCATTGTCGATACGACGAACCGTTAAAGAGACAAAAGGACTTAATCCCGGAGAAGATGAGAGCGTATAAGCTCGCATTATTTCATCGCTATTATTAATACTGACTAGTGCAAATTGGCCAGGTTTATAGCGATAAAAATCATGGTTAATTAAATTCAGTGTCCACACTTCCGGGGTTTCCTGATGGATAGAGTGAACTTGCATACGATTAGGACAAAGAGCTGTTGGCATCGTCATGGATATTGCTTCCTTACCGAAGCCTTTAGGCTTCGGCAATGATGATGAATAAATAAATTAAGCAGAAAGAATTTCTTGAAGATCTTGTTCTGGCGTGGTGATCGCACGCATACCAAATTTTTCATTAAGTATTGCGAGCAAATTATCGGTTAAAAATGCAGGCGCTGTCGGCCCAGTATAAATATTTTTTACCCCTAATGAGAGTAGGGTTAATAAAATAACAATCGCTTTTTGTTCAAACCACGACAAAATCAAGGACAGGGGTAAATCATTTACACCACAACCTAATTTTTCTGCAAGATTAACCGCTAGCATAATCGCAGAGTAGGCATCGTTACACTGACCCACATCAAGTAAGCGCGGTAAGCCCTCTAATGTGCCAAAATCAAGTTTATTAAAGCGATATTTACCACAAGCTAATGTCATAATTAAGCAATCTTGGGGAATGGCACGAGCAAGATCGGTATAGTAGCTACGTTCACCACGACTACCATCACATCCCCCAACTAAGAAGACATGACGAAGTTTTTTCTGTGAAACTAAATCAATCACTGTATCAGCCGCATTTAAGAGTGTTTGACGACCAAATCCAACAGTAATTAAGTGTTCAATTTCACTGTACGGAAATCCCTCTAAAGAGAGCGCTTGCTCAATCATTTCAGAGAAATCATCACCTTTAATGTGTTTCACACCCGGCCAACCAACAATACTACGCGTCCAAATACGATCGCCATAGTTCCCCACATTAGGATCAATAATACAGTTAGATGTCATTAACACAGGGCCAGGAAATTTGGCAAATTCACTTTGTTGATTCTGCCAACCACTTCCGTAGTTACCGACTAAGTGTTTATATTTTTTCAGCTCTGGATAACCATGGGCGGGTAACATTTCACCGTGCGTATAAACATTAATGCCTTTACCTTCGGTCTGTTCAAGTAGCATCTGTAAATCTTTCAGATCATGGCCTGAAATTAAAATAGCTTTACCTGCTACTGGGCGTACATTAACGGAAACAGGGGTTGGATCACCATAAGCTTGAGTTTCACCTTTATCCAATAACGCCATAATACGAAAGTTCATTTGACCAATGCCCATTGCATTGTCTAGCAACTCATTCATATCCGCAGGATCGGTACCTAACCATGCCATGTAACGATGATATTCAGCATAAATTTCATCATCGTACTGGCCTAAAACATGAGCATGCTCCATATAAGCAGCAGCACCTTTTAAGCCATACAAGCAAAGCATACGTAAACCATGTAAATCATCCCCCACTTGCGCTTTATCATTATTTAATGCAAAGCGTTGGGCTTGTTTCTGTAGACTGGCTAAGTCGTTGCCTTCTAATTGAATTTCGGCTTTAGGATGAGCGACTTGGATGGCTGCATTTTTGGCTAACGTACGTGATTTTAAGCTTTCACGTAAATAAATAGCCTCTTTGGCATATCCAACAATACGTTCAGAATCAAAATTAACATTGGTTAACGTCGAGAAGAAAGCCCGTGGCGCAAAGCTGTCTATATCGTGATCAATAATATCAACACTACGCGCAGCTAATGCCCATGCTGACAGCCCTTCTAATACTGCCACCAATAAGTCTTGTAGATCAGAGGTTTCTGCTGTTTTACCGCACATACCTTGTGCATAGGCACAACCATTACCAACAGGTGTTCTCATTGTTTGTTCACATTGCACACAATACATATCGAATTCCTTCTATAAGATGACGCTTTATTTTTATAAGTTGCATTAAATATGCAACATAAGAATACGCCATTTTTATAGTAGGAAAAGTGTCAGATGAAATAATCTGCGCCATGTTTGATCTAACGCAATTTATTGCTGTGCTTAAGAGCTTGCTTTTTTTTCTGTTGATTTGGCTTCACACCTCGTAAGAGGGTGAGTAAACAAAGTAAAGGGCTTTTCTTATAAGGGAAATTGAGAAGAAATGTTGCAGTGTCGCACGGGATGATTTTGTTACATCTCAGCTAAAAAAGAGTGAGATGAATCGATTAAATTAATTAGTTCTCATTGTATATATAATATCTATTTATTATTTTTGATAGTTAATATTACCTATTGCATCAATAGCTAATAAAATTACTACAATTGATATATTTTAATAGTACGAGTATTACGAAATGAAACTATAGAATTTGACGATACTCCCCCTACACTGGAGATTAAAAATGATTAAATTAAATAATGTTCCATCCGAATTTCGTCCCTTAGAAAGCTACAAAATGTTAATCGGCGGCGAATGGGTATCCAGTACATCGCAACAAACGACCAAAACCTATAGTCCCGCAACCGGTGAGTTATTAAGTGAATATCCATCAGGTACAGCTGAAGACGTTGATCTTGCTGTAAAAGCGGCTCGTAAAGCTTTTGATCATTGGCGTAAAACCTCTCCTGCTCAACGCCAAGCGCTATTATTAAAAATTGCTGACCGTTTAGAACAAGAGCAAGAACGTTTTGCTTGGATTGAGTCTCTTGATAACGGTAAACCACTCAATGAATCGAAAAACATCGATTTACCCGCCTCTATTGACCATTTTCGATATTTTGCAGGCGTGATACGCTCTCATACCGATGAAAGTGCTGTCTTAGACGAAAATACCCTGAGTCTTGTTATTCGTGAGCCCATTGGTGTCGTTGGACAAATTATTCCATGGAATTTTCCATTATTAATGGCTGCTTGGAAATTAGCCCCTGCCATCGCCGCTGGAGATACCGTTGTTATTAATCCAGCCACACTCACCTCACTTTCATTATTAGAGCTAGGTCGTATTTTAAATGAAATATTACCAGCCGGTGTTATAAATATTGTTACTGGTCGTGGATCTGTTGCTGGACAAGCTATTCTAGAACACCAAGACATTGATAAACTAGCATTTACCGGTTCAACCAATGTAGGTTATACCGTTGCAGCTGCGGCGGCGAAAAAAATGGTACCAGCCACTTTAGAATTGGGGGGTAAGTCAGCCAATATCGTCTTCCCTGATGCGAATATGAAAAAAGCCGTTAAATATTCCGCATTAGCGATATTAATGAACCAAGGACAGGCCTGTGAATCTGGCTCCCGTTTATTCTTACATAGAGATATTCATGACGCATTCTTAAAAGAGTTAAAAGCAGAATTTGAGCGTATCCGTGTTGGTGATCCACTTGATCCTAATACACAAATGGGTACCCAAGTCAGCCAAGCGCAAATGGATACCATTTTAGGTTATGTTGAGCTGGCCAAAAAAGAAGGTGCAACCATACTCACAGGAGGTGAGCGTATTACGGGTGAAGGGTTTGATGATGGCTTTTTTGTTCGCCCAACCATTATTATCAATGCCACAAACCAAATGCGTGTCGCACGTGAAGAAATTTTTGGCCCTGTATTATGTGTGATCCCATTTGATAATGAAGAAGATGTTATTGAAATGGCTAATGACTCTGAATATGGCCTTGGTGGTGGTGTCTGGACTCAAGATATTAACCGCGCACTACGAGTTGCAAAAGCCGTTAGAACTGGCCGTATGTGGGTAAATACTTATCATGAACTTCCTGCTCATGCACCATTTGGCGGTTATAAAAAATCAGGCTTAGGTCGTGAAACGCATAAAATGATGTTAGATGCCTACAGCCAAGTGAAAAACATCTTCATTAGTACCAAAGAATAATTAACCTCTAGTTAAGCATATTCTTATAAATATAATTATCTATACTCATCTCTTAGCCTTCTCCCCAGAAGGCTTTTTATTTGCTGTAAGCAACAAAAAACCGTATGCGCTTTTCCTAATATCTAATATTAACTGCTCACATACGGTTATTCGTTTAGATGGTCATTTAGCCTTAGATAAACAAACGCGTTTATTCCGCTTCTGCTTCTTTTTTGCTTACAGAATTCACTTGTTCATTTAGATCAATATCAACCGCATTAACATCTTTTATATAGTCTTTTGTTAGACGATAAACGATGGGGCTAAGCAGTGCTAATGCAATTAAGTTAGGAATAGCCATCATCGCATTTAATGTATCAGCAAGTAACCAAACAAATTCTAAGGATTGAGTCGCGCCAATTGGCAAGGCAATTAACCATGCAATACGAAAAGGCATAATGGCTTTCGGTCCAAATAGATATTGCACACATTTCTCACCGTAATAGCTCCAACCTAAAATAGTGGTAAAAGCAAAAACAGCCAATGCGATCGCAACAATATAGTTACCTCCAGGGATAGCCATAGAGAACGAACTTGCAGTAAGTGTTGCCCCACTTTGCCCTGTCAGCCACTGTCCGGTGATCACAATCGTTAATCCGGTGACAGAACAGACAATAATGGTATCAATGAAAGTCCCCAACATGGCAATTAAGCCTTGACGGATCGGGTTTTGTGTTTTGGCTGTCGCATGAGCAATGGGTGCACTACCTAATCCTGCTTCATTGGAGAATACACCTCGTGCAACACCAAAACGTATTGCCGCCCAAACAGCCGCACCAGCAAACCCACCTTGCGCAGCAACCGGTGTGAAAGCAGATTTTACAATCAACATAAATGCATCAGGAATAGCAGTAATATTCAGTGCAAGTACGACAATCCCTGCCCCAAAATACCCTACTGTCATAATGGGCACTAATTTACCGGCAACATCAGCAATACGCTTAATTCCACCAATTAATACAGCACCGACTAAAATAACTAATGCAATTGCTGTCACTGTGGTAGAAATACCAAAATTACTTTGCAAAACATCCGCCACTGAGTTTGCCTGTACCGTATTACCTATACCGAAGCCGGCAAAACTACCAAAAATAGCAAATAGCGTTCCTAACCAAAGCCATTTTTTACCTAAACCGTTTTTAATATAATACATCGGTCCGCCTACGTAGTTGCCGTATTTATCAACCTCACGAAAACGTACCGCTAACACAGCTTCTGAATATTTAGTCGCCATACCGACTAAAGCAGTCATCCACATCCAAAATAGCGCTCCCGGTCCACCTAATACAACCGCTGTAGCAACTCCAGCAATATTGCCCGTACCGATAGTGGCAGAAAGCGCCGTCATTAATGCATTAAAAGGTGAGATTTGCCCCTCACCTCTTTTATCATTTTTCTCAAATAAGAGTTTAAATCCTGTACCTAATTTTCTAATTGGCAGAAAAGAGAGTCTAAACTGCATAAATAGACCGATGCCTAGAATGCCGACTAACATCGGTACTCCCCACACCACGCCATTAATAGCGCTTAATATATTTGTGATGAAATCCATACGTTACCCTTTTTATCCAAATGTTATGTAAATATATATTTTTTGTTATCAGATACACTAAAGATGAAAAAAAGGAAATATGCTAGAAAAAAAACCGACTAATTATGAAATTGATTACATTATGTGAGAAATATCACTTGATGATTAAATTACGCTATTATTAGATACATTGTTATTTATATATAAAACATAAATTATGTATCAGCGAAACACGATCAAAAAATCGCAAAATCAACAACGCTTTAATTGGTTTAGAAAAGCGAAAGAAACTAACCTTGCCCCGGTGAAAACGCTTATTCTTTCCGCCATTATCGGTACGTTAGCCGGATTAATTGGGGTACTATTTGAAAAAGCCGTTGGCTGGGTCATTCATTTAAGACAAGATAAATTAGCCGAGGTATTAACCAACCCTTATCTTTTGGCTATTGGCACGTTACTTGTTTCCTCTCTTTTAGCCATGAGTGGCTACTACTTAGTGAAGAAGTTTTCACCAGAATCTGGTGGTTCAGGTATACCGGAAATTGAAGGGGCAATGATAGATATTCGGCCAGTTCGTTGGTGGCGGGTATTGCCAGTAAAATTTATAGCCAGTATAGGTACTTTAGGCTCAGGTATGGTACTTGGTCGTGAAGGCCCCACCGTGCAACTAGGGGCTAATATTGGTCAACTCGTTAATGATGTCTCTCGCGTTAAAGATAAAGGAACACGCCAAACACTATTAGCCACAGGTGCTGCTGCCGGTTTAACGGCTGCCTTTAATGCTCCCTTGGCAGGCATTCTATTTATTATTGAAGAGATGAGACCACAATTTAAATATAATCTTATCTCTATTAAATCCGTCTTCATTGGCGTGATCATGTCTTGTATTGTATTTCGCCTAATTAATGGTGAAGGAGGCGTCATACAGATAGGTAAATTTTCTTCAGCGCCGATGAATACACTGTGGCTCTATTTAGTGTTAGGAATGTTATTTGGTGTTGTTGGGGTTATTTTTAGTAAATTACTGTTTTATGTTCAAACACAATTCCAACATTTTTATCAAGATAAAACCTCACGTTTTGTTTTAGCCGGTGGCGTGATTGGTGGTGCATGTGGTTTACTTGCGTTGATTATTCCTGAAATAACCGGAGGCGGTTTTAGTATTATTCCTGCATTAAGTGCCGGAGGATATTCGTTAACTGCACTGCTACTATTTTTTGTGTTACGCACCATCACCACCATTATCAGCTTCTCCTCCGGTGCACCAGGAGGAATTTTTGCCCCCACATTAGCCTTAGGCACACTCTTTGGTAGCGCTTTTGGATTAATGGCAACCTATCTTTTCCCTGATTATCAAATTCAAATTGGCACTTTTGCTATTGCTGGAATGGGTGCTTTATTTGCCGCAACGGTGAGAGCACCACTAACTGGGATTGTACTCGTTTTAGAAATGACCGATAACTATCAACTTATTTTGCCGATGATAATTACCTGTCTTGGCGCAACCATGCTGGCGCAATTATTAGGCGGGCGACCTATTTATACGGTTCTACTCGAAAGAATACTACAACGCTCAGAAGCCAAAGAAAAAACAGAGGCTCCCAAAGAGCCCCTATAGTTTTCAAATACTAAAATACCCTCGCGGTGATCTAACGAGGGTATTTTTTCTCACCATCTATTTATTATTTTTTACGCGCAATTAATGTCGCAAAATTAAGTTGAATACGATTACCATTAGCATCAGTTTTATGTAGATGCCCTGGGTTTTCATTATATTTAATAATATCCCAGTCTTGGTAATAATCCGCTAATTCACCTTGGCGCAAGAAGGTTTTGAAAGGAACTTCAGCAGATCCACTATTTGCTGTTTCAACAGGGCAAACAATGACATTAATCCCCTCAGGATTTGTACACTCCTGCATATTTTTAATAATATCTGCGATACGTTGACGCTGGCAAAACATCAAAACCACAGTAGAAATAATAATATCGTATTTCTCATTTAATGCTGCTTCATTAATATCATATAAGCCGCTTTTGATCGCTAAACCGGTTTTAGCTTTGACGGCTTCAATCGCATCAATATGAGCGGCATTAATATCTAATGCGGTCACATCATAACCTTGTAATGCTAAATAGAAGCTATTACGACCACGCCCTGCGCCTAAATCAAGCACTTTACATGGGGTAGTCAATGTTGCCATATAACGCACTTCTGAATGAGGTAATGACAAATCATTTTCTTTAAAAAATTTATCTTCGGGAGTGCATAAAAAAGAGAGCTGGCAAAGCACATCATCACTCGCTTTATCGATTTTATGCCATTGCTGAGGTTGAATAAGCGGAGGCTGATTTTCGCTATCACACTCTAAGAACACTTGTTCTCCATCATCCTTAAATAGCACAAATGTCATACTCCCTTGTAATATCCGCATTTGCGCATAAGTGCCTTCTTTTGTGTTATGACGCTCTAATAATGCTAAAGGGATCGCTGTTAAGTGCCATTCAGGTAGCGTTTTATACGTAACAAGTTCCATAATTCAACCTCTCTTAAGATGCATTTTAAATACATCTTATTGCAATCACTCTCTTAGGTAAAGGGTGATTTTTGACATACATTATTTTAAATATTTATTGATTAATAAATCAGTAACATCAGACGAATTAATAGATTCACCACAAAGGACTTTCATCATAATTTCTTTGCCTAACGAAGCTAAAGACAACAGCATATCTGGACGTAATCGACTTATTTTTTCTCTATTCTCATCTTTATTAATGATAGTGATTAATTTCGCTTGAAGGTCTGGACACTCTTGAATAGTTAATAAAATAAAGGTATTTTCCGCATCACTTTCAGATAACGTCGCCACCCAACTCGCTTGGCGAATATTTGCCGTTTGTAATGTTTTTACATTGGTTGGATCACCTTCAATAATATTGGCTTCTTTATCATACATGGCTTGCTTTTTATCCGAACAAATCGCAATAACCGGTTTACCTTGCTCTCTAAGCCCTTTCTCTAATTGTGCTGCCAACATTGAAGAGCCAATAATAATAAAATGATCATGCATTTTAGCGATCCTTTTCTTCACAATATCGCGAGTACCACGAGCCAAAAATCCCATCACATAAACAATAGAAGTCGTAAAAACAGTGATCCCCAAAATAACCACTGTTAGGGTAAACATTCTCGCATTACTTGAGATAGGAACGATATCGCCAAAACCAAGTGTTGTCATACAGACAATGGAAAAGTAGAAAGCATCCATTAACGTTGTGATATGTGGTTTAAATTCATCACCAATATAGAGGCTGCCTAACATAGAGAAACACAGTAGCGAAATCGTACAGATAAAAGCAACAAAACCGGCACTGGTTAAGCTATGATGAGGAAAAGCACGCCGGCTGATAACCAATACAATGGCTAATGCTAATGAAGTATAGGCTTGAGTACCAGCTTGGTGATAAACCGCGACATCTAAAAAAACGATCGTCACTAATAATATTAATGAAACGCACCACGCAATCCGCGCCCCCATATACATAAAGAAAGAGAGCAAAATAAGTGCACTCGCTAACATCACTTTAGGAATATCAAGTAATTTCAATATACCTAACGATTTTAGCCAGTCAGCAAAACCGTGTATTTCCCAATCAAGATAAACACCACGAGAAAGTAATATCGAGTAAATAATAAAAAGACTATTCAAGATCAATAAGAAAGACATCATCTTTCTGCTAAAAGACGATGTCTCCATAAAATTAACGACTGCCGATAACTTCATTTTTATCTAATTTCTATTAATTTTGTATTGGTATATTTTCTAACCCTTTAAATTTAAAAGGTTTCGCTGGCTTAAACTGAGAGCTTGCATCTCCTGAATAAATCGTTGACTGCTCTTGGCCTAACGCTAACATCATCACTTTTCCTGTTTCTTTTGAAAAATCAATTTGTTTCAAATCAACCCAAAAAGTATTTGGTGATAATGCAGATTCAAAAAAGTAGAGCTGATTTTTATGATCAGCGACAGTTCTCCAACGAGTCGATGATATTTCTGGAGATTCTACGGTACTTAATCCATAAGGCACCGAAACATTGCGGATCACCCCAAATACACTGGCAAGTGATTTTTTGCTCGATTGCGATTTAGGAATAGCATTAATATAAAAAGAGGCTCTTGCAAAACGATCCGATGCTCTATTAGTACCCGGTAACATTACCGTACCACCAATCTGCTGCCAATAGCTATTTAATGCTAACTGTTCAGAAAATATAGGGGAGTTAGTCATCACTTGATATTTTCGGCTATGGTGGATCACCTGTTTACCATCAATATATTCAATAATTGCGCTATCACCAGAACTGTCAGACAATGATAAATGTAACGTTGCGACTCTATCCTGTCCGGGTACTTTGTCTGTTAAGACAATAAAAGGCTCATCTTTTAAAGCAGTTACCGCCTCTTCAACAGTAGCAAAATTATCTAATACATATTGTGCCCATGCAGAAATAGCCATTGCAGGCTTATCTTTGGAATAACTTGGGTAATCTGATTCAGCAAGCCATAATAAATTAGCCACTAATCCTTTTTCATTAATACCATCAGTAGTAGAAATATCATAACCTGATGCAATCACACTACCATATTTTGATTGCCATTGAACTGAATTATCACCAGCCTCACCAGAACGTTGCATTCCTTGAGGGAATATCCATAAATTAGTACCAATTTCGTATTTCCAGTCCATAGAACGAGCGGTAATTATTTGGTTATTTTCACCTAAATAAACAACTCGGGTACAAGCTTGCGCCGTAGTTATACTACTTAAAAAGGTACCTGAAATAATTAATGTACTTAATAAAGTATGTCGTAATTTTTTTAGCATAATTTTTCACCTTTAAATTATTAGATAAGCTTAATCTTATTTTCCTCATTTTGACCACTTTCTTATCACTTATAAAAAATAAACTCTCTAATAATTAATAACGATTTATCTATCTTACAGAAATTTTCTTAAGTAAGTATAAGACAAGTTACGTATCTTAAGTAAAAAAAAACTGATGCTAAAAGCATCAGTTTTTAATCTATTAGGTGATATCGCAAATTATTGCTTACCAATATTCGCTACGTTTAATTTTTTTTCACACCTTCAACAGAGATGATTAATTCTGCTTCTTGCGATTTTGGTCCTAAATCTGATTTAAAGTTAAACTCTTTCAGATTAACTTTACCTGTTGCTTCAAAACCAGCACGATACCCTTTCCACGGATCAGTACCTTCACCAATTAATTTTGCATTTAGTGAAATTGGTTTTGTAACGCCATTAAGTGTTAAATCACCCGTCACCGTATAATTTTCACCATCACGAGTCACTTTGGTTGAGACAAACTTAGCTTCAGGATATTTACTGACGTTAAAGAAATCAGCACTACGTAAGTGTTTGTCACGTTCAGCGTGATTAGTATCTAAACTACCCGTTTTAATCACAACATCGACTTTATCTTTTGAAGGATCTTCTTTATCGTAAGTGAAGCTTCCATCAAAATCTTTAAATGTGCCGTATAACCAGCTATAACCTAAGTGTTGGATACGAAATTGCACAAAAGCATGTTGCCCTTGTTTATCAATTTGATAATCAGCCGCTAATGCTGAACTAGCATTAAATAATAATGCACCTGCAGTTAAACTCAATAACGCCTTCTTAAACATTGTTCTCTCCATAATATTGTTATTAACAGGGTAATATAAATTTAATTATTGTGTTTTTATGCCAAGCATACGTTTCAATGTAATATCTTTATCTATAAAGTGATGTTTTAATGCACCCGCGGCATGTAATAGCGATAACACAACAACCGCCCAGGCTAAATAAAGATGTACATCACCGGCTAAATCAGCTTGTTCCCCTTCCCCTGTGAAAACAGCAGGTACTGAGAACCAATCGAATACAGATATTGGCTGACCATCAGCAGTAGAAATTAAATAGCCACTTATAATGATGGCAAATAAAATTAGATATAACAGCATATGAGCCACATGGGCACTAATGCGAGTAAGTCGGCTATAGCTGGATAATGCTGTTGGTGGAGGAGAAATCCAACGCCAAATTGCTCGGAAAAGAAGAACAATAAATAGAATTATCCCTATACTTTTATGTATTTCAGGGGCTGAATGATACCAGCTATCGTAATAGCCTAAATTTACCATCCACAATCCTAGGGCAAACATGCCATAGACGGTTAATGCTGTCCCCCAATGTAAAAGAAGCGACAAGTGCCCATAGCGAGTAGATGTATTCCGCCACTGCATAATGATCCTCAATCGATATTTTATTAACAAGCCGTTAACTATATTAGTAGATTAAATATAAAATGTTAGTCTAAAATTCAACAAATTATTTGTTTATCTTTTTCAATAATAATCAATGAGTCATTATCGCTTATTAGTTGCCTTATTGATTAATTTATCAATATAATTATTGATTATAATATATACAAAAAACAGTATATAGGCGATTTATGTAACAGTAAAGTCGAAGGTGTAACAAAAAATTAACTTAATATTATTACTGTATTAATATTGTTACGATAAAAGAAAAGTAGCGAAATGAAATGAGAATAAATAGGCGAGTCAGTTAATTTTAATATCGAAAAAATTTACAAAGCTATATATGATTTACTTAACATCGCCTAAACTCAAGAATTAGAAAAAATGAGTCCAACCACAAAAATTAACAGCGGTAGTGTAAAAAAAACAGATAGCCAGCGCATTTCATGAATAATACCCCAAATAATTCCAATAAAGCTAATAATAAAAATAACTGAAATAAGTTCAGAATAGTGTTCATGAAAATAACACATTAAGAAATAAAACCAAACATCCTCACTATCCATACAACAATCTAAGCCTTCAAAATAATTTAAAATAAAGATAGCAATAAATTACTATTATTATCTAATAAGGCAAGTAACCTATTATAAATATTAGCCATTGCGCACAAAAACACTAATCTATTTTAAATTAGTAATAAACACCAACAAAACAACTTAAAATATGGCAATAAATTAAATTTAAAATGAATTAAAAAACACAATCACAAATAAAAAATAGCCCACCATAAGACTTAAAATAATATAATGGGTTTTACTTTAGACTTGAAATAATTATTTCACCCAAAGTTAAACTCAAAAAAATAGTTTCACATTATGATAATAAACCATCTTACTTTTAACACGAATAGAGATTTTAACATTGAATAATTACCTTTAGGTTATTTATTTAATTAAAATTAACTCATGATTTCATTTTAATAGTTATTAACTAAAAACATTCAATTTGACTTGAAAAAACACTACAATTGTAGCCGTATTTTTATTGAGGGCACTATGTCTACTGCAACAAATCTGAATGAACTACAGGAACAAGTTCGCTCCCGCTATAATGGATTAAGTAAAAGGCTACAGCAGGTTGCACATTATCTTTTGGATAATAAAAACAGTGTAGCATTTGATACAATCGCGATCCTTGCAGATAAAGCAAATGTTCCTCCATCAACATTAATCCGTTTTGCCAATGCATTTCATTTCAAAGGATTTAATGAAATGAAACTTTTATTTCAACGTCATTTAATGGGTGAAATGGATAATGAAAAATTAACCTATAAGCAGCAATACAAAAAGGAACCACCAAACTTAAATGAGCCAGATTATATTCTGCAAGAGTTTGCACAAGCCAATAGCCACGCTTTGCAACAGTTAGCTCATCAAACCCATAAGGATATGTTAAATAAAACTATACAACTACTTGAGTATGCAGAAACTATCTATATAGGTGGTTTTCACCATTCTTTTAGTGCTGCGAGCTATTTTTTTCACGCGCTTTCTCATATCCCTTGTGAAACCGTCTTTGTTAATTGCCTAGGGGGAATGTATAAAGAACAACTTAGGAATATTACACATAGAGATGTGCTGTTTGGCATCCATTTCCACCCTTATTCAGAAGAAATGCAAAAAATGTGTGAGATTGCTGCTTATAAAGAGGCTAAACAAATTATTGTAACAGATAGCCCCATAAGCCCATTAGCAAGTCTAAGTGATGTTTGTTTAACTGTAAAAGAAGCACAAATAAAAATGTTTCGTTCTCAAACCTCAACATTATGTTTACTACAAGCACTTTCAGTTGCATTCGCTTTTAGAAAAAAGAGCCATTAACATATTATTTAAAACTGCATCTTATATAAGGTGCGGTTTTATTAAAAATAGAATAAATAATAATTAATAAAAATAAATTAAATAGCATGCTATATTAAACAAAATTAATTTTAAGAGTGATTTCATTTATTCTAGATTGTGATGAGAAAAAGAATCATTTAGCATTTATTGGCAACTCTGTTATCCATTACAGGACGAATAACATGCTATTAAAAAAAATATTTTTAGTGTCTTTTTTATTCCCTACTCTCTCTTACGCTAATACCTTACCAACATCAAATATAGATAATTCACTAACTCCCAACCATGATAATCTTGCCCGTTTTTCACTCGGTGACAATAGTCAAGCATCCGGTAGCGGTGCCACAGCTATAGGTATCAATAGCCAAGCCACCAATACTCGTGCGGTTGCTATTGGTTATGCTGCATTAGCCAATGAGGAAAATACGGTTTCATTTGGTAATAGTGAAGAGAAACAAACAGCACGACTCACCAATGTCAGTGAAGGTAAAAATAATACTGATGCAGTCAATCTGGCACAAACAAAAGCACTACTTAGTAAAAATAAAAGGTTAACTGATAGCCAAATAAATGTTTTTAGAAATCAAACTAATAATAACTTAAACACCATCAAAAAAACCATCCATGAATTTGATGATTATTATCGAAGACGCCAAGCATCAATTACCGATGCAATTGAAGCACTGGATAAAAAAGTTATTTCATTAGAAAAAAAAGTCTATGCAGGTATTGCTTCCTCAATTGCCATGACCAATATTCCTTATCTTACTCATCATACCTTTAGTGGTGGCCTCGGTATTAGTAATTATCGTACTGGCATAGCACTTGCTGGAGGTGTCCAATATCAGCCAAATAACGATATAGCATTTCGATTTAACTCATCAATTAATAGTGAACAAGAGCTTATTTTTGGTGGCGGATTAGCTTATGGCTGGTGATCTTATTAATTAACCTCACCTCTTAATAAGAAAGTTTTTTATTATTTAAGCAGTAGTATCCTTATTGCTGCTTAACAATATTTTTCTAAATAAAATAAATGCATAACACTTATTAAAAAGATAAGCTTATCTTCTGTTTTTATTCCCTTTTGTGATAGTGACATTTTTCCTATAATGACATAATTCTCCATAACTGAAAGAGACACAACATGAGTTATCCATTACGAAAAATGACCCTCGCTGATATCAAAGCAGTGACTTCATTACTACAAGAAAACTCACAGTCACAGCAAGGTGGATTATATGGTGATTATCCACACGATAAAGTTGAAGCTATGTACCAAAGTAGTACCAATGCCATAGTCGCAACTGACCAAGAACAGATTATAGCGGTTGTTTTCAGCTTTCCGGTCAGTTCTTTTTCTCTTCCACCTATTGCTCAAGAAATTAACCGACGTTTTCCTAGCCTTACATACCATAATTGGTTTTACGGTCCTGTATGTATTGATAAATCATACCGCGGAAAATCGCTATTAACCGATCTTTACCAATATATTTGTGCGTTACAAGGTGGTCGCCCGATTGCATTTATTAATAGTGAAAACATCCGCTCGCTAAAAGCACATCAAAAATTGGGTATGAATATTGTTGAAAATTTTCAATTTCAAGGAAAAGCATGGTGGGTAATTAGTGGATAATGAAAACAAATGAAAGAAAAAGTACGCATATGTATTCTTCAATGAGTTACGATATCGAACAGTGATAATGAGTATTATTTATAACAAAAATCAATTTATATATAAAACTAATTAAAAATCAATCGGTTACTAATATTTTATAAATTAACTCATAATTATTAACAATATTTGAACCCGACTTTTCTCTATCAAATTGCTTACAATTTGACACCATTCTGTGATCTCTCCTTCAATTCTAGATCTTTCGTTAACTTACTTTTTGATCTTACACAAAAGTATAAATAAGATAAATACCACCAATTCGAAAGCAAACGTAAAATAGGAGGAAGCAATGACTGTTTCCCGTAGAACTTTTATCAAAGGTCTTGCCGCCAGTGGGGCAGCAATCTCTGTTTCTACACCTGCTCTTGCTACTTCAGGTGACTTTACAGCAAGCAAACGCACTCGACCAGAAAATGCACCTAACTTATTAATTGTTTTTCCTGATGAAATGCGAGCCCATGCTCTACAGTTTATGGGGGAAGATCCATCGATTACACCAAATCTTAATAAATTTGCCAAACAAGCCAAAGTAATGACACAAATGGCATCAAATTACCCTCTATGCTCCCCTTTTCGAGGCATGTTTATGACAGGTCAGTACCCTGTGCGTAATGGTATCACAGGTAATGCCCATGATTACGGTGGAAAAGTAGGTATTGACTTGTCTCCTTACGCAAAATGCTGGTCTGACGTACTTAAATCCTTAGATTATAGCACTGGGTATATTGGCAAATGGCACCTTGATGCTCCCTATGAGCCTTTTATTGAAAGTTACAATAATCCAATGGAAGGTCGTTATTGGAATGAATGGGCTGCTCCAGATAGGCGTCATGGTTTTGATTTTTGGTATTCTTATGGTACTTATGACTTACACTTGAAACCGATGTATTGGGCAAACGATACACCTCGTGATAAACCGATTTATATCGATCAATGGGGGCCTGAACATGAAGCCGATATGGCAATCAAGTTCCTCAAAAATGAAAATAATCAATTTAGAGATAATTCAAAACCATTTGCATTAGTGGTTTCAATGAACCCACCTCACTCTCCTTATGATCAAGTACCGAAAAAATACCTCGATGCTTATCAAGGTAAGACATCAAAAGAGTTAAATACACGCCCTAATGTACAGTGGGACAGTGAATATCAAGAAGGTTATGGGCCTCAATATTTCAAAGAATATATGGCAATGGTCAACGGTGTTGATGAGCAATTTGGTCGCATTGTCGATGAATTAGAAAAACAGGGCCTTGCAGATAATACTCTCGTCGTTTTCTTCTCTGATCATGGCAGTTGCTTAGGATCAAATGGACAAGCAACAAAAAATAATCCGTATGAAGAATCGATGCGTGTCCCTATGATGTTTCGCTTACCGGGTAAAATCAAACCAGGTTTTGATGATGCATTAATGTCAGCACCTGATATTTACCCAACTATTTTAGGGTTACTTGGTTTATCAGAATGGATCCCTGATTCAGTAGAAGGCACAGATCTTGCAGATAGAGTCATCACAGGCAAAGGCGACACAGCAAACTCTCAGCTTTATCTTTTTATTCCTTATGGTGAACCTTCATTCGGTAAACGAGGTGTAAGAACCAAAACTCATACTTTAGTGATAGATAGGCAAGATGGACAACCATTAAAATATACTTTATATGACAATGTGAACGATCCATATCAAATGAAAAATATTGCCAAAGATAATATGCCTTTAATTGATAAATTAATTAAAGAAGAATTAACCCCTTGGTTAGAAAAAACAGGAGATTCTTGGAGAGCGACTGAGTTTATTACAGCGACAACGAATAAATTAAATAAAAAAATATCAATATGTGAAGAAAAATAATAAAAACATCTGCGCCATAACCTTATGGCGCTATATATAAACCTAATTCGCTAATATAAAAATCCTTTTAATAAAATAAAAGGAAGACGTCCTACATCTAAAAATAGATATAAATAAAAGCGAATAAAGAATTGGATATAGACCATGAACAAACTTCGTATTGTGCTTTTCTTACCTCTTTTTGGCTTAGCTTTAACTTCTTTTCATTCTCACGCAGCAACAGTTAATGCGATGTTCTCGTGGGAATCTGCTGATTATGATACATCGAATAACTATTCTGGTTATCGTGTTGATTTTAACATTAATCCAGACAAATCGAACTGGTATTTTGACGTCGGTTTTCGTCAGCGTGAACATGACAATAAAAATCGTTATCAGCGTTATGATTTACAAGGTAGTTATCGTTTTAAATTAAATAATGGTTGGATACAACCAGGATTAAAAATACGTCAAGATTTAACTAACTATGATAATGGTAGCCGTTTAACTATCGACTTTTATGAATCAAAAACAAATTATCAATTTCCTATTAATAAAGACTGGGTTTTAACCGGTAGTGTTTTGTTTGGATTACAAAAAAAAGAGGACAAACGAAGTAATGGCGTCACTAATACGGATTATTTAGGTTGGGAAATTGAACCCGGTATTCGCTACTTTATCACCCCGAATCTCAATACAACAGTGGCTTATTTTGATGGTGGAAAACAAGCAATAAGACATGAAGAGTATGATACAAAAGAAACAAATCACAACCAGCAATTACGTATGTATGTAAACTGGACGACACCTATCGGTGTTATTATTTCTCCCTCAATGCGTAAGTCTATTTTTGGAAAAATAGAAGACAGAACAAATAAAGGTGAATATATCGATAAAGATATGACTCGTTATACCTTACAAATGGCTTACCAAATATCTCCTCAATGGCGTGTTATGACAGAATATTATAATGAGCGTGTTGAGAATAAAAATAACGGCAGCAAGTCAACTCAAGATTATTTTAAAGTATCAGTAAGAGCAACTTTCTAATAATTAAAACCATATAATAGTCATAAGGTTATATCTCATGAAAAATAAAAATTTGTTATTTTTAAGTGCTGCTGTCCTTTCAGCTATATATGGCTCAGCCGTAGCGGCTGATTGCGATAGTACTTTAAACATTTGTGAAACCGTAAACATTAATAATGGCGATACAGCGCAAATAAATAAAGATGTTAATGTATCACAAGGTGACGGTGTAGTATTTAATGGCTCATCAACAGAATATAAAGCTCAAGCAATTACAAAAAATATTACTGTTACTGGTAATGGAGCAAATGCAATTAAAATAAATCAGGGCGCTACTTTTAGTAGTAATATTAATTTAAATGGCGCTAACGTTACTAGTGAAAATGGTACAGCAATATTAGTTGAAGGTAACTTTCCTAAACGAGGAACAGGTGTTTATATCCGAGATGGCGCTATTATCAGAGGAAAAACCGCAGCGATTGATTTTAGCACTTTAAAAACAGGCTTTAGAAGTGATGTTAATGGCGAGATCCACGGTGATATTTTAGGGAATAATCATGTGGATACCAAAATCAATTTTGCTTATCAGGGAGGAGCACAAAATGCATTATTTGACGGCTATAAAATTACCGGTGTTCCTTTAATTGAAAACCATGGCAATTTAACTATCCAAGGTAAAGATAAAACCATTCAATGGGAAGGTAACTTCATGAATAAGGAAAATAGCCAGCTTATTTTCCGCCTTGATGATAATACCAATACTGATGAAACTATCTTACATGTTACCGGCGATGTCACCTTTAAAAAAGGTAGCCAAGCAAAACTTGATTTTAAAGGCACCAGTGTTGATAACATCATTAATAAAGATATTGTATTAATTGCTTCAGACTCGGCAATTAAAGATGAAGCGAGCATTACAGTGACTGATGCAAATGCCATAGCGCCAGATATTTCACCTTTATTAGAAAAAACCGATTCATGGTTAGAAACGACACCACCAAATATTAGCGGTGGTGTCAGTGGTAATCAATTAATTGCGCGTTATGGTATTAGCTACGAAGGGGGGGATAATTTTATTAGCGCTGCTGAACGTGGCAATGTCACAGAGAATGGATTAGCAGCAGCTAAATTTATTATTCCAACAGTATTAAATGAATTTAATAATACACGTAGCCAGATTTCAGATGAAGCATTAAGTTTATTAGTCGCCGCTGGTAATAATGATAATAATATTGCTGCACTATCAAATGATCTGGCGCCCATTGCTGACGGTAGTGATATTCAAGCAGGATTAATCATGGTTGAAGATATGCGCAACAATATTGCTCATCGCTACTTACGCTATGATAATCAGCTCCCCATTGAAGAAAGAGAAATAGGTTGGAATAGCTGGGCAAATATTCTGTACGGTTATGGTACGCAAAGTCAACAAGGTGGAATTAACGGCTACAATACTTATCGCACTGGTATTCAAATCGGTACTGATTATGAAATAAATCAAGATGCGCTAATTGGCGTTTCTTTAGCATATAACTACGCTAAAGCCGATGCTAAACAACGTAATGCAAGCAAAGAAATTAGCCATTTTGAATTTATGCCTTATGCCGGTTGGTATAGTGATACATTATTCTTAAACGGTAATTTAAATATTGGTTATTACACTGTCGATAGTGAGAGGGATATCGGTGGTAATACGGGATGGCAAGGAAATACCAAAGCAAAAGGTGACTACTCTGGTGTGCAATTAGGCTATCAGATTAACGCTGGCACCTATTTGGATTTTGATTTTATCCATATTAAACCGATGCTAACTTACCAATATCAATGGCTCAATATTGATTCTTGGGAAGAAACAGGCTCTACATTATCTATGCGTACTTATGGCCAACGCTACGCAGTTAATCAATTAGGTGGCTCTGTTGCTTTATGGAATGACTACCAAACCTCTTATGGCAAATTAACCCCTTCTCTTAACCTTCGTTATATCAAAGATATTGCAGGTAATAACGATATTAATCAACGCCACAGCCTTACCTATTTTAATACTGGAGGAAGCACCTTCGATATTAAAGGAAATACCGTTGGTGGTGACATCATTAGTGCTGAATTAGGTGCAAACCTTGATATTACCCAATCGTTAAATTTAGGTACAACAATGGGATATCAGCGTTATGACAAATTCAATGAAGGGCGTATCGGCTTTACTGTTAGTCAGCGTTTCTAAGGAGAAAATATAATGCCGATATTTCGTTTTACTGCGCTTGCAATGACATTGGGGTTATTATCAACCCCCTATCATGTTATTGCTGCCACCAGCAATCCTGCATTTGATCCCAATCATCTTATGCAATCAGAAATCTATCATTTTGCACAAAGTGATCCATTAGCTGATTTTTCATCAGATAAAAATTCAACACTAACTTTATCTGATAAACGTAGCATTATGGGAAACCAATCCCTTTTATGGCAATGGAAAGGTGGCAGTAGTTTTACTTTACATAAAAAGCTTATAGTTCCCACAGATAAAGAAGCCTCTAAAGCATGGGGACGCGCTTCTACACCTGTTTTATCATTTTGGCTTTACAACGAAAAACCTATTGATGGTTATCTCACTGTTGATTTAGGGGAAAAGCTCAATGCCACCAGCGAAGCCCAAGCTGGCTTTAAAGTAAAACTAAATTTCACTGGCTGGCGTGCTATTGGTATCTCTTTAAATAACGATCTTGAAAATCGTGAGATGACTTTAAATGCAACAAATACATCATCCGATGGTACTCAAGATAGTATTGGTCGCTCTTTAGGTGCGAATGTTGACAGCATTCGTTTTAAAGCCCCTTCTAATATCAGTCAGGGTGAAATCTATATCGACCGTATTATGTTTTCTATTGATGACGCCCGTTACCAATGGTCTGATTATCAAATAAAAACACGATTATCAGAGCCGGAAATTGAATTTCACACCGTACAACCTCAATTACCTGTAACACCAGAAAATTTAGCTGCGATAGATCTTATTCGCCAACGTCTTATCAATGAATTTGTTGGTGGTGAAAAAGAGACGAATCTTGCTTTAGAAGAGAATATCAGCAAGCTAAAAACGGATTTTGAAGCACTGAATATTCGCCCTCTTTCGGATGGAGGAATGCAAGGTCGACATCTTATCACCGATAAACAAACTATCATCTATCAGCCAGAACAGCTTAATTCTCAAGACAAGCAACTTTTTGATAATTACGTCATTCTTGGTAACTACACCACATTAATGTTTAATATTAGCCGTGCTTATGTGCTCGAAAAAGATCCAACACAAAAAGAACAGCTAAAACAGATGTACCTCTTGATGACCAAGCATCTATTAGATCAAGGATTTGTCAAAGGTAGTGCCCTAGTAACCACTCACCACTGGGGATATAGTTCACGTTGGTGGTATATCTCTACATTATTAATGGCTGATGCACTAAAAGAAGCTAATCTACAGACAGATGTCTATGATTCTCTACTTTGGTATTCACGAGAATTTAAAAGTAGTTTTGATATGAAAGTTGGCGCAAATAGCTCTGATTTAGACTATTTTAATACCTTATCTCGTCAACATTTAGCGCTATTATTACTTGAACCCGATGATCAAAAACGTATTAACTTAGTCAATTCTTTTAGTCATTATATCACTGGTGCCTTAACTCAAGTACCACCGGGGAGTAAAGACGGTTTGCGTCCTGATGGTACGGCATGGCGACATGAAGGTAATTATCCCGGCTACTCTTTCCCAGCATTTAAAAATGCCTCACAGCTGATTTATTTATTACGAGAAACACCTTTTGCTGTAGGTGAAAGTGGCTGGAATAACCTAAAAAAGGCAATGATTTCAGCATGGATCTATAGTAATCCTGAAGTTGGCTTACCTTTAGCGGGAAGACACCCCTTTAACTCACCTTCCCTACAATCTATAGCACAAGGTTACTATTGGCTCGCGATGTCTGCCCAACCAGCGCCAGATAAACAGTTAGCATCTATTTATTTAGCAATTAGTGGTAAATCGCGAAATGAATCACCCACTATTTTTGGTGAAGAGATAACGCCAGCGTCCCTTCCTCAAGGGTTCTATGCCTTTAACGGTGGTGCCTTTGGTATTCACCGTTGGCAAGACAAAATGGTGACATTAAAAGCCTATAATACCAATGTATGGTCATCTGAAATTTACAATAAAGATAACCGTTATGGCCGTTATCAAAGTCATGGTGTTGCTCAAATCGTTCGCAATGGCTCTCAACTTTCACAAGGCTATCAGCAAGAAGGCTGGGATTGGAATAGAATGCCTGGCGCCACAACCATTCATCTTCCGCTTAAAGAACTTGATAGCCCTAACCCACACACCTTAATGCAACGAGGTGAGCGAGGATTTAGCGGCACATCAGCCCTTGAAGGAAAATATGGCATGATGGCGTTTGATCTTCTTTATCCCGCTAATCTTGCGCGTTTTGATGCTAACTTTACCGCTAAAAAAACCGTCTTAGCGGCGGATAACCATTTAATTTTTGTCGGTAGCAATATTAATAGCAGCGATAAAGATCACCCTGTGGAAACAACGTTATTCCAACATGCTATTACGCCTGAGTTAAACACTATTTGGATTAATGGCCAAAAAATAGAAGGTTTTCCTTATCAAACTACGCTAAAACAAGGAGATTGGATAATTGATAGTAATGGTAACGGTTATTTAATTACTCAAGCAGAAAAAGTGAATGTCAGCCGCCAACACCAGACTTCGGCTGAAAATAAAAATCGTCAACCCACGCAAGGAAATTTTAGCTCCGCATGGATCGACCACGGTATTCAACCCAAAGATCATAGTTATGAGTACATGGTTTTCTTAGATGCAACACCGGAAAAAATGGCGCAATTAGCCGAGAAATTCCGTGCTAACAATGGGTTATACCAAGTTATTCGTAAAGATAAAGATGTACATATTATTTACGATAAACTCAGTCAAATAACAGGTTATGCATTTTATCAACCAGCAGTCATTGACGATAAATGGATCAAAAAAGTCGATAAGCCGTCCATCGTTATGACACATCAGGAAGGAAATATACTGACGGTGAGTGCTGTAACACCTGATTTAAATATGACTCGCCAAAAAGCGGCAACCCCCGTCACCATTAATGTGACAGTGAAAGGGAAATGGCAACCCACAGCTCAAGACAGTGAGGTAAAATATAACGTTTCTGGGGATAATACCGAACTTATTTTCACCAGTTACTTTGGCATTCCACAAGAAATTAAACTCTCTCCTCTCTCTTGATTAAACCTTTAAAGGAGCGCATTCGCGTTCCTTTTTTATTTTGCAGGAAATCTGATTATGCTAATAAAAAATTCTTTAGCTTATGCGATTACACTAAGTTTCTGCTTATCCTTACCCGCACAAGCATTACCTTCTCTTTCTCATGAACCTTTTGGCGATCTTTATCTTTTTGAAGATGAAATGCCAAATACCTTGAGCACCTCAAATGACCATCAGCTATCACTAAGTAAAGAGCATGCTAAAGATGGCGTACAGTCACTCAAATGGCAGTATCAACCCCAATCAACATTAACACTTAATAATGAAGTTAATTATCAAGATGATAAAAATACAGCAACACCACTCACTTTTATGATGTGGATTTACAATGAAAAACCACAGTCAACGCCCCTTACATTACAATTTAAACAAAATAATCAAGTAGCATTAAGTTTTAACACGGAACTGAATTTCACGGGTTGGCGAGGTATTGCAGTTCCTTTTCGTGATATGAAAGGCTCAGCAACAGGCAAATTAGATAAATTAGTCATTACTGCACCAGATCAAGCAGGTACGCTTTTTTTTGATCAAATAATTATGAGCGTACCTTTAGATAATCGTTGGCCTATTCCTGACTATCAAATTCCATATGTTAATAATGCAGTAAATACAATGGTGAGTAAAAATTGGAGTGCATTATTGATGTACGATCAAATGTTCACAGCGCATTATCCTACATTAAATTTTGCGACTGAGTTTCGCGATGATCAGCCTGAAGTGGCATCTATTTATCAACGTTTTGAATACTATCAAGGTGTCAGTCGTGATAAAAAAATCACCGCTGAAATGATCGACAAAAATTTAGCATTATGGAAAAAATTAGCCTTAGAACAACATGCTGATGGCTCAATAACCGCAAAAGCCCTTGATCATCCTAATCGCCAGAATTTTATCAAAGTCGAGGGGGTCTTTAGTGAAGAAACCCAAAAAGCATTACTTGATGCCAACATGCTAAGAGATGTAGGCAAAACGCTTCTTCAAACAGCGATTTACTTGCGTAGTCACTCCTTATCAGCAATCGATAGAAAAAAATTAGAAACGCTCTATTTATTAGGCACTCGTTACGTTCTTGAACAAGGTTTCACACGGGGGAGTGGTTACCAAATTATTACTCACGTAGGTTATCAAACAAGAGAGCTTTTTGATGCATGGTTTATTGGTCGCCATATTCTAGCAAAACATAATCTGTTAGCACCGACACAACAAGCCATGATGTGGTATAACGCAACAGGGCGCATATTTGAAAAAGATAATGAAATCGTTGATGCAAATGTCGATATTCTCAATACCCAATTACAGTGGATGATAAAAAGTTTATTGATGTTGCCAGATTATCAACAGCGCCAACAAGCCTTAGCACAATTGCAAAGTTGGCTAAACAAAACCATTCTTAGTTCTAAAGGTGTCGCTGGTGGCTTTAAATCTGATGGCTCTATTTTTCACCATTCACAACATTATCCAGCTTATGCCAAAGATGCATTTGGTGGCTTAGCGCCTAGTGTTTATGCCTTAAGTCATTCCCCTTTTCGTCTTTCATCACCAGCACATGCACGCTTAAAAGATGTATTATTAAAAATGCGTATCTATACCAAAGAAACACAAATTCCTCTGGTATTAAGTGGCAGACATCCTACGGGGTTACATAAAATAAGTATTGATCCCTTCAAATGGATGGCTCTTGCAGGTACGCCCGATGGTAAACAAGAGCTAGATACTACATTAGCAGCCGCTTATGCAAAATTAGCAAACAAAGATAGCTTTGAAGGTATTAAAGCAGAAAATGAACCGGTAGGTGCATGGGCAATGAATTATGCTTCAATGGCAATCCAGCGTAGAGCATCAATAACAGCGCCACAGCAAAGCTGGCTTGCTATCGCTCGTGGTTTTAGTCGTTATTTAGTGGGTAATGAAAGTTATGAGAATAACAACCGTTATGGTCGTTACTTGCAATATGGGCAACTTGAAATTATTCCTGCGGATTTAACTAAATCTGGTTTTAGTCATGCAGGTTGGGATTGGAATCGATATCCAGGAACGACTACGATCCACCTTCCTTATGATGAACTAGAAGCAAAACTAAGCCAATTGCCAAGTGCAGGCATAGAAGAAATGTTGCTTTCAACACAACGTTATTCTGGTGCCAATACACTAAATAATAACAGTATGTTTGCCATGAAATTACATGGTCACAGTAAATATCAACAACAAAGTCTAAGAGCGAATAAATCCTATTTCTTATTTGATAATAGAGTGATCGCATTAGGCTCTGGTATTGAAAATAACGATAAACAACATACAACAGAAACGACACTGTTCCAGTTTGCTGTTCCTAAGTTACAATCAATTATAATTAATGGTAAAAAAGTAAACCAACTCGGTACTCAATTAACCTTAAATAATGCCGATACATTAATTGATCCGGCGGGTAACTTGTATAAATTAGCTAAAGGGCAAACGGTAGAATTTAGTTATCAAAAACAATACTCTGTTGATGACAGAAATTCACAGCAAACAGAACAATTGTTTGCAACAGCCGTTATCTCTCACGGTAAAGCCCCTAAAAATGCAAATTATGAATATGCAATAGCCATAGAAGCACAAGATAATAAAGCGCCTGAATACACCGTATTGCAGCATAATAATCAACTTCATGCAGTAAAAGATAAAATCACGCAAGAAGAGGGATATGCTTTTTTTAATGCCACCGAAGTCAATTCATCTCAAGCTTTATTATTATCAAGTGATTCCCCCACTATGGTAATGGTAAAAAAACAAAAACAACAATTAACGCTAAGTATTGTTAATCCTGATTTAAATTTATATCAGGGTATTGAAGCTGACCAAATTGATAATAAGGGTAACCAGGTTGAAGTGAGTGTTTATTCTCGCCAATGGCTTACAGCCGATCCTCAACCAATAAGTAGTACAGTTACTGTAAAAGGGATTTGGAAATTAGCCACACCACAATTAGGTGTTAATATTAGATATCAAAATAGTAATACGCTAATTACAACAACGACTATACAAGCAATACCAATAACAGTTTATTTAATTAAGTAAAAGTCGTAACTTTTAAATTAAAGAGTCTCGATATAAAACATCGAGACTCTTTTTATTTATAAATCAATTTAGCGAATCAATTATTTTATTTAAATAATAATAAATCATATCTTCATTTATTATTGATAATAAATCTGTTGTCTCATTTTAATAATTTGTTATGCTCTGCGCCGGGTGCTTGGATCAATCTGGTTCAAGCATTATGCCAATACCAGAAAGAGAAAAGCCCCGGAAAATATACAGTATATTAACCGAGGCGGACTCAAACATAGACAATTTGATTCTGCCTCCATTCTTATCGGAGCGCAAGAGGAAATGAAAAAATATTCTTTAATCGGGCTAATAATGGTCGCCATGATAACACCGAGCAATCTATTATTAGAGCAGAAGCCTGTTGTTTATTCCCCGCTAATAAGGAGTATTTAATGGTTCAGGTTAATACTTCACTAATTGAGTATTAATCTTGTGGGGGAGTTATCCCCCACAATTTCCTAATTCGATTGTTTTGTTTTAATCTAAGCACCCTAATTTATAAGAAGAGGTAACAATTTTATGTTACCTCTTCTTTTATTTATAACTCAACTTAACGAATCAATTACTTTATTTAAATAATAAATAATCATATCTTCATTTATTATTGATAATAAATCTGTTGTCTCATTTTAATAATTTGTTATGCTCTGCGCCGGGTGCTTGGATCAATCTGGTTCAAGCATTGTGCCAATACCAGAAAGAGAAAAGCCCCGGAAAATATACTGTATATTAACCGAGGCAGACTCAAAAACACACAGTTTGATTCTGCCTCCATTTTTATCGGAACGCAAGAGGAAATGAAAAAGTTGACTTTTATTTTAGCCAATATATTAGTTAGAAAAAAATTAAAAGGAATAGGTATTAAATTACCAATTATTAATATAAAGAGCTAATTATTTAACGTCATTTTTAATACTTCACTACCCGCTAATAAGTATGCTCCAGCGCCATAATCCATATTATGCTCAAATTTTACCTCTCGCGGATTAAATGCCGGAAGTTGTACCCAACCAATCATGCCATTATCATGAATACAGGATTGTAATGCTGACCACGCTCTATGTAATGCGGGAAAATATTCTTCTTTATTTAATTCACCCTGATTTATTCCCCATGCAAGTCCATAACAAAAAAGCGCCGTAGCTGAACTTTCAGGTGCAGGGAAATTATCAGGATCTAATAAACTGGTGCGCCAAAAACCATCTTCATGTTGGTAATCTAGGATAGAACGCGCTAATTGTTTAAACAGTGTTATATAACGATCGCGCTCATGATAATCATCAGGCATATATTGAAGAATGCGAGGAATAGAAGCCAAAACCCAACCAATACCGCGACTCCAAAATACTTTTTCACCATTAGCTTCACGCATTTCATTTCCCTGACCATCAGGAATATAGCGGTGATCGCGGAAAATAAGTCCAGTTTCAGCATCACGTAAATGTTCAATAGCATCCCAATAAGCGGTATGCATATAATCCAAATAACGTCGTTCGCTAATAATTTCAGCCAAAGCAGCAAAACCAGGAGGTGCCATAAAAAGAGCATCGCACCACCACCAGTCTTCACGCCCTGGTTTTGGATCATTTAGCATGATATCAAACGCTTTAATCGTCGGTTCAAGAATTTCAGATTGTTCAAACAAAGGACTTATCGCCAAATAAGCTTGAGCGCAAACATGATCATCCGCAAAACGTGCATTAGGACCTGTTCTAAATCCAGTATGTAAGGTGTAATTTAACACACCATTAAGGTACTCTTTATCTTGTGTCGCTTGCCATGCCGCACTTACACAGGTCCATAAAACACCGCGTTCCCAATCTGTATCTTTAATAAAACGAGTTTTACCACTACGGCGACGAACACTACGAACTTGATGAGCCGATTGATAACGATAAACCCGTTTCATATTTTGTAACACGAGATCTCTTTGTAAAGCCTCTGTATTAGCGTGTTCCATCCTAGTTCTCCATAAGATTATCGAGCTAACCAACCACCATCAACCGCAATGGTATATCCATTGATATAATCACTAGCTTTAGAGGCTAAAAATATGGCAGGACCTGCGACATCTTCAGGTGTTCCCCAACGCCCCGCCGGAATGCGCTCTAAAATAGCAGCATTACGCGCTTCATCAGCACGAAGTGCAGCGGTGTTATCGGTTGCCATATAGCCTGGAGCAATTGCATTTACATTAATATTATATTGTGATAATTCCGTCGCTAATGCCCGTGTTAATCCCATTACCGCGGATTTACTTGCCGTATAAGAAGGAACTCGGATACCTCCTTGATAAGAAAGCATTGACGCGATGTTGATTATCTTGCCACCTTCGCCTTGTTTGACAAACTGGCGAGCCACTTTTTGCGATAAGAAAAACAGTGTCTTTTGGTTAATATTAATCACATCATCCCAATCTTTTTCACTAAATTGCAAAAGATCTTCACGGCGAATAATACCGGCATTATTCACTAAAATATCAATACGTCCCATCACCTTAACAGCCTCATCCACTAAAGCATCTAATCCATCTTGTTGGATTAAATTTTGCGTGATGTAATGAAAACGACGGCCTAACGCTTCGACTTTTTGACGCGTTTCAGGAGCATCTTGAATACCCACGCCAACAATATCCGCACCGGCTTGTGCTAAACCTATTGCCATTCCTTGCCCTAAGCCTGTATTACACCCAGTAACAATGGCAACTTTGCCTGTTAAATCAAATAAATTCATGATTAAAACCTCTAGAAGTGTGGCAATAATTGCCACACTTTTTTTGTAGGAATAAAGAATAAAATGTAATTAATTATCTGTTATTTCAGATCTTTCATAGCAACATGATCCATATCGTGGAATACCTGGTTTTCACCCACCATTCCCCAAATAAAGGTATAAGATGCGCTTCCTACGCCAGAATGAATTGACCAACTAGGACTAATGACAGCTTGTTCGTTGCGTACCACTAAATGACGAGTTTCAGTTGGCTCTCCCATATAATGGAAAACCATATTGTCATCTTTCATATCGAAATAAAGATATACTTCCATACGACGTTCATGAGTATGACATGGCATTGTGTTCCACAAGCTACCCGGCTCAAGCACTGTCATCCCCATGGATAATTGACATGTTGGTAACACTGAAGGATGTAAAAACTTATAAATCGTACGAACGTTACAATTTTCTGCATTACCTAACTTTTCAGGTGAGGCCTGCTGTTGAGTAATTTTGCGAGTAGGATAAGTGTGATGTGCTGGTGCACAGTTAATATAAAAACGCGCCGGTGTCTCTACAGAATCACTGGTGAATTCAACAGATTTGGCTCCCATACCAATATAAATGGCTTCACGAGGGCCAATTTCAAATACCTCACCGTCTATAATAACTTTACCCGCACCACCAATATTAATAGCACCTAATTCACGTCTTTCTAAGAAGAAATCAACACCAAGTGCTTTACCCGCCATTAATGCTAAAGGTTGAGTTGTTGGGACAACTCCCCCAACAATAATCCGATCTATATGGCTATAAGTGAGATTCATTTCCCCTTCACAGAATAGGTTCTCAATCAGGAACTCTTTACGAAGTCCTTCTGTATCAAGCCTTTTAGCATGTTCACTATGAATTGGCTGACGAATTTCCATTATAAATACCTCATTTTTACTGATGGGAGCATAACGAAAAGGTTATGCATTATCCCCGGATACAGAGTAAATATGATTTCCTCTGATGAATGTATCGGTAAGATGAAAACACTCATCCACCACGGCAAAGCTGGCTTGTTGACCTGCTTTGATATAACCCAATTTATCCCCTATGCCGAGATACTCAGCGGGGATCGCCGATGCCATTTGAACCGCTTCCCACTCAGGAATATGTGCAAGTTGCACCATGTTTCTTAACGCACTATCAAGACTGCAAGTGCTGCCAGCTAGCGACCCATCGGCAGTTTTTGCCTGTCCATTGGTGACGGTGACCGTTTGAGCACCTAATGTGTAATCACCATCAGCTAAACCTCCCGCCCGCATACAATCTGTAATTAGGGCAATCTGTTGATACCCTTTCATGCGATATGCCAGTTGCATCATTACAGGGTGAACATGGATACCATCAGCAATAAGTTCAGCTAATACGCTGTGATATAACACTGCACCACAACATCCCGGCTCACGGTGATGAAGCCCGGTCATGCCGTTATACAGATGCACACCACAATCAGCACCGTGTGAAAAAGCTCGTGAAGCTTGTTCATAAGTTGCTGCTGTATGTGCCACACTTGGTTTAATTCCTCGGCTGACCAACCAATCAATCGCATTCATCGCACCTTCAGCTTCAGGTGCAACAGCAACACGCAATAGCGATCCCCCAGCACTGTCGAGTAATGTTTCTAATTCACAGATGGTCGGCGCTTTGAGATATTTCACAGGATGTGAACCACGATGGCGTTCTGTAAAATAAGGGCCTTCTAAAAAGCTACCGAGTAACAACGCACCTGTTGCTTGAGGTTTTGATACAAACTCACGGACTTGTAATAGCGCATGACGGATATCCTCCATCGGTGCTGTGACAGTCGTTGCAACCCAAGCCACAACCCCTGTTTTAACCAGCGCATCGGCTATAGTTTGTAGCCCTTGTTGCGTTGCATCCATCACATCAGCCCCTTCACGACCATGAATATGGATATCCACAAAACCGGGTAATAATGATTTTCCTTTTAAGCGAATAACTGGGCAATCTGTTGGTGCTTGTGTGGTGATTGATTCAATATTTTCACCATTAACATGGACATAGCAGAGATAACGGATACCTTCAGGTGTAAAGGTTCTATCTGCTAAAATGGCATATCGCTGATTCATAAGCCGTCTTCTTCTTCAACATCATGACTATCTATTTGTGCCAATTGCTCTCGAATATCTTGAATGCTGTCTTGACCAATTTCGCGTAGCGTTTGCACCAATTCCGTCGTTGAACACCCTTCCCGTTCAAATGCCGCATTTACAATCATGGGTAAATTAACCCCAGCTAACACCTCAACAGAGGGATTTTGCATCATGATTGCCATTGCGCGATTACAGGGGGTACCGCCAGGTAAATCTGTTAAGAAGAGATATTGCTGGCATGACATAGCGTTAATCGCTTCACGCATTTTTTGTTCAAGCTCATCCGGAGAAATTGACTCAATAAAATCAATAAACGCGATATTTTCTTGCTCACCAGCAATCGCCTTTACAGCGGATGCCATACCTGTAGCAAAATTAAGATGTCCTGAGACAATAAGACCTATCATGAGTAACTCCTTGCGAGTAGCAGATAGCTCTACTACCCGTTTGTAGCAAGTTAATAATGTATTTCGATTAACAGTGTCGACAATTAGGGCATCTCTTTTTTATAAGAATCCTAATACATGCCCAATAACGCCAAATGCTAGGGTTGAAAAAATCAATACCGGTGGCTTACCCCAAAAACCGGTACTTTTCACCATTTTGTACATTAAGAAAACTAAGCACAGTGGCAGTAAATTCGGCATAATTTTGTCGAAGAGGGCTGTTTGTAATTCAACGACTTTTCCGCCAAGTTCCAGCGAGGCGGTGGTTTGCACTTTGATAAAGGTCGCCGAGAGCGCACCAATCACAAAGATCCCCATAATATTTGCCGCTTTCGCTAATTTTTCAGTGGCATCGCTCATATTGACCATTGCCGCAGTACCTGCGCGATAGCCCATAAACATCAGTCCGAAATACACTAAAAAATGCACAATTTGATACAAGAAGAAGAAAACGAAAGGTCCTGCAATCGAGCCTTCCATTGCAATAGAAGCACCTAATGCTAAGGTCAAAGGCATTAAGGTCATATGGTCGATAGCATCGCCAATACCCCCAGTCGGCCCCATTCCTGCCACTTTCATCACATTAACAGTCGATGGCTTTTCTTTGTTCTCTTCCATTGCCACCGCCGTTCCTAATAAAAAGGTAAACAGCTTTGGACTGGCATTAAAAAATTGCAGATGGTTTTTCAACGATGTTGCATAATCGCGTTTATTATTGCCGTGAATTTTCTTCAATGCTGGAATAATTGAGAAAGCAAATCCACCACCTTGCATACGTTCAAAGTTGAAGTTACCTTCCATAAATAAGCCACGGAATGCACACTTCCAAAGTATGCCTTTAGTAATAACTTTTCTGACAGCAGTATCTTGATACTCATCAATGCCATCAATCAAAGAACCTGTTTCTGGTTTATCCTGCGTTTTCAATGCGGTGCTGTTATCAGATACCATCTTCGAAATCCTCATTCTGCTGACTTGAATTTTTATTGTTACCACTAAAGAAGAAGTAGAGTGCGGCGGCTGATGCGCCTAAAATAGCGACGGCCATAATTGGGAGTTTGAGATAGGTTGTCATCACGAAACCAATAAAGAACACACCGGCCACTTCTTTTGACCACATAATTTTTAGAAGCATTGCAAAACCAATTGCGGGTACCATTTTCGCCCCAATACCTAATCCTTCTAATAAGACTTTTGGCGTGTTCTCATCAATCCATTGAGCAGCATGTTCACCAAAATAAACAGTAACAAAAGCGACTAAAGCATAAAGGAGTGAACGGACAATAAGTGTAATAATCAGCAAGCGAGAGATCCCCGCCCCGTCAGCCTTTTCTGCATATCGATCCGCTTTACCCATGGTAAATGCAGTCATAGCAAAGAAACCAATCACCAACATCTGCATTAAAACAGCAATAGGCATACCTATTCCCATTGCAACTTCCGGTGATTGTTTTGTCATTACCGCAAAAGCAACTGCTGCAATGGTGCCTAAAGTCACATCTGGTGGCTGAGCTCCGGCATTAGGTACAAGCCCTAACCATGCAAGTTCTAAGGTAGCACCTGCAATTAATCCTACTTGCATATCTCCCATAATCAGGCCGACAACGGGCCCTGTAATTAATGGTCGATGGATATTTAATGCCACGTCGTACTTATCGATACCGCAAAAGAAGGCCCATAAAGCCACTAAAGAAGCTTCAAAAATCATAAATTATCCTCAAACCTGCCTATAGCAGGTTTTCTTGATCAGGAAATAATCAGGCTGATGCGAGTGTTAGTACATCAACAGGAGTTTGATCTGGTGTGTTTTGGACTGTGCAAGTAACCCCTTTTTCGATAAGACGCTTAAAAGCACTAAGATCTTTTTCATCGATAGAGACTGTTTTCGCAATTTGACGTTTACCTTCATGAAAATGCATATTGCCAACATTACAATGAGTAATAGGCACGCCACCTTCAACTAAACGGGCTACATCAGTTGGGTTATTACACAGAACAAAAATTTTCTGACGAGGAGATGCTTTGCTAATAACATCAATAGTTTTTTGAATAGAGAAAAAGCGAACCGCATATTCGCCGCCAGCAGATGCTTTCATTCCCGCCTGCATAAATGCAGCATTGGGACCTTCAGCAGCATCATCATTAGCGACTAAAATTAGGTTTGCTTCCGTATGTTTACCCCATGTAATGCGGATTTGTCCATGAAGTAAACGTTCATCAATGCGGGTCCAGACAATATTAGGTGTGTTCATAACTAGCTCTCTTATTATATTTTATTAATTTAAAGCAGACTGTGTGTCTTCTGTTTTAAGTGAGAACGGATAAATTGTGACGCCTTGTACAACTCGATTGATTTCTCCGGTTGGAGATGGATTATCAGGCGTATTCCCTAGTGCAATAGAACTGTGAAATGCAAATGATTGCGCCAACATCAAATAAGGGAACAATAGCGCCACATCTGAACAGTTCTCTAACGCTGGAATATAAACAAAACTCTCTGGTGAAAAAGTTTTATCATTTCGTGCGGTGATCGCGATCACCTTGCCTGATGCATTATCGTGAATAACCTCTCGTAATAAATCTGTCTCGTATTGACGTGTATAAGGATCATTAGAGAAAAACATCACCACAAGGGTTTCTTTATTTACGATGGATTTAGGCCCGTGTCGAAAGCCTAATGGGGTATCAAAATTGGCTACGACTTTACCCGCCGTCAGCTCTAACATTTTTAATGCGGCTTCTTGTGCTAGCCCTTGTAATCCTCCGCTACCAAGATAAATAACGCGTTTGAATTTTCCTGCGTATTGATGGCGGATAATTTTATTTGCTTTGTCAAATTGCGCTTTGTAATCACTAAAAAACGGCGCAATAGCATCAGTAAATACACTATCGCCTAAAAAGATAGTGACCGCCGCCATCATCATTGAAGAAAAACTTGATGTCATTGCTAATGAGCGATCGTTTGACTCTTCCGGCATTAATAACGCCAATGCCTTATGACTATTTTGGCAATATTGATAAAGCTGGCCCTGAGGGTTACAGGTTAAAACTAAGTGGTAACATTGCGATAAGCACTTCTTTGCAATATCTAACGCAGCCACACTTTCGGGGCTATTCCCTGAACGAGCAAAAGAAATCAGTAATGTAGGGATATCTTCGGCTAAATATTCTTGAGGATCAGCGACTAAATCCGTTGTGGCAATAGCATCAACACGACGTTTTATAGCTCCCGTCAAAATAGGTGCTAACGCTCTACCGGCAAACGCGGATGTTCCAGCTCCCGTAAGAATTATTCTGCTATTTGATGCCTCCAATGCTTTTTCTAAAAAAGACTCAATATCAGCACGTTTTTCTCGAATTGATAGCCATGTTTTTTTCCAGCACTCTGGTTGCTGGTCAATTTCTTTCGCTGTCCAAAATGCGTTTAACTGCTCAAGTTCAGCGGTTTGATAGCTTAAATATTCCATGGTTTCCCTCAATTAATGGACATTGCACGCATCGGCATAAACCGACAACACATCACGAATTTTCGCAATAACAAATGACTCAGGCGTACCCGCAATTTTCCCCTCTCTAAACTGGGTAAATTGATAAGGCAAATATTGGCTAAGTAAGGGAAGTGGAATAGGCTTAACAGATAAATTATCCATTAATGTGTCAATAGCAGTATTAATCTCGGCATCAGGCCAATAATAACGAATACGATCACTAAAACTATAAACACGAGCAAAGGCGAGTTGACGTTCATCACCGTGATAATATTTTTGCCAAAAATTAGGCTCACGGCACATCAATTGTTCCATTTTTTCACGTAATCGAGAGCACTTCTCAAGAGGAAATAATGTTTCTTCAATGGCGCAAAGTGCATATAAACCTTCACGCATAGCAAATGTTAGCGCCGGCCCAACTTTTAAAATAGCAAAGTGATCATGGACGAGTTGCTGATAAGCTTGATTGGTTTGATAATCTGTAGAGTGAGCTTCAAAAACCAGATGAGAATAGTCATTTACTACTTGGCTTAACGCTTGTGCTTTTTCAGATTGATAATCAATAATACCGGTATGATCAAATTCAACCCCAGGCTGTACAACTAAACCTATAACACGAGTCCAACACTCTCCCACACCAGCGTCATAAAATGCTTGGCGATGGCACGCTAATGTTTTACGGGCAGCATCAGGTGAAGTCACCTCAACAGTATCAAGCTCTTCAGCAGCACCTCCAGGAACGGGGACTTCTGTGCCAACAACATAAACAATATCACTAAAACCAAATGTCTTTTTGGCGGTATTTTCTGCAATAACAGCAAGACGAGCTGCACGCGATGCCACGATTTCATCTGTTAAAGGAATAGGATCATCTGCACAAGACATACTGCAATCAAGATGGATTTTTTTAAATCCCGCGGCAACATAATGTGCAATAAGTACATCCGCATTTGCCATCGCTTCTTCAGCATTAAGATGCTGCCAGCGATTAGGCCCTAAATGGTCACCACCAAGGATAAGCTTTTCGACAGGAAAACCGACATTTTCCGCTTTCTCAATAACATATTGGTAAAAATCAGCGGGAGTCATACCTGTATAACCACCAAACTGATCAACCTGATTAGAGGTGGCTTCAATCAGCAGAAAGGAATCATCGTCCAGCGCTTGTAATAAAGCAGCTTCTATTACTAAAGGGTGGGCAGAACAAACAGAATAAATACCATTCTGTTTGCCTGATTTATGTTGCTGAACAATCTTTTCTAAAGGATGCATGTAAATACTAACTCCATAATCAACACCGGCGGTGTTGCTAATGGAGTTAGCAAATTACGCTGTCTTATCGTCCACGATGATAACGTCGATTTTATGATCTTTCAGTTCCTGAACATACTCATCAGGAATACCTGAATCCGTCACTAACACATCAATATCACCAAACTCTCTGATCATATGACAGCTGCGTTTACCGAATTTCGTAGAATCTGCAACCGCAATAATCGTTTCTGAGATATCACACATTAAACGGTTAAGACTGGCTTCCTGTTCATTGTGAGTAGTGATACCAACACGTAAATCAAATCCGTCAACACCAAGAAAAACCTTATCGAAACGGTAATTTCTTAGACTATTTTCAGCTTGTGAGCCAGAAAAAGACAATGCACTTTTTCGCAATACACCACCTGTCATTAAAACTTCAACACCTGTGGTATTTGCTAACTCCATTGCGACATCCAGACCGTTAGTCATGACGACTACATTTTCGCGCGACTTTAAATGTGTCGCGATTTCGCGTGTAGTTGTCCCCGAGTCAAGAATGACGGTGTCTCCATCCTTTATCAGCGTTGCGGCAGCTTTCCCGATTAATGTTTTAATGCCCGCATTTTGTCCACGTTTTTCATGGATACTCAGTTCAGCAATAAAGCCTGTATTAGGAATTGCTGCGCCATGAGAGCGAACGATATAGCCATTTTTCTCAAGAAAACTTAGATCGCTGCGGATAGTGACACTTGAGACTTTAAATAATTCAGCGAGATCTTCGACTCTGGTTTTGCCCTGTTGGTTAACCATATCGAGGATTTCCATACGCCTCTCAACTGCCGCTTTCACTTTCGTCTCCTTACGAAACCAAAAGATTTACTTTCGATTGATTTCGAATGTAGTTTACTACGCCAAATTTAACCGACAACGCAAAAAAACAAAACTTTTGATCTCTTTCACAAAGTTTCGATTTCACTGTCGATTGCTTACGATTATTTTCGTGTCATGTCAATGATAGCCTTGAGGGCATCAGTTTCCAATAAATAAAATGATATAAGGTAATGTCACTCTTATGATTACACCATATATAGCTATATAAAATGCCATGAAATAGAGTTAATAGCGAAATATTTCACAAAAATCAGATTAAAAATTCAAAATGATTATTTATTTTCGAAAAATAAAAGAGTCATATCGCTCAAATAATCAAAAGAACACGAAATTATCGCCATGAGAACATCGTTAAATTGAAAATTATTGTGTTATATACTTATTAATAAACTTTCATTTACTTTCGATATTCTATATTTGTGATTTTAATCTCTTTTGTTTTGTAAAAATTTACGTAATGTAACAGGATAAAAAATAAACTCAGGAAATAAATAATGGCATCAAATCAACCTGCTTTATTTCATATGATGGCAAAGCCGACAAGCTACCACTGTAATATTAAATGTGAATATTGCTTTTATCTGGAAAAAGAAAATATTTTTCAAGATGAGACAAAAGAAACAGGCCATACAGTGATGCCTGATGGTGTACTTCGTCGTTATATTAAAGACTATATTCAGTCACACAGTGGCGATCAGGTTGATTTTGCTTGGCAAGGTGGTGAACCAACGCTGGCAGGATTAGCCTTCTTTGAAAAAGTGGTCAAATACCAAAAGCAATTTGCTAACGGCAAGACAATTACCAATAGTGTACAAACCAATGCGATTGCCATTAATCGCCAATGGGCACAATTCTTTGCTGATAACCACTTTCTATTAGGCGTTTCAATTGATGGCATTGAAGCCGTTCACGATAAATATCGTATTTCAGTCAATGGTAGCCCAACATTTGAACGCGTAAAACGCGCCATCAATTTACTAAATGAGTATGGTGTTGAATTTAATACATTAACCGTTGTAAATGATCAAAACTGGAATAAAGGAAAAGAGACTTATCAAGCTTTAAAAAATTTAGGTTCAACTTTTTTTCAATTTATTCCCATAGTCGAAGTGGATAGACGTTTCCCACACACTCATGGCGGACATTATGCTCCCGGTCCTAACGCACAATTAGCGGCTTTCTCTGTTCCCGCTGAAGGTTACGGAAAATTTATGACCGATATATTCAATGAATGGATACGCCAGGGTGATGTAGGAAAAATATACATTCGCTTATTTGATAGCTTATTAGGGACATGGATGGGATATCCTGCATCAACATGTATTCAATCTAAAACTTGTGGTCAAGCATTAATTATTGAAGCCAATGGTGATGTTTATTCTTGTGATCACTATGTTTATCCCGCTAATAATTTAGGCAACATACAACTAACAAGTCTTGCACAGCTTGCAACATCAAAAACACAGCAACGCTTTGGTCAAAATAAATACGATAAACAAACCAACCTTTGCAAACAGTGTGAAGTGCAAAGCTTATGTTATGGCGGTTGTCCTAAACATCGCATTATTGCGATAGAAGGCGAAAAATATCGCCACAATTATCTATGTCACTCTTATAAAAAAATATTTCATCACACGGCAATCGGCATGCAATTAATGCGTCAAGCGATAGCTCGTGGAGGCCTTGCCAGTGATGCACTTGGGGCGATGCAAAAAAACTATCTCAAGTGACTCTTATTTTATTTCATTTTATTTATTTTGGAGACAATCTGTGACCTTACCTTTTGTTAAAAAAAGCATACTCGCGGGGATCATTGCCACGTCATGTTTAAGCCTTCCAATATCAGCCCATGCTGGTGGCACACCTGAAAAACCGAATGTACTGTTAATCGTAATGGATGATTTAGGCACAGGACAACTTGATTTTGTACTGGATACCTTAGATGTAGATGCGTTAGCTCAGCGACCAACACCTCCTCGTTATAAAGGTGATATCAATAAAATGATAGAAGCCGCACGTATTGCGATGCCTAATGTCAGTGATATGGCAGAAAACGGTGCAAAAATGACTAATGCATTTGTAGCTCATCCCGTTTGTGGCCCTTCTCGTGCAGGTATCTTTACAGGACGCTCGCCCGCCAGTTTTGGTACTTACAGCAATGATGATGCCATTTTAGGTATACCCCAAGATATCAAATTGTTACCTTCACTTTTCCAAGAAAATGGCTATGCCACTGCCAGCATTGGTAAATGGCATAATGCAAAAGTTATCCGTAAACCGAAAATAAATGAAAATAAACAAACCCGTGATTATCACGACAATATGATCTCAACCCCTGAAGCGGGTTATGCTCCTCATGAGCGGGGCTTTGATTACGCCTTTAGTTATTATGCATCAGGTGTTGCCTTATGGAATTCGCCTGCATTTTGGCGTAATGGTGTCAATGTTCCTGCTCCGGGTTACACCACCCATCTATTAACGGATGAAACACTAAAATTTATTGATGAACATAAAGATAAACCTTTTTTTATCAATCTTTCTTATAGTGTTCCACACATACCGTTAGAGCAAGCATCTCCTGCTAAGTATATGGATAAATTTGATACAGGGAATGTGGAGGCAGATAAATATTTTGCCGCCTTAAATGCAGCAGATGAAGGTATTGGACAAATCATTGCGAAATTAAAAGAAAATGGTGAGCTAGAAAATACATTAATTTTTTTCTTATCTGATAATGGTGCAGTTAATGAATCCCCCATGCCCATGAATGCCATGGATAGAGGCTTTAAGGGTCAGATGTTTAATGGTGGAGTTAGAGTACCTTTTATTGCTTATCAACCCGGAACTATTCCCGCGGGAACAAAAAGCGATGCGATGATCTCCGCACTTGATATTTTGCCAACCGCGTTACAAGTCGCTGATATTCAAATTCCTGATAGCCTGCAAGTAGAAGGTAAAAACATTATGCCATTGCTTAAAGGTGAAACAACGCGTTCGCCTCATGCTTATCTGTATTGGGCTGGCCCCGGCACTAAGCATTATAGTGAAGAAAACCAAGAGTTTTGGCATGGTTATCACCAATGGATCACCTATCAACGTCAAACGCCTCCAGTAAACCCTAACTTAGAGAAACTGTCTAAAGGTGCTTGGGCAGTGCGTGATGGTGAATGGGCGCTCTATTTTTATGATGATGGTAAAAATCAACCACAGCTTTTTAACGATAACACCGATCCTAGCGAATCAATCGATTTGGCAAAACAAAATCCACAAAAAGTGGCTGAACTAAAAAATGCGTATTACCAGTGGATCAAAGATAAACCTAAACCTGTTATTTGGGGGCAAGATCACTATCAAATACTAGTAGATTCAGCCAAACCTTAAACTCAACTTCCGTTTTGTTTCGCAAGGATGCGTCTTTTTTCTGAGATACGAAAATGGTTATTGAAATTGCATCTAAACCACGGCCTAAACTGCCTTATGAGCACCCTGATGTAAAAATTTATCAACGCTTATTTAAAGAAAACATAATCCGGCGATTAGTCAGAAAATCGGCTTATCACCGTCATGATAATGCTATTGCTGATTTTTTTAAGGATGAGACACACTCTCTTTTTTCGCTCTGTGAAAGACTTACTCAGTATATTACAGAAGCTTTTCATCACTATCAGGTTTGGGGTTATTCCCATGCCTATTACCCCGGTAGTCCTGGTCAACAAACCGTCAGAACCGATGCGCTAGAAGGGGTCAGTCGAGTACTTCCTTTACTTGCCGCATGGACAGTAAATAGCAAAAAAAGCACATTACTAGGTTTAAACCAGCAAATTTACCATTTACCTTCAATGATAAAACAAAGCTTTATTCATGGAACAGATCCTCTTCATAAAGGCTATTGGGGAAAACTTGAAAATTACGATCAACGAATTTGTGAGGCATCTGATCTCGCTCTTACTCTTTGGATCAGCCGTGAATGGGTTTGGGATACGTTATCTTCGGAGATCAAACAGCAAATAATTAACTGGTTTGAACAAGTTAATCACTGCGAAATTGTTGATAATAACTGGCATTTTTTTCCACTAACCGTCCAATTTGTTATTAAAGCACTGACAGGTAAAGATACCATTGCCCATTGGCGTTATGAAAGATTAAAAGAATTTTATGTCGGTGATGGATGGTTTCGTGATGGGGCAAAAGGTAATTATGATTACTACAATGCGTGGGGGTTTTATTATTCTCTTTATTGGCTAGCGCAAATTGATCCACAATTTGATCATGATTTTATTACTCAATCCCTGAATAATTTTAATCAACACTACCTTTATTTTATCACCCCAAAAGGTATTCCTTTTTTTGGTCGTAGTGCTTGTTATCGTCTTGCTGTTTCTGCGCCATTACTCGCAGGCGTTGATTTACAATGCCCTTTTGTCAAAGTTGGAGAGGCTAAACGGGCTTTTGAAAGCAGCTTACGTTATTTTATTTCTCAAGGTGCACTCAAAAATGGCGCTCCCACTCAAGGGCTATTTAATCATGATGCTCGTTTAGTTGATAATTACAGTGGTCCAGCAAGCTCTTTTTGGTCATTACGGGCTGTCATTATCGCTCTTTATTGTGCTGATCGTATTAATTTATGGCAAGCACCATCACTTCCTTTACCTATCGAAAAAAATGACTTTCGTTTCGAAATACCCGCTATCCAAGCATCAATTATCGGGGTGAAAGCAACACAAGAAGTCAGTGTTATTTTTCGAGAGGATTATACACAACAACAATCACCTTTAACTCGCCGTTTAGAAAAACAAACGCGAGTACAAAAAATCACAGAAACTGTAATTGGACAATCAAGACGCCCTAAAAACAACCTATTACGCAAAGGAGTCACCAGTTACAGTTCTAAAATGACACATTTCTTCTGACTTACTTTCATTTGCTTTCGGTGCGAAGGGAATAAAAATGTGATTTAGATCTTTTACCTTTCTATTTCTTTCGTTTATTATTAATCGTAATTAAACGAAAGATGAGAGGCAAACATGTATCTGGTTTCTACTCGTAATATGCTCAATAAAGCACAGCATGAAAACTATGCTGTGCCCGCTTTTAACATTCATAACTTGGAAACTATCCAAGTGGTAATGGAAACTGCGGCTGAAATGGCATCACCTGTGATCTTAGCAGGCACACCTAGCACGTTTGCTTATGCTGGTAGTGATTATTTAATTTCGATTTGCCAGCAAGCGGCTGAGCAATATCGCATCCCAGTAGCACTACATTTAGATCATCATGAAAATATTCCTGATATTTGCAATAAGGTGATTTCGGGGGTGCGATCAGCCATGATCGATGCTTCTCATTTTCCTTTTGAAGAAAACATTCGCCTGGTTAAAGAGGTCGTCAATTTCTGCCATTATTGGGATTGCACCGTAGAAGCTGAATTAGGTCGTCTTGGTGGGCAAGAAGATGATTTAATCGTTGATGCGAAAGATGCGCTATTTACCGATCCTGATTCAGCAGTACAATTTATCAAAGCCACAGGAATTGACTCATTAGCGGTGGCGATTGGTACAGCACATGGTATGTATAAACATGAACCACATCTTGATTTTGATCGTCTACATGCCATCCGCCAAAAAACAGAGATCCCTTTAGTACTACATGGCGCGTCAGGTATTCCTGATACTGATGTACGTCATTGTATCGACTTAGGTATTTGCAAAGTTAACGTAGCAACCGAACTTAAAATTGCTTTCTCTAACGCAATTAAGCAGTACTTTTTAGATAATCCTGATGCCAGTGATCCTCGCCATTATCTAGTGCCAGGTAAAGCGGCGATGAAAGCGGTGGTTGCAGATAAAATTCGCGTCTGTAAAAGTGATGGGAAACTGTGAAAATAAATAGAACTGTCGCCATTATTGGCGAATGTATGATAGAGCTAAGTGGCCAACCTTTTTTGCCACAACAACAGCGTTTTGGGGGCGATACATTAAATACAGCACTGTATTTAGCGCGCCTCATTCCTACATTACATCCGCAATATATAACAGGTTTAGGCACTGATAATTACAGTGCCTTAATGCAAAAAGCATGGGAAAAAGAGGGGATCAACTGCCAGTCAGTGATCACCATTCCCGAAAAACTTCCCGGTTTATATGCCATTGAAATTGATACTTGTGGTGAGCGTAGCTTCCATTATTGGCGTAGTGATGCCGCTGCACGTTATATTGCAACGGACAACCGTTTTGCAACACATCTAGATACCTTGCCCGACGATAGTGTTATCTATCTTAGTGGTATTTCACTGGCCATTTTAACGCCGAAAGGAAAAGAAGCGTTAATCACGCAATTAATCCGCCTTAAACAGCGAGGGCTCACCTTAATTGTCGATTCAAACTTTCGGCCTCGTTTATGGGATCTAATACCTCATGCGCAAGAGTGGTTCGAAAAACTATATCGACTCAGTGATATCGCTTTAGTCACCGGAGATGATGAACAAGCTCTCTGGCAACAACCCAGCCTTACTGAGCAAAAAATTGTCGAACGCCTTCATCAATGGGGCAATAAAAACGTCATTGTTAAACTAGGAGCAAAAGGGGCTTTCTGGTCTGATGGTGAAAATACCGGTTATATCTGCCCCAAACCGATACAGCATGTCATAGACACTACAGCAGCCGGGGATTCTTTTAATGCTGGTTTTATTGCTGCATGGCTACAAAACTACCCTTTGCCTACATGTTGTTTATGGGGAAATACATTAGCAGGATTAGTTATCCAACATCATGGCGCCATTATTCCCCATAACATCACTGATTCATTCTATTCACTCATCAAGGATAACCATGAGACAGTCAATTGTTGATACACTTTCAGTACTGAAAGTGATCCCCGTGATCCAAATTAATCGCGCCGAAGATGCAATTTGGCTGGGTGAAATACTAACCCAAAATCAATTACCTATTGCTGAAATTACCTTTCGTACTCCAGCAGCCGCCAAAGCAATAAAGCTGATGAGAGAACACTTTCCTGAGCTTATTCTTTGTGCGGGTACCGTATTAACAGCGCAACAAGCTGATATAGCAAAAGAAGCGGGTGCAAGCTTTGTTATTTCTCCCGGTTATAATCCAAAAACCGTCGATTATTGCCTTCATAATGGCATTGATATTGTGCCTGGAATAAATAACCCAAGCCAAATTGAAGTTGCTCTTGAGCGGGGTTTAACCTTGCTAAAATTTTTCCCAGCAGAAGCTTCTGGTGGAGTAAAAATGCTAAAAGCAATGGCGGCACCTTACTCTCAAGTTCAATTTATGCCTACTGGAGGAATTAGTCTAAACAATGTTAGTGATTACCTCGCTATCGGGCAAGTTATCGCATGTGGTGGCAGTTGGATTGCTACTACTGAGGCAATTGATAATCAAGACAAACAGACTATTGCTCGCAATATTCAAAATATCCATTCATTACTTAAGAATAAAGGATAAACAAAATGAAACAGGTTGCCGTTTTATTGGCTGATGGTTTTGAAGAAGGTGAAGCGGTTGTTTTTATTGATATCATGCGTCGCCTTGATATTCATGTAGATGTACTTTCTTGCATGGATACACTGGTATTAAACACCTATTTTAACACTAAGATCAGTGCTGATTACCTATTAACCGAAAAATTCACACACAGTTATGACGCAGTAATGATGCCGGGTGGCCCTAAAGGTACAGATCGTCTATGTGCAAATTCACTCGTGATTGATTTTATTAAACGCCATATTGCACAAGACAAATACATTTGTGCTCTATGCTCTTCCGGTGCAAAAGTATTAGCAGCACATCATCTTCTTGAAGGTCGTTATTACAGCACTGGTGATAAACTTGCTGATAAATATGATGATGGTCATTATCTTGACCAAGATGTTGTTGTTGATGGGAAATTTATCAGTGCCAAAGGATTAGGTGTTAGCTTTGAATTTGCTTTTACGGTAGCTAAATATTTGCTCAGTGACAATGTAGAAAAAGTAGATTGGCAAGCTAATCACATTTACTTTAAACATTGGCCGTTGTCTTACCTTGACTAAATATTAAATAACTAAGCCCTCTTTTTAAACCGCCGTTAATAACAGAGCGGTTTATTAGAGGGCTTTCATTTCTTATCAAAAAAAAGAGTTAGAAACGATACAGACTAAATGGTTTGGCATCTAATACAGGTTTTTTGCCTAATAATAAATCTGCTGTAATTTCTGCTGATACAGGGCTTTCGGTCATTCCCCAACCTGTTGCAGTATTAATAACTAGGCCTGGATACTCTTTAACATCAGAGATAATTGGGTTTTCATCTGGTGCAATCGCCATCGCACCACTCCACTGATCAATTAACGTTGATTCTTTAAATGCTGGGAACTCTTTTTTCAGTTTTTCCAGTGAGGCATTTAATTCTGGCAGATCAGGCAGAGCGGTCATATCACGATATTTTTCAAATGGCGACTCTTCATTAAGATCCCAATGTGTTGATTGCATAAAGGAATTAATCAACTGCTCATTTAACGAAATATGTACTGGGAAATCAGGTAAAGCCAGCAGAGGTAAATATTTATAGCCGTAAGTAAATGATTCTTTTACTACCGGAGCAACAATGACACGAGGAGAAGTTGCATACGTTCCATCCGCTTGTTCACGGAAGAAAATTCCGCCGGGTAAAGCAACGTTTCCACCTGGCGCATTTGGTGCTGCGCTAATTAATTGCTGTGATTGATAAGCAGGTAATGTTGGTACATCAACATTTAGGTTCTGCATAAATAAACGTGACCAAACACCACCGGCGACAACAACACGAGAGGTTTTAATTGGTCCTTTTTCTGTTACAACATCAGAAATAACACCAGCTTGCGTTTCTAAACCACGGGCTGCACAGTTGGTGAAAATTTTGATACCCATTTTTTTGGCATATTCTGCCATCACAAAAGTCGCAACTTCAGGATCAAAGCTTCCTGAGTCTTCTTCGAAACCAGCAATTTTCCAATCAGTGGTAGCGCCACGTAAACGTTGTTTTAACTCAGCGCCTTCAATCATTTTTGTTCTAAATGGAATGTCTGAGCCAACATCTTTGCTTTTAGCATCAATCCATTTTCTTACGTTTTCTAAATCTTCTTCATCTAAAGGAACTTCTACACGACCTTGTGTACGATAAGTGGTATCAATACCAACTTTAGCGTTCATTTCACGCCAGCGGTGCTTCCCGAGGTGATGTAATAAGAAGGTTTCATCTGGCATTTTATAGCTAATAGCTTGACCATAGAATCGCGATGATTGTTCGCCGGCAATATTTCCTTTTTCAACGATAGTGACAGATAAACCACGCTCAGCCAGGTTAATCGCGGTCATGATACCTAAAATACCCGCACCAATTACAACAACATCATCTTGTTTCGGTAATGGACCGCCAGTTCCCTCAACAAAACCATGTCTCGGCGTACCAGGAACAAAACGCCCTTCTCGCGTTAACATAGGTGTTAAAATCCCAGCGCCTGCAGCAACAGCAACCACTGTGCCACCAAGAATAAATTTTCTTCTACTTATTGCCATTTCGAAACAATTCCTTTCATGCAGTGAATAATTATCATTATATAATCACGGCATTTTATTCTATTTGTAACGCAATAGTAAACTAGTTGTGATTATTTTTTTGGTGAATAGTATATAGATGAGCTAATATATTCAAAATGTAATCAATTGATTTAAGATACTAATATTTAAAGCATTATTGGATTGAAATATTTTTTTTAATAAAAAAGTTAATATTTTCATTAGGTTTATATAAATCAAGTTCATAATAACTGATAGAAAAATAACCATTGATACAAAATTTTTCACTAAAAAAGCTATTATCATGACGATTTTTATCATAGCGGTGTTAATATAATTTCATCTATTAACGCACTTTTTGATCAAAGAATATTCGGGCAACTAAATAACGTTGGAATAATGTTAATCTTTTCCTCTATTTTAGAGATGCGTATTGATGCTTATTTCAATAGTGTGTTGTTCTTTCAGACTAGATATTTATATAATTCAAATTGCTTAAGAAATAACGCCCTACCCATCATCAAAATTAATTATCTATTAAGTACTGCTATCCCATTATTTAACAACTATAAATCAATCGGTTAGCCTCAAACACGGTGAGTAAATGCAAAATCAAGTCGCACAATCAATGAAAAACAGTATCAAGGTATACTTGGTAAACTCATTTACTCGTGATCATTGCGGTGGCAACCCTGCCGGAGTCGTCCTCAATCCTCCCAAGCTAACGACAGAACAAAAAATCGCCATTGCTCAACAAGTTGGATTTTCTGAAACGGCATTTGTCTATTCGGGTGATGACACTGATTTTAAAGTAGATTTTTTTACTGCTGAAGGAGAAGTTGATTTTTGTGGGCATGCAACATTAGCGGTTTTTTTCACTCTGTCATCGCTTAAGTTACTCAAACCTGGCGATTATAGCCAAAAAACCAAGGCAGGAATTTTAACCGTTACCATTAATCACGATAATATTGTGATGGAACAAACGCTTCCTATTACCCGTAAGGGGCCTTGTGTTAACGATGTCGCAAAGGCGCTGGGCATTCTACCTGAAGTGATAGAAAAGACAGATTTACCAATAGAGATTGTCTCAACAGGATTAAACGATATTTTTGTTCCCGTACAATTTGGCTATTTAGATGCCTTACAGCCTGACTATCAAGCTATCGCTGCTTTAAGCCATAAATTTGATACTATCGGCTTTCATATCTTTGAACTTAGTCATGATCAAAATATTACTGCCCACTGCCGAAACTTTGCACCACGCTATGGCATTAACGAAGAATCAGCCACAGGTAGCTCGAGCGGTGCTTTAGGGTGTTATCTTGTTCATCACCTTTTGCCAAACAAAAGGCAATTTTTGTTCGAACAAGGTAGAGCAATGCAATGCTCTTCTTTAATTGACGTATTTATTGATTCGACAGCAAAAAACGTCACTCGCGTTCAAGTTGGTGGAAAAGCGACATTGATTGGTACAAAAATAATTGAGATCTAAAAATACTATATTTAATAAGTGGCGTTGAACCGATGATTATTTATCATTTGGCAACGCCACTATTACGAATCAAAACAAGTTGATAGAGCAAAACGTCACAATTTAACAGGTGATAGTCACTGTGTTGCTCTTAATTAAACAGTGAAAGCCGAAGCACTAAAGCAACGAGTGTGACAATGAGCACAGGGATAGTCATGATGATCCCTGTTTTGAAATAATATCCCCATGTGATCGTCATATTTTTTTGTGATAAAACATGTAGCCACAATAATGTTGCCAAGCTACCTATTGGTGTAATTTTTGGCCCCAAATCAGCACCAATCACATTGGCATAAATCATCGCTTGTTGAATTACCCCTGTCGCGTCACTTCCTTCAATGGATAGAGCACCAATTAATACCGTTGGCATATTATTCATTATTGATGATAAAAAGGCGGTAATAAATCCCGTACCAATTGTTGCTATCCATAACCCTTTATCAGCAAGGTAATTAAGTATTTCAGAAAGATAATCAGTTAATCCTGCATTTCTTAAACCATAAACAACCAAGTACATACCTAAAGAGAAAATGACGATTTGCCACGGTGCGCCACGCAACACTTTTTTAGTATTAATCGTACGGCCTTTGGCTGCAATTACCCAAAGAATTAAAGCGCCAATTGCCGCTATTGCACTAACAGGAATGCCTAATGGCTCTAAAATAAAAAAACCAATGAGCAATAACAACAATACAAGCCAACCTGCTTTAAACGTAGTCATATCCTTAATGGCTAAAGCTGGCTCACTCAGTTTTTTAACATCATATTGGTTAGGAATATCTTTACGGAAAAACCAATGTAGCATCACAAGCGTTGCAACAATTCCCGCAATATCGACTGGCACCATAATTGATGCATATTCAGTAAATCCAATATTAAAGAAGTCCGCAGAAACGATATTCACGAGGTTCGAAACAATCAGCGGCAAGCTCGCTGTGTCTGCGATAAACCCGGCAGCCATAACAAAGGCTAATGTCGTACCTTTGTTGAAACCAAGTGCAAGTAACATCGCAATCACAATAGGCGTTAGTATCAATGCTGCACCATCATTAGCAAATAAAGCAGCAACCATTGCACCAAGTAGCACGATATAACTGAATAGTAATCTTCCTTTCCCACCCCCCCACTTGGCAACATGTAATGCCGCCCATTCAAAAAAGCCACTTTCATCTAAAAGTAGGCTAATAATAATTACTGCAACAAATGTCGCTGTGGCATTCCACACAATGTTCCAAACAGTCGGAATATCTTGAAAACTGATCACACCAAAAAGGAGTGCCAATATAGCGCCGGCCGTTGCACTCCAACCAATACCCAACCCTTTCGGCTGCCAGATAACCAAGGTGATCGTTAAAACAAAAATTAATGCAGCAACAAACATAACAACCTCGTTTAAAAGGTGCATTCACACACACCCAATCATATATGTTTTTTCGAATATATTTAGTTAAATTTTTTACACAGAACAACGATGACCAGACTCTTTTTTCTCTAAGATCTTGAGTAAATCTGCAACTCTATTTTTCTCTGTGGTGTAAGTTATATCAATGATACTTTTCACCCACGGCAATAATGCAGGAGATAATCGATAATGAACCCATTTGCCTTGCTTCGAATCGAGCAAAAGACCCGACTCTCTCAGCATAGCTAAGTGTCGAGATGTCTTGGGTTGCGATAAATTTAAGGCAGTATAGATATCACAAACACATAGCTCACCAGATGCTTTTAAAAGCAATACGATATCTAGTCTGGTTTGATCACCTAAAATTTTAAACAGTTGTAATGGTTTCATGTATCCCCCTTTACGATCTTTAGCTTAAAAATACCCCCACAAAACACATACGTCAAATCATATATGAGTTATACATTATTGTGGCATAATGTCGCTATCTATTATGCCTATAATAAATACTTATTATTGAGTTCTATTTAAATGAATTATTAATTTAATTAAATGTTGACAGGAAGATCATAGAGTTCAAATAAGAAAATCAAAATAAGATACGTTATTTATCATAATTTCACTGCCACATCCAACCTATTAAAAATAAAAAGCCCAACTTAAATTATTTAAATGAAATCTACTATTAAAATAACATCAAATTAAGAAAGTCTTAATTAGAGAAATTAGAAATATATACTTACTCATTATTAATTAAATAAATAAAAGGTGTATCATATGTATATTAGTTTGTTGTCTACTTTATAAAAAGGAATAATTATATGAAAAAAACATTACTCAGTCTTGTTATGCTGACTGTAATATCAACGCCAGTATTGGCTAAAACGCCTATCGCTAATTTGAAAATCAATGGTGATATCAAACCACCAACTTGTACTATTAATGGCGCAACACAAAGTGATGTTATTTTTGATTTAGGTAAAATTAGTCCATCGTTGATCCCTAAATCATCAAATTATATATATCCTCATAATACAACCTCGACTAACGTCACTATTGAATGCGATGCAAACACTTATCTTACATTTAAAGCCACTGATACTTATGTAAACAGTCAGCTTGATCTTGATCAAACCAGTAAAACTAAAGCTAGTGGGATATTTCACCTGGTTAATAAAGACCAGGTAGACACTTCCGTGGGGGGAATACTATTCGTTTGGTACAATGTGACTGTAGACGGAAAACCCGCATTTATTAGCCGGGCAAATGATGCAACGGTAGGTTTTTCAGATAATAAAACTGTTATAGTTAAAGAAGTCACTAATGGTTGGACGACAAAACAACAAGAAAATGTAGATAAAAATAGTTTAGATTTAATGCCAGGTCAGATTTTTTCTACCAGCATTTCAGCAGGGAAAGCATCTTCTGCATTTATTTTATCTAAAGATTCATTAAATAAAAAAGGCATAGATATTTCTAACGGATTAGATTTTATCGGCGAGGCTGTTCTCACTTTTAACTTTGGTGTCTAAACCTAAAAAATAATTGATAATCACAATATAATGAAATTAATTTTTGTATTGTGATTATCTTTTTATGTCAATATTAATAAACTATCGATTTACAGCTCTTAGGTAAAAGTGATAATAGTAACATCATTACCTAACATGTTAATTTTGATATTTTATGGGATTAGATATTGTCATGTTTAAAGATCAATTTACACCACAACAAAAAATGGATATTTGCACTTTTGAAGAAGGTGATCCGACGGAAAACCCTTGGGTTAAAGGGAAACCGGCCCAAATACACATTGAAATTGTCCCCCATAATCCTAATTGGCTTATACAATTTAATGAACAAAAATCGTTAATTCAGAATGCATTGTCAGATATAGCATTATCAATTGAGCACATAGGATCTACTGCGGTTGCAGGATTGGCTGCTAAGCCAATAATCGATATCGATTTAATTATAGAAAATCCTAAAGATGAATCATCTTATATTCCTCAATTAGAAGCATTGGGCTATGAACTCATTATTCGTGAGCCTTCATGGTATCAGCACCGTATGCTTAAACTGAGTAATCCGATGGTTAACTTACATGTATTTGGAAAAAATTGTCCCGAACATTGGCGCCACCTATTATTCAAGCAATGGTTAACTACACATCCTGATGATTTAGCCAATTATGCGGCGATTAAACAGCTTGCTAAGCATAATGTAAAGACGACTCAAGATTATAACCTGAAAAAACAGAGCCTTGTACGTACAATTTATCAGAAGATTTTTACCTCATTGATTGGCGACTAATAACCCGTTATCAGTGCACAGTGCGTTATTGATGTTCTGTATATCAATTTTTTAGACCGTCTTTATGGGTTTTCTAAGGTGTCCAAAAACTATTTTAATTCCAATGCCAACTTGTCAATGACTAACTATTTACTCATCATAATTAAGCCCCAACTCACCGTTAAAGGGCTTTAATATGATGATATATCTGTTACTTATATAGTGTGAAATATTCAGGAGTTACTAAGAATGGAACCATACCGTATTGCATTAATTGGTTTACTGACACATCTGATAATTTAAAAGTCAGTGGTTTATTGCCAAATTTAATTCTGCTTATTAATACTGGATCATTTTTAGATGTATCTCCTGTAAATGTCACGCCTAACGCAACTACCTTATCCATTTTCACGTTACCGGGCATAAGAATAATGCTGATACTAAAATCCATCTTTTGATGTGAATTTTTTTCTGCTTGCTTGATCCTTTTAATTACCCCTTCTGAAGCATAAACCCCCGCCAATATCTCTTTGTAAGAGAAGACCATTAGATCCGTATCAACAGTGTTTTGGCCGTCTTCAACCTTGCCAACACCAACAGGTATTGAGAAATGGGCGAATGAATTAAGTTTTTGCTTATAACATTCAACATATTCCGCATCTCTGAAAATCTCAGGAACTTTATTTTTTAATTCTATCAATGATTTAGACTCTTTCCTTGAGTCTTCAAAATCATTACATGAAGAGACTTCGAAATTAATATCTCCTTTAACAATATTTTGCTCACTAGACAATAAGTTATCTGTATTTATTTTCGTTTCTAAATCAACCTTACAGCCAACTAATAAGGAAGATATAACGGCAACCATAAATATTTTTTTCATCAAAAAGCCCTTATGATAATTAAACAAAAATTTACAATTCTATTTAACCATCACAAGGGCTTATAGCAAGCAAAAAATAAAGAAGAGGATTTTATTAAAGATAAGTGTTCTAAATTTTGTTAATTTAATTATATTTATATGGCAATATAAAACCATCAAAATAAGAGTATCTAATTACACGTCTTATTTAATCAATATAAAACCCACACTTACCACATCTAAGTTAACACTCTATTTTTAATTCTTTCTTTTAAAGAATATCGGATAGTAAAATAAACTCACTTTAAGAAAGTCTTAATTAGACATATTAAAAATACATATTCTTTTAACATTAAATAAATAAACAGAAGGTGTATTATATAATATTGCTTTGTTATTTATCCTCTAAAAAGGAATAGATTTATCTAATGGTTTAGATTTTATCGGGGAGGCTGTTCTCACTTTTAACTTTGGTGTCTAATTTTTAGAATAATTGATAATCACAATATAAAGATTTATTATATTGTGATTATCTTTTTATATTAATATGAATGAATGTTATTTATGCTATCTTAGCTTTCTTCCTCTTCTTTCTGACTGCATTTTTTCCGCTTTCTGTGCTTCTTCTATCTCACGCATTTTCACGAGAATAGAACCGTCCTCTATAACTGCAGAGTCGTTCCAAATAAGTGACTGTTTATTAACGTCAAGTGGCGTTTCAATACTGTTATCAACACAGCCCAATTTAATTGACAGAGAAAAGTAAAACTACGTTATGGAGAATGTATGCAAAGAGAAAGGAGTTTCCAAGACCACAAAAAACGAAAGGCGGTACATTTTTAGGTTGGCCTGAACATGTCTATGAAGAGTGGGTTAGAAGCGAAAAATGGTAATGCTAACTTGACCTGTTACTTGACCCGCATATCTCGCAGATTTTTTAAAAATCGCATAAGGTGTTGATTTTAAATGGTACGCCCTACAGGATTCGAACCTGTGACCTACGGCTTAGAAGGCCGTTGCTCTATCCAACTGAGCTAAGGGCGCCTAGAGGGGAAATAGACGTTAGCATTTATGCTGATAACGGGTGTGAATTATACTTTCAACATTCTGAGAGTCAACGATTTTTCCACAAAATCAAACTAGATGGTTAAAATATGGTAAGTAATCAACTGACAGATTGCTTATGATCTGACAAAATAGAGCAATACCATAATTGAATAATTTGGATGTATAGATGTCAGCAAGAATTATAGATGGGAAAACGATTGCGCAGACCATCAGAAGTGAAGTGGCAGAAAAAGTAAAACAACGTATTAAGATAGGAAAACGTGCACCGGGTTTAGCGGTTATTTTAGTCGGTGATAACCCTGCATCGCAAATCTATGTTGCTAGTAAACGTAAAGCTTGTGATGAGGTAGGATTTATCTCTCGCTCTTACGATCTACCGGATACTACAAGTGAAGCAGATTTACTCAATCTCATTGATACTCTAAATGAAGATAATACTATTGATGGTATTTTAGTGCAGCTCCCTTTACCTGCGGGAATTGATAACGTCAAAGTATTAGAACGTATTCATCCTGATAAAGATGTTGATGGCTTCCATCCTTACAATATTGGTCGGTTGTGCCAACGTGCACCTAAGCTACGTCCTTGCACCCCTCGTGGTATTGTCACACTCTTAGAGCGTTGCAATATTCCAATGAATGGCTTAAATGCGGTAATTATTGGTGCTTCAAATATTGTTGGTCGCCCAATGAGTTTAGAGCTACTGCTTGCAGGCTGTACAACGACTGTCACTCATCGTTTTACTAAAGACTTACGTTTTCATGTTGAACATGCTGATTTGGTGGTTGTGGCAGTTGGTAAACCTAACTTTATTCCTGGTGAATGGATAAAACCTGGCGCTATTGTCATTGATGTCGGTATTAATCGCCTTGAAAACGGTAAAGTGGTTGGTGATGTTGATTTCGCACAAGCCTCTCAACGCGCGGGGTGGATCTCTCCTGTTCCGGGTGGTGTAGGTCCAATGACTGTAGCGACTTTGATTCAAAATACGTTGCAAGCCTGCGAAGAATATCACGATCCTGATATAGGAAATAATTAATCAATGGAAACATTTCAATTAGATGGTCACCCCTATGTAGAACTGTGTGATCTATTAAAACTCCAAGGTTGGACAGAAAGCGGAGCCGCTGCAAAAAATATTATTGCTGAAGGCCTCGTTTGCGTTGATGGTGAAGTAGAAACACGTAAACGCTGTAAAATTACTGCCGGTAAAGTCGTCACACTCGGTGAGTTTGCTGTCACTGTCAGCAACTAGTTCAGCTAATCATACTCGTTACTCAAGCGTTACTCTTTAGTAACGCTTTTTTTATCTTTCTACCCTTTTTTTACTAAACACGCTATTTTTCGAGCTTTTATTTGAGCCTGTAAAATTAGTGGACTAATCCATTGATTTTAAATTGATTTAATTGCATCAATTTAAGATAATAATAGTAGGTTATTATTTTTGCTATTCATATCAGTGATAATACTTTATCTCGCTTCAGCACATTAACGCTTTGATAAAGAATAAGTTAAATATTGATTACATAACCTATTATTTTTTATATAAATAATACTTAGTCTGCTAGTAGTAAGAATTTCAGCAACCTTATTCCGTTGGATGATTTTTACGTATTAATAATCGCTTTAATATGCTAAAACGTGATTTAGATCTAACTTTTCCTTTGTTTTATTAGGCAAAAGAACATTGTTTATACTAAATTAGACATTATAGTTTGAAACGATTCAGCCTGATAATAAAGTATGAAGCGTTATTTTTAATTTTTATGTTGTATTTGATCCTTAATCTAATAGGAGTTCTTATGTTTAACCTACCAATCCAAGGTGTCTCTCTGCTTTTCTTGCAACAGAAAAGTGATACCTATGATTTTACTACAGGTAAGGTACAAGCATGAGACGTCGAGTCGCTACCATTACATTAAATCCTGCTTATGATCTTGTAGGATTAAGTACCCCTATTGAATTGGGTGAAGTTAACCGAGTAACAACGGCGGGATTTCATGCTGCCGGTAAAGGTATCAATGTAGCCAAAGTATTAAAAAGCCTTGGTATTGATGTCACTGTTGGCGGTTTTTTAGGTAAAGAGAATCAAGATGGCTTTCAAAAAGAGTTTAGTGAAGCCGGGATTGCTAATCGCTTCCAAATGGTTGAAGGTCGCACACGTATCAATGTCAAACTCACTGAACCCAGCGGTAAAGTAACTGATTTTAACTTTTCAGGGTTTGAAATCACTAAACAAGATTGGACTCGTTTTGTAAATGACACACTCAGCTGGGCGGGTCAATTTGATATGATTTGTGTCAGTGGAAGTGTACCACCAAGTATTGATTTAAATGATTTTACTGCTTGGATGAAGCGACTACGTAGCGAATGTATGTGCCTTATTTTTGATAGTAGCAGAGAAGCATTTGTCGCGGGGTTAAAAGCGTTACCTTGGTTAGTAAAACCCAATCATCATGAACTAGAAATTTGGGCAGGTAGACCCTTACCTGAACTCTCTGACGTAGTACAAGCTGCCCATGAATTACGCCAGCAAGGTATTGCTCATGTTGTTATCTCGTTAGGTGAACAAGGCGCTATGTGGGTTAACGCCTCTGGTGCGTGGATGGCAAAACCGCCTAAATGTGATGTGGTCAGCACGGTAGGTGCCGGTGACTCTATGGTAGGTGGGTTGATTTATGGTTTGATGATGAGGCAAACCAGTGAACATACCTTACGTCTTGCTACAGCAATTTCAGCTCTTGCCGTCAGTCAAACTAATGTTGGAATAACTGATCGAGAACAATTGGCAAGAATGATGACCGAAGTTGAATTAACGCCACTAAAAATCTAAAAAAAATATCGGATAATAATTACCCGATATTTTTGACTTTATTGCTTTATCAATAGGTAGCAATATTAGCTATTACGACGCCATGTTGTACCTTGTGGGCCATCTTCTAATACAATCCCCATTGCTGTTAAAGCATCACGAGCGGCATCCGCAGCTGCCCAATCTTTATTCTTACGAGCATCATTACGTTGTTGAATTAACGCTTCAATTTTTTCTACTTCATCAGCATCGTCTGCTTGCGCACCACTTTGTAAGAAGTGTTCTGGTTGTTGCTCTAATAGGCCTAATACTTTGGCCAATTTACGCAACACCGCTGCTAAACCATTAGCCGCCTCCATATTGACGGTTTTTAAGCGATTCACTTCGCGGGCTAAATCAAATAACACAGAATAGGCTTCTGGTGTATTGAAATCATCGTTCATTGCTTCAATAAACTGCGCTTCGAACGCTTCACCACCAGCAGGTTGAGCATTTGCATCAGTGCCACGTAAAGAAGTATATAAACGCTCTAATGCGGTACGCGCCTGTTTTAAGTTCTCTTCGGTATAATTTAGTTGGCTACGATAGTGTCCTGATAATAAGAAATAACGTACCGTTTCAGCATCGTAATAGGCAAGAACATCACGAATAGTAAAAAAGTTATTCAGTGATTTAGACATTTTTTCTTTGTCTACCATCACCATACCGGAATGCATCCAATAATTAACATAAGGACCATCATGAGCGCAGGTTGATTGTGCAATTTCATTTTCATGATGCGGGAACATTAAATCTGAACCACCGCCATGAATATCAAAATGATGACCTAATTCTTTACCATTCATGGCTGAACATTCAATATGCCAGCCTGGTCGCCCTTCTCCCCATGGTGATGTCCAACTTGGTTCACCGGGTTTTGACATTTTCCAAAGCACGAAATCCATAGGATTGCGTTTTACGTTAGCGACTTCAACCCGAGCCCCTGCTTGTAGTTGCTCTAAATCTTGACGAGAAAGCAAGCCATAATCCGGATCGGTATCAATGGCAAACATCACATCACCATTTTCTGCTACATAAGCATGACCACGTTTAATTAATGTCTCGGTAAGAGCAATAATTTCTGCAATATGATGTGTGGCTCGTGGCTCTGAATCAGGGCGTAAGATATTCAATGCATCAAAATCTTTATGCATTTCCGCTAACATACGTGTCGTTAATTGTTCGCAAGTTTCATTATTTTCAATCGCACGCTTGATGATTTTATCATCCACATCGGTGACATTGCGCACATAATTCACATCATACCCTAAATAACGTAAATAGCGGGTTATGGCATCAAATGCCACAAATGTACGTCCATGACCAATATGACATAAATCATAAATAGTGATGCCACACACGTACATACCTATTTTTCCTTTATGGATAGGTTTAAATTCTTCTTTTTGTCGAGTAAGAGTATTAAAAATCTTTAGCATCAGAGGACGTTCCCATTTTTAACTGTACGTGTTGATTACGTATTTATGTATATAAAATAACGACTACAGCGATAAAAATAACCACATAACATTACCTTTATAAGGGTTTTAATGCCTAAACTCAAAGGTAATCCAATTAATAGTCTCTTATATTACTCTGCTCTGCGTTTATTTTCACTGTTCAATCGTTAACAGTAAGGCGCCAAATTGAGTTTATTGGTGAAATAATTGGCGAAAAATGTTTTCTATTACTATTTTCGCGCTTTTTAGCCTGAAAGTCGCCATGAACAAAAGATGAATACTGACTAAATAAGGTAACTGTGGTATAAAAAAACGGTCTATTGTTTCAGCCCACATCTGGGTAAAACTAAAATTATACTAGGATCTGAATATGGTTACTTTTCATACCAATTACGGCGATATCGTGATTAAAACATTTGCAGATAAAGCACCTGCAACCGTAGAAAATTTTTTAGATTACTGTAAAGAAGGGTTCTACGATAACACTATCTTCCACCGTGTTATTAATGGTTTTATGATCCAAGGTGGTGGTTTTGAACCTGGTATGAAGCAAAAAGAAACTAAAGCCCCGGTAAGAAACGAAGCAAACAACGGTCTTGCCAATAATCGTGGTACATTAGCGATGGCTCGTACCAACGATCCACATTCTGCAACAGCACAATTCTTTATCAACGTAGCAGATAACGACTTCTTAAACTTCCGTGCAGAAAATGCCAATGGTTGGGGATATTGTGTATTTGCTGAAGTTGTTGAAGGGATGGATGTTGTAGACAAAATCAAAGCCGTTTCTACTGGTCGCAGTGGTTTCCACCAAGATGTTCCTCGTGAAGATATTATCATTAACAGTGTTACTGTTAGCGAATAAGTAGCGCTTTTTATGTGCACCCTGTTTATTGCAGATCTGCATTTAAGTGAGCACGAACCGGCAATTACTGCCGGTTTTCTTCGCTTTTTACAAGAGCAAGCGATCCACGCAAATGCACTTTATATTTTGGGCGATTTCTTTGATTTTTGGATTGGTGATGATGATCCTAATCCACTACATCAGCGCATAGCCCAAGCATTAATGGCATTAAAAAATGCGGGAGTGCCCTGCTATTTTATTCATGGTAACCGCGATTTCTTAATCGGCTCTCGCTTTGCAAAAGAGAGCGGAATGACACTGCTACCACAAGAAAAAGTGCTTGAGATAGAGCAACATCGCATTTTAATCTTACATGGTGATACGCTTTGCACCGATGATGAAGCCTATCAACGCTATCGTAAAAAAGTCCACAATAAGTTTATTCAACGCTTATTCCTACTCCTTCCTCTGACCATTCGATTACGTATTGCTAAAAAAATGCGCTCTCGTAGTCAAAGTAGCAACCAATACAAATCTGAAGCGATAATGGACGTTAATGCTCAAGCCGTTATCAATACCTTTAAACAATTTAATACCCAATGGATGATCCACGGTCATACTCATCGACCCGCGATCCACACCGTCGACATTGATGGGAAACCACATTATCGAGGTGTATTAGGAGCTTGGCATACGGAAGGCTCAATGTTTAAAGTCACCTCAGATAAAATCGAACTGATCCAATTTCCATTTTAAATAGATGATACTTTTTCGGCTATTGTAGCATATTTTTCTTTACGCAAACGTTTTCCTTGACGTATTAGCGTGATACTATCATGCTCAGTTTCTCTGGCTATATCCGTTTATGCTTACAGGAGCAGTTAAGTAATGTCTTCTCAAGTTGGTCTCAATACCTCATCCCCTCGTATCGCCATTGTGATGGGTTCGAAAAGTGACTGGGCGACAATGTGTCATGCCGCAGAAGTCCTAGACACGTTACAACTTCCTTACCATGTTGAAATTGTTTCCGCACACCGAACACCGGATAAATTATTTCGTTTCGCAGAACAGGCCAAAGAGAATGGTTTTGACGTGATTATTGCGGGTGCTGGCGGTGCTGCACATTTACCGGGGATGTTGGCAGCCAAAACCTTAGTTCCTGTATTAGGGGTTCCTGTACAAAGTGCTGCATTAAGTGGTGTTGATAGCCTTTATTCTATTGTACAAATGCCGAAAGGTATTCCCGTTGGCACACTGGCTATTGGTAAAGCGGGGGCTGCTAATGCCGCGCTACTCGCCGCACAAATTTTAGCATTACACTCTGCTGATATTTTTAATGCATTAACACAATGGCGAGCAACACAGACACAAGAAGTCCTTAATCACCCTGATCCAAGGGAGGCGCTATGAAGCCGGTTTGTGTTCTTGGTAATGGACAGTTAGGTCGAATGTTACGTCAAGCGGGTGAGCCATTAGGTATTGCGGTATATCCCGTGGGGCTTGATGCTGAACCCGAAGCGGTACCTTATCAAAAGAGTATTATTACCGCAGAAATTGAACGTTGGCCGGAAACCGCATTAACCAATGAGTTAGAGCACCATGCTAACTTTATTAACCGAGATATTTTTCCATTACTCGCAGATCGCTTACCACAAAAACAACTCCTTGATGAGCTTCATTTAGCGACGGCACCTTGGCAACCATTAACTTCGGCTGAGCAATGGCCTGAGCTATTCAATCAGCTAGGGGAGTTTATTATCGTTAAACGCCGTGTTGGTGGTTACGACGGACGAGGTCAATGGCGGATACACCCAGGTGACGAACAACAATTACCAGCCGAAATATATGGTGAATGTATTGTCGAACAAGGTATTCCTTTCTCTGGAGAAGTCTCTTTAGTTGGTGCAAGAAATCGTCAGGGGGATTGTGTTTTTTATCCACTCACTCACAATCTTCATCAAGATGGCATTTTACGCATGAGTGTTGCGCTACCAAATCCTCCCGAGGCATTACAACAATTAGCAGAGGATATGCTTAGCAAGATCCTCAATAAACTAAATTATATCGGTGTAATGGCCATGGAATGCTTTATTGTCGGTGATAAATTACTGATTAATGAACTCGCACCTCGCGTCCACAACAGTGGTCACTGGACACAAAATGGTGCTTCTATTAGCCAGTTTGAACTTCACTTACGTGCTATTCTTGATTTACCGATGCCCAAACCTAATGTTTGCCAATCGGCGGTAATGGTTAATCTTATTGGAACGGAGATCGACACCAAATGGCTATCATTACCTTTAGTTCATCTACATTGGTATGAAAAAGAAGTGCGTCCAGCCCGCAAAGTAGGGCATCTCAACTTAGTACATAATAACCATCAAGCTCTGCAAAAGACCTTAAGTGCATTAAGTCCCCTGCTCGATGAAGCCTACCAATATCCGATTAAATGGGCGCTAGAAAAATTAAGCTAGCAGTCCGACTCAGAAAGTTAGAGAATAATAGCCTTTAAATGTACTGGCCTGTGAATACAAGGCCAGTTATTCGCTATTTTTTCCTGAACATTCAGGATACTGCACCCGTTCTATGGAGTCAGGATGCCAGTCACGCAACAAAATTTTGGTCCTATCTATCAGTGGAGCATACTGATACTGCTAGGTTTAGTGTACTTTCTCGCTACCGCAACAACATTTACCTCTTTAGGTGTGGTTCTACCTAGTATGATAGCTGAACTAGAGTGGAACTGGACACAAGCTGGCCTTGGTTTTACTTTATTGGGCTTAACCTGTGGACTTGCGAGCTTTTTACCCACTTTACTTATCCGTAAATTAAACGTCCGCTTCACACTCCTCATTGGACTGATTATTTTTGTCAGTGGATTCTATTTTCTATATGAAACCAATACCATCACACGCTACTTTCTTGGTACCGCCTTACTTGGGGTAGGTTTTACACTATTAGCAACCGTACCGGGCACTTACGTGCTATCGCGTCTATTTGAAAAACAGTCTTTTGCTTTTGGTGTCTATTTTACTATTGGTGGATTGGGAGGGGTTGCTGGCCCTTGGATCTATTTTTTAGCCACACATCTTTGGCACACATGGCGTATGCATTGGCTTATTTCAGCTATTATTCTATCAATTATTACCCTGCTGACTATTTTAGTATTACGAGAAGGCTCAGCAGAAAAAGCGCATGCGAAAAAAATCAGTCAATTACAAAGTAGTAAACGTATTTATCAAACCAAAGCGATATGGACCGCACGTCATGCTTTACGAACATGGCAATTTTATGTCATTGCTGCTACTTACACCGCTTTTCTATGGTGCGGGATCACAGTAAATAGTTTTGCAGTTGCACATATTATTGAAAATGGTTTTAGTGAAACTATTGCTGCAACGCTACTGAGCACCATGGCTTTTATCAATGCATTCTCACGATTAGCCGGTGGGGCGATTGGTGAATGGTTAGAGCCCAAAAAATTACTGATTGCCAGCTTAACGATTATTATTATCGGTCTATTAGCACTGAGTATGGCTAATAGTTGGATCTACCTAATGCTATTTACCCTTTGTGTGGGGATCGGTTATGGTATGACCTTCTTAGCCTCAAGTGTATTACTGGCTAACTATTTTGGTCGCGCACCTTATTTAGAACTATTTTCGGTGATGAACCTGATCTCAACATTGGCTTGTTTAGCCCCCTTCTTTGCTGGGGCTATTAAGGATATTTCAGGCAGCTTCACACCTGCATTTTTAATTCTCACTATCCCTGTTTTAGTTATTTTGGTGATCACACTATTTATGCGCCCACCAATTTATCCTAACTTCCAACATGCCAGTGAAAAACATAATGCGCCAAGATAAAAATAAAACCGCAAATCTAGTTTAGAAATCCAATCAATATTATAGAGAAGCGGTTTTAGCGAGGAGAGATCGAGCAGATGAATGAAGAATTAATCATGAAATACTCAATTGGTATCGGCATAGCTTTGGCGTGTTTTATCGCCTTTCTTGCCATATCTTTTTTACATGATAAACAAAAAAAACGTCGTAGAAACATAATTATTCACATCATCCAAGCTATTTTGCTTTGTAGTTTAGTGGCTATTGTAAGCCAATATTGTGAAATGGCGGTGGTAGATTTTAAACTACACTTTATCTCTTTTCAGATGATTAATTTCTTTAGCTATCTTGCTATCGCATTAATCCTAATGAGAAAATTTTTCTTACTCATTAATTTATTAGAAAAATCACAAATTAAAAAAGGCAGTGATCCCACCTCAGCCCGTATTATTTCGCGTATATTTAAAATCACTCTTCTTGTCATCATGATCTTACTGTTCGGTGAGCATTTTGGCATGAGCTTATCGGGCTTAATGACATTTGGTGGCTTAGGCGGTATTGCCATTGGTATGGCAAGTAAAGACGTTATGAGTAACCTTTTTTCAGGTGTTATGCTCTATTTTGATCGCCCTTTTAACATTGGTGATTGGGTACGTTCACCCGATCGCAATATCGAAGGAACTGTTGTTGAGATTGGCTGGCGTATCACGAAGATAATGACCTTTGATCATCGCCCGTTATATATTCCGAACTCAGTATTTTCCTCCATTAGTGTTGAAAACCCCGGCAGAATGACCAATCGACGTATTGAAACAGAATTAGGGTTACGCTATGAAGATTCGGACAAAGTTGGGGTTATTGTCGAAGATATCCGCACAATGCTACAACAAAACGACAAAATCGACACCAAACAAACTTTATTGGTCTATTTTAATCAATTCGCCGATTCATCATTAAATATTATGGTGTACTGTTTTACCAAAACCACAGTATGGGCAGAATGGTTAGATGCGCAGCAAGAAGTTTATTTAAAAATGATTGATATTGTGCATCAACATGGCGCTGACTTCGCCTTCCCATCACAAACTGTATATATTGAAAAATCATCGCCTGTATCACCATAAGCATCCGATAAAAAAATGCTGATATCCGTTCAATATCAGCATTTTTAATTCAATATCACGTATTACTTCATTTAATGATAACTAGATAACTAATGGCGACTATTCCCCTTGAATACGACGATATTGGCCTTTATCTTGTAATAGCCTAACCCCTAAAATACTACCACAAAGTGAAAGTAATACGGCGGCAAGAGCGGGAACAACTATCCACATCATCCATTGTGGTTGCCATGGGAAATTAAATACCGATTTTTGCAACAACCCTAATGCAACTTCAGCCCCTATCGCTGCAGCTAAACCGGCCATTAACCCTAATAAGGCAAACTCCGCCCAAAGCGTGCGTCTTAATAGTGACTTACTCGCGCCTAATGTTCGATAAACCACCAACTCGATACGACGTTGTGTCATACCGACTTGAATTTGTGCCACTAATAGCAATGCCCCACACAGCATAACTAATCCAACCATAATTTCTAATGCTCGGCTGACTTGCTGTAAGATCTGCTGAACTTGCTGAATTAATGCACCCGTATCTAGCACACTGACCGTAGGAAATTGTCGATTTAATGCGGTGATCAAACTTCCATCACCATTGTAATAAAAACTGCTCATCCATTTTTCAGGCTGATTGCTTAGCCCTTCTTCTGCGAAAATAAAGAAGAAATTTGGTCGCATATTTTCCCAATCAACATGGCGAATGCTGGTGACAACAGATTTAAACTCGCGAGTATCACCAACAAAAGTTAGCTCATCCCCCAGCTTTATTTCTAACTTTTGTGCAACCCCCTGATCGATTGAAACGCCATTACCGACGGGAGGCCATGAGCCTTCGACAATAACATTATCTTTAGGAAGTTCACTGTGCCACGTTAAATTAAGCTCTCTTCGTACGGTATTATTCCCCGCATCCCGTGCATCTGCCCACACTTTCGCATTGTGATCATTAATCGCTGTTAAACGTGCTAACACAACCGGATAAGCATCTGTCGGTGCCACATGATAAGTGGCTAATAATGTATTAATCTGCTGTACCTGAGGCTTTGACATATTAATCAAAAAATAGTTAGGACTATCTTCAGGTAACTGCTGTTGCCATTTTTCCAATAAATCCCCTTGCAGCAAAACCAATAGCGTCAATAGCATAAAGGATAATGAAAAAGCGGCTAATTGCGTCATGGTTTGGAAAGGCTGGCGTAATAAACGTGTCACCGCTAAACGGGCACTCAATTGCTTAAATTTAAATTGCTTTAAAAGCCATAATCCAAGCCAACCAATCACGCCGAGCAAGAAAGCAATGACGACGATACCTAATAAAATAGACCACAATAAAATACCCGTTCCGGCAAACAGAGTTAAAGCGCCAACAACAATCAATGCAACAATGGGTAAATAATAACGTAGTGGCCAACTAGGTGCCGTAGTACCACTTCTCAACACGCGGGAAGGTTGCGTTGACATTAATTGATGATAAGGGCGTAACCCCGTCAATAACGCGATGAGTAGTAAAGAGCCAACCGACCATAGCCATGGCATAAAGCTCGCATCAGGTAAACTTTTTGGTAATACCGGTGCTAAAATCTGCAACAATACTAATTCAAAGCCCCAACCGACCAGTGAGCCGACCACGATAGCCGCAACAATAATCACCCCCCACTGCCCTATAATCCATTTACGTAATGCATGATTATCGGCACCTAAGGTTTTTAATACCGCAATTAGCGTATGTCGACTACGGCAATAATGTGTCATTGAAACCGCGACGGCAGAAATCGCCAATAATAGTGTTAATAATGCAGATAATAGTAAAAAGTTTTTTGCTCTCTCCATTGATTGAGATAGCGCACCATTATCTTGTTTTAAGCTATTCCAACGCTGGTCAGGTTTTAATAAGGGATCAAAGCGTTGTTGGTATTCATCAATTAATGCTTCATTACCCGCAAACATATAACGGTAAGTTAAGCGGCTTCCCGGCTGAACGGCACCAGTCGCTTCAACATCAGCAAGATTAATTAAAATACGCGGGGCAATTTGAAAAGGATTAAAACCACTGTCAGGCTCTTGAACTAATACACCGCTAATTGTAAAAGTGGCATCACCGACATCAATATTATCACCAACCTTGATACCCAAAAGCGCCAGTAACCTTGCATCTACTAACGCCGTGCCTTTCTCCGCTTTTAGCCCTGCGGGCTGAGTTTCTAGCTCACCATAGAGTGGATATAAGTTATCCGCGGCTTTTACCAACGCCAATTGAGGAGTATCACCTTCTGGGGCATAAGACATGGTGGTAAATTGCATTTGACGACTAAGTGTTAGCCCCATTCTTTTAGCTTCAGCTAGCCAATTTTCATCAACAGGATACGAGGCGCGTAGCACTAAATCACCGGCGATAAGATCACGACTTTGAGCATAAATACTTTTATCAATGCGATCACCAATACGCCCTAACGCCAGCACACAAGCCACCGCCAGCACTAAAGAGAGCCAAACAATTAATAAAGCCGGCGAGCGCCACTCACGCCAAAACCAACGCCAGATCATGACTCCTCCTTAAGTTGCCCATCAACAAGACGTAATCTTCGCTGACAACGAGCGGCAAGCTCATTATCGTGGGTGACCAAAATTAATGTTGTGGCATAATCACGATTAAGGGAAAACAGTAAATCGGCAATTTTATCTCCCGTTTTTCGATCAAGATTACCTGTTGGCTCATCAGCAAACAGGATCGCCGGTTGGGTACAAAAAGCTCTTGCTAATGCAACACGTTGTTGCTCACCACCGGAAAGTTGTGCGGGCATATGATACAAGCGCTCACCCAAACCCAATTGTTTAAGTAAATCAACGGCTCGCGTATGGCTCTGTTTTTCTGACTCACCTTTTAATAACGCAGGAAGTTGCACATTCTCTAAGGCATTTAACGTTGGAATTAGCATAAAAGATTGAAAAACAAATCCGACATGTTGTGCACGTAATTTTGCCCGCTCTTCTTCATTCATTTCGGTCAGATCGTGTCCCATTAATTGCACACGACCAGCGCCTCCATCATCTAATCCGGCAATAATACCTAAAAGTGTAGATTTGCCCGATCCTGACTCACCAATTAAAGCAATTGTCTGTGCAGACTCGACAACTAACTCAACACCCTGCAATATAGAGATCTGACTATCACCTTCTCCTACTTGTTTGGTTAACTGATGAACTTCAAGAACCTTTTCCGTCGACATACTTGTTTCCTTATCGTCATGATGATGTTTAGCTTTAAGTCTATCGCTGCTGATACCTTTTTGATCTTTGGTGACAGCCTAAGTGCCGGATATCGCCTTCCTATTGAAAGCGCATGGGCGCAACGCCTCGCGGATAAGTGGAAATTAACTTATCCTGAAATAAATGTCGTGAATGCAAGCATCAGTGGCGAAACCGCATTTCAAGGTCAAAATAGGCTCCCTGATTTATTAAAACAGCACCAACCTCGTTGGGTTTTGATTGAACTGGGTGCAAATGATGGCTTACAAGGCTACCCTATAGCCCAAACGAAAGAAGCGTTGCAAAACATCATTACCCAAGTAAAAGAAGCGGGAGCAACGCCACTCTTTATGCAAATTATGATTTCGCCTAATTATGGTAAACGCTATACGCAATCTTTTTCTGCGATTTACCCACAATTGGCGAAAGACAATGCTCTTGAGCTTATCCCATTTTATATGGAGCAAATAGCAGATAAACCTGAGTGGATGCAAAACGACAGCATTCACCCAAATGAAGCGGCTCAGCCTTTTATTGCTCAATGGATGGATAAAACCCTATCCCCTTACCTAACACGTTAAACTATTGTGACAGTAGTTAACCTAGATTAAATGAGATTAATTGTAAAATTATGCAAAAAACGGTATTGATTACAGGAAGTTCTAGTGGGATTGGACTGTGTGCGGCAAAAACACTCAAGCAAAAAGGATATCGAGTACTGGCTGCTTGTCGCAAAGAAGATGATCTTAACCATATGGAAACATTGGGGTTTGAGCCTATTTTTCTTGATCTCGATGATGCAGAAAGTATCGAAAAAGCCATATTAGAAGTAATTCGCCTTACTAATGGGCGTTTATATGGATTATTTAATAATGGTGGTTTTGGGGTTTATGGTCCATTAAATGCGATTAGTCGCCAGCAAATGGAAAAACAATTTTCCACTAATTTCTTTGGCTTACATCAGCTTACTATGGGGTTACTGCCGGCGATGTTACCTCATGGCGAAGGACGTATTATTCAGACGAGTTCGGTAATGGGATTAATTTCTACTCCCGGCCGAGGCGCTTATGCGGCGAGTAAATATGCCGTTGAAGCTTGGTCTGATGCATTAAGAATGGAACTTGCCTCTACGGGGATAAAAGTCAGTTTAATTGAGCCGGGTCCAATAAAAACACGCTTTACTGAAAATGTTAATCAAGCCCAACAAGATAAACCGGTAAAAAATCCGGGGATTGCGAGTCGTTTCACATTAACACCTGATGATGTAGTGAAAAAACTAATCCATGCTTTAGAAAGTCCAAGACCTAAGTTACGTTATCCTGTGACCTTACTCACTTATGCCGTCAAAGTGTTAAAACGACTCCTCCCTGATAGACTTATGGATAGGATCTTAAACGGCCAAAGTAACAAGGCTTGATTTTTGCAAAATTCATCCTTATTTATTAATGAAATAGCGTAATAAACAGCATTTATATTTAAAACTCTCAAAAAGGGATAAGTTAATGTTAGCAACTGCACATATTGTTGATGTAAATGAATCGAATATTCAGCAAGTTATAGAACAATCGATGACAAAACCGGTCATGATGTACTTCTATTCAGAGCGTAGTCCTCATTGTGCAGAGCTTGGGGCAACGTTGGATAAACTAGCGGCTGAATTTGCTGATCAGTTTGTATTAGCTAAATTAGATTGTGATGTTGAACAGATGATTGCCTCGCAATTTGGTCTAAGAGCGATCCCAACTGTTTATATATTGCAAGAAGGTCGTCCTGTCGATGGGTTCCAAGGCCCACAACCTGAAGAAGCTATTCGCCAAATCCTTGCCAATATCTTACCTAAACCAGAAGAATTAAAAGCAGCGCAAGCTTCAGCACTATTAGCAGAAGGTAAAGCAGACGAGGCATTACCACTGTTAAAAGAAGCACACCAAATTGATCCCAAAAACAGTGAAATTACCTTAGCCCTCGCAGGTGCTTTAATTTCATTAAATAAACATAATGAAGCAGAAGAATTATTAGCCGCAATTCCATTGCAAGATCAAGATAGCTACTATCACAGTTTATTAGCTCAAATTGAACTGCAAAAACAAGCTGCCGACACACCTGAAATTCAGCAATTACAAGATAATTTTAATCAGCAACCTGACAATACTGAACTCGCTATTCAACTGGCGTTAAAACTGCATGAAGTGTCGCGCAATGATGAAGCCCTTGAATTGCTATTTAATTTTCTGAAAAAAGATCTTAATGCCGGTGAAGGACAAGTTAAGAAAACCCTGATGGATATTTTATCTGCTTTAGGGACTAATGATAATCTAGCATCTAAATATCGCCGAATGGTGTATTCTTTACTTTATTAATATTCATTTTATTTATTAAAGCAGGCTAAGGACAGATACATGGAAATAGTTATTGGTATTATTATCTTATTCGCCATTATTTTAGTTTTAAGTGGTGTAAAAACCGTTCCACAAGGTTATCAGTGGACTGTCGAGCGTTTTGGACGTTATACACGTACCCTTGCTCCAGGCCTTCAACTCCTTATTCCATTTATTGACCGTATTGGTCGTCGTATTAATATGATGGAACAAGTATTAGATATCCCTTCTCAGGAAGTGATTTCTCGTGATAACGCCAATGTCAGTATTGATGCGGTCTGCTTTATTCAAGTTATCGATCCAGTAAAAGCTGCTTATGAGGTGAATAACCTAGAGCTTGCAATCATCAATCTAACGCTAACCAATATCCGTACTGTGTTAGGCTCTATGGAACTGGATGAAATTCTTTCACAACGTGATCAGATCAATAGCCGTTTATTACTGATTGTTGATGATGCAACTAACCCATGGGGTATTAAAATTACCCGTATTGAAATTCGTGATGTGCGCCCACCACAAGAGCTAATTTCAGCCATGAATGCGCAGATGAAAGCTGAGCGTACTAAGCGTGCTGATATTCTAGAAGCAGAAGGTATCCGTCAAGCGGCAATCTTAAAAGCGGAAGGTGAAAAACAAGGGCAAATCTTAAAAGCAGAAGGTGAACGTCAGTCTGCTTTCTTACAAGCCGAAGCCCGTGAGCGTGCAGCAGAAGCGGAAGCAAAAGCGACGCAAATGGTATCAGAAGCTATCGCTAAAGGGGATATGCAAGCCATTAACTACTTTATTGCACAAAAGTATACCGATGCCCTGTCACAAATTGGTTCTGCCGATAACAGCAAAGTTGTAATGATGCCATTAGAAGCCAGTAACTTAATGGGTGCAATTGGTGGTATTTCAGAATTATTAAATACCAAAAAAAGTGACTCAGGTAACAAGAGCAATTAATTATGATTGAATGGATTAGTGCTCAGCCAGCACTTTTCTGGCTTTGTCTTGGTGTCTTACTATTAATCGCCGAAATGCTGGGCACTGCAGGCTACTTACTATGGTCTGGTATGGCCGCATTATGTGTTGCATTAATCGCATGGATCTTACCTATTGGTTGGCCCATTCAAGGTATTCTATTTGCATTACTCACCGTTATTAGTGCAATCCTTTGGCGTATCTGGCTTAAACGCAAAAAGTTATCCAAAGAAGCAGAAAACCTAAACCAAAAAAGCCACCAACTTATTGGTATAAAAGCAGTTTTGTTATCGGATACTGAAAATGGTTTTAGTCGCATAAAGCTTGCTGATGGGAGTTGGCGAGTCTATTCTGACACGCCATTAAAAGCAGGTGATACAGTCAAAGTGATTGCTATTGATGGTATCACCTTGCACGTCACCTCATTTTCTCCCACCACTCGCTCGGCATCATCAACACAGCATGCTGCTGTTATTGATGATGACAACAACCAGAAAGATGATTGATGATTGGGCATTCCGCCCCATCATCGCCAGGGCATTCATTTGCTAATAAGAGAAGCCGTTGACGAATGGCATTTAATTCGTTAATGGTTTTCTCTATCTCAGCCACTTTCTTTAAGGTTGCCTCTTTCACATCAGCACTGTGACGTGAGGGATTACGTAATAACATCAGCAATGAACGACACTCTTCTAAACTAAACCCGACTTCACGAGCTTGCTTTAACAGTGTTAATTCTTCGATATGTTGTGGTAAATAGTATCGATAGCCATTTTCACCCCGATGAGGTGGGGTTATCAGATCTTTTTCCTCATAAAAACGGATTGCTTTTGTCGTCAAACCGGTTTTGGTTGCGATTTCACTAATATTCAAAATTCCCCCTTGACCTTCCCCTTGCGGAAAGGTTTAGCCTTTATCTCAGATAAGAAAAAACCTTTTCAAGAAAGCAAGTTATCCCATATTACGCCATAATAGAGGTAATCGCTTTTTATTTGGAGATATTGACCATGGCAAAAACTACGCTACTCGCACTACAAGGGCTTTCATGCTCCCACTGTGTTAACAGTGTAAAAAAATCACTTGATGCCCGCAATGATATAGAACAGTCCACGGTGACTATTCAATACGCTAAAATTGACAGCGACGCAACTGTTGAAAGCTTAATCAAAACCATTGAAGAAGCCGGATATGAAGCTCATCTAGCCACTCAAGCTGATGTAAAACTAAATTTGAGTGGACTTAACTGTATGAAATGCGTTGGTAAAACAGAAAATGCGTTATTAGCCGTTGACGGTGTTGTTGCGGTCAATGTAGACAAAACATCAGCTGAAATTTTTGGTACAGCAAACGCAAAAGATTTAATTGCCGCCGTTGTTGCTGAAGGTTTTGAAGCCTCATTAGCAAACGAAGAAGAAAATAAACCAAAAACTATTGAACTGACTTTATCAGGCTTAAATTGTGGTCATTGTATTAATTCAGTGAAGAAAGCTCTTGAAGGGACTGATGGGGTAGAAAGTGCACAAGTGGAATTAACTCATGCCACAGTAACAGGTACGGCAAACACAGAGAGTGTGATCACAGCCATTCAAGATGCTGGTTATGATGCAAAATTAGCAGGAGCCAACCACCCAAAAACTGAGCCGCTGACGCAAACGGATGCACCACTGGAAGCATCGTCAGCGGCGATTTGTGATATTCCAGTAGAAGAAGCCATCCTTGATAATAATAATGCTGATATCAGTATCGATGATGATAGCACTCAGCTATTAATCGACGGTATGACTTGTGCAAGCTGTGTTAGCAAAGTACAAAAAGCCTTACAAAGTGTTTCCGGTGTTGAAAATGCACGTGTTAATTTGGCTGAACGTAGCGCACTTGTAACGGGTCATGTTAATCATGATGACCTGATTAATGCGGTCGAAAAAGCAGGCTATGGGGCAGAAATTATTCAAGATGATGTAAAACGCAGAGAGCGTCAACAAGAAGTCGCTGTCGCTAATATGAAGCGTTTTCGCTGGCAAGCAGCCTTAGCCTTAGTCGTTGGTATTCCTGTAATGGTATGGGGAATGATCGGCGATAATATGATGTTAACGGAAGCTAATCATAATATCTGGTTAACTATCGGTATTATTACGCTTATTGTGATGATAGCTGCAGGTGGGCACTTTTATCGTAATGCGTGGCAAAGCCTAAAAAACGGCAGTGCCACCATGGACACGCTCGTTGCGTTAGGTACAGGGGCGGCTTGGCTCTATTCAATAAGTGTTAACTTATGGCCTGAGGTGTTTCCTGCCCAAGCAAGACATCTCTATTACGAAGCCAGTGCGATGATCATTGGTTTGATAAACCTTGGTCATATGCTTGAACAAAGAGCCCGTCAGCGCTCTTCTAAAGCATTAGAGCGTCTATTAGACTTAACACCACCAACAGCAAGAGTAGTAACAGATAATGGCGAAGTTGAAATGCCATTAGCGGATGTGAAACAAGGTATGATCTTGCGTTTAGCAACCGGTGATAAAGTTCCCGTTGATGGTGAAATCACCCAAGGTGAAGTGTGGATGGATGAGGCAATGTTAACTGGTGAGCCAATTCCACAACAAAAAAGCCTTGGTGATACTATTCATGCAGGTACTACCGTGCAAGATGGCTCAGTGCTGTTTAAAGCTGCAGCGGTAGGCAGTCAAACTACCCTTGCTCGAATTATCAAACTGGTACGTCAAGCACAAAGCAGTAAACCCGAAATAGGTCAATTAGCAGATAAAATTTCCAGTGTATTTGTTCCTATCGTCGTCGTTATTGCGTTAATTGCAGGGGCTATTTGGTACTTTTTTGGTCCTTCACCACAGATTACTTATGCACTCGTCATTATCACAACGGTATTAATTATCGCTTGTCCTTGTGCTCTAGGATTAGCGACCCCCATGTCGATCATTTCAGGTGTGGGACGTGCCGCAGAATATGGCGTATTAGTGCGTGATGCGGATGCATTACAACAAGCAAGCCAATTAGATACCTTAGTTTTTGATAAAACAGGTACCTTAACTGAAGGCATGCCACAAGTAACTGAGATCCACACATTCAATCAGATAAGTGAAACTCAAGCGCTAGCATTAGCAGGCGCACTAGAAAGTGGCTCTAATCATCCATTAGCAAAAGCGATTTTAACCAAAGCTGAAGGTATTAAATTACCGCAAATAAGCCAATTTAGAACTCTTGCAGGTATGGGGTTAAGTGGTGAAATTGACGGCAATATTGTGCTGTTAGGTAATCCTAAACTAATGAAAGAATCTGGCATTGATATAAGTGAGATAAACGCCTTAATAGAAAACCAATCAGCGAAAGGGGTAACCCCCGTCTTATTGGCACAAAATGGGAAAATAGCGGCCCTACTTTCTATTCGTGATCCACTACGAGAAGATACCGTTAGTGCATTACAGCGTCTACATCATCAAGGTTATCGTTTGGTCATGTTAACTGGAGATAACCCTATTACAGCCAATGCGATAGCTAAAGAAGCGGGTATTGATCAAGTGATTGCAGGCGTTATGCCAGAAGGTAAAGCGCAAGCGATTAGTCAACTACAGGCAGAAGGTCGTCGCGTAGCAATGATTGGGGATGGTATTAACGATGCCCCAGCACTGGCTAAAGCAGACGTTGGTATTGCGATGGGCGGTGGCAGTGATATCGCCATTGAAACCGCGGCCATTACCTTAATGCGCCATAGCTTACATGGTGTTGCTGATGCGGTTGAGATCTCAAAAGGCACACTGCGCAATATGAAACAAAACTTGTTTGGTGCATTTATATATAACAGTTTAGGCATTCCTATTGCTGCCGGTATCTTATATCCTTTTACCGGTACATTATTAAACCCTGTGGTTGCTGGTGCCGCGATGGCCTTATCATCAATCACTGTCGTCAGTAATGCCAACCGATTATTACGTTTTAAACCGAAAAAATAGTCACAATTAATCAGTTAAATACAGCCTCTTCTATCTTTAGATACAAGAGGCTTTTTTATTATCCAGAGAGAATTATCATCATTTCAATAAGTTAAAAAAAAGCCGATATTGCTATCGGCCAGTCAAAGAGGAATTTTTCATTATACAAGAGAGTCATCACTCCGCCCTCTTAACGGTAGAATAGCAATTTATTATCAATATTTCATTATATTTTATTATTTATAAATATATTCATTAATAAAAATTAAAAGGCGTTTTATTTATAGTGATTAAAAAATCATTTTATAAAATAAGCCACTTATTTTTATACTTTATATTTTTATAAGGACTTTTTAATGAATTATAATAAATTATTTCTTATTTCTTTATCTTTAATTTATTCTGCAAATGTTTTTTCTAATACGGATAGCCTATCACCAATGGATAATCTATCTCCATCTATGACTTTTAGCCCACCAGTAATTAGCCCAAGCCCATTACCAACAGGTAACCCTTCACAATTAGGAAATGGTTCTATGGTAGAATCAAGTGTAGGTATTCCCCCAACATCAACAACTCATCTACCACAACCACCATTAATGGGTTATGGCGCACCAACAATAGGTAATACATCAGGATATAGGACACAATTTCCAAATACAGATGCTAATCCAATTAAAACAATTAAAGCAATTAAAACATACCTTGACATGACTGATCATGCAACCGATGATCATAATAATTTGATAGGTGGATACATTTCAGCCTTTATTTCTATTTCTAGACCTTCTACATCTACATCATCTGAAAATACTGTAGTCAGCCTTTCTAAACCTTTTTTTGATCGTATGTCTAAAGCAATAGATGTTGATTCTGATGAAGATGGAAGTATGTTAGTGGATAAAAGTAAAAAGGATATCGCTCGTACTATGTCTTCTTATTTAGAAAATCTAGAAGCAGACTTTTTAGAAACAATGAACGATGAAAATACTAGTGAGGATGAAAATACTAGTGAGATAAGACTAACACAGATGGCATTATTACATCAGATACAAGATTTTAAAAATATTGTTGACGAAAGTATAGAAAAAGGTACCTCTTTTACTATTGTTGCAAATCAAGATCTAGAAACAGCAGAACCATTAACTGAAATCCAAATGATTACTAAGCGATTATCGCAACCAGTAACACGAGTTGATATTGCTAATGCATATGTTTTATTATCAGGAAAAATAGATAATGAAGTTGGAGCTATAGCGAATCAACAACAAAGAACTACTGAAACGTTAACTTTACAGGATAATAAAATTACTAAAGTAGAAAGTGATGTGAAAAAAAATGAAGGTAATATAGCTGTTAATAGAGAAGGTATTACTAAAGTAGAAAGTATTGTAGAAAAAAATAAAGAAGATATACAAACAAATAGAGAAGATATTAATAAAGTTAAAGAAACTGCTGGCAAAAACAAAATATACGTAGATAAATACCTAGCTAATGATTTCGATGTTAATGAACAATCTAAAAGTTTAGTAGGTCATCTTGGCTCTTTATATGCAGGAAATAAGTTAAACACAGATAATATTAATGCCATTAGAAATGATCTTAGCCATTTTAAAAATGAAACCAATAATCGTTTCTATAAAGTTGAAAAGCGCGCTAATCAAGGAATTGCCTCTGTTGCAGCGATGAGTAATTTACCCTTTAATGATGCAGCAACCTTTAGCACCGCAATGGGTATCGGTAATTATCGTAATGCCACAGCATTTGCATGGGGAATGCAATACCGTATCAACGAAAATGTTAAAGTTAAAGCCTCAACCGCTTGGAATGACGCTAACAATTGGGTCTCTGCGGGGGGGATCGGTATTAGTTGGTAATATAAATTTATAAATATAGCGGTAAAGATAAGGAAAGCTAAGTAAAACTCAGTTTTCCTTGTTTTATTCAATACAAAATCCGTTATGCTACAACCTTGTGGTTTATCCCATGAGGAGCGTATCAAATGAAGGATATAATACAGAAAATCAAGAAATGGATCGGTATACAGAAAACATCTTATTACCCCTATCCTGCTATTGATATTTCACTCCCTAATCATGTCTCTTTACATCTTGTTGGTAGTATCCATATGGGCGTGCCAACGATGTCACCATTATCCAATGTGCTGATTAATAAAATAGCAACAGCGGATGCGGTTATTGTCGAAGCGGATATTTCAACCGAAACTCAGCCCTTTGATCAGCTATCGTTATTGCGAGAGCCATTAGAAAAGCGAGTAAATGAAACACAACTTGCCACTATTATCAGCCATTGTGATCTTCTTTCTATTCCACATTACCAAATTGATGATAAACCACTGTGGCAAATCGCGCTGATATTACAATCAACCCAAGCGATGCAACTTGGATTACAACCACAGCACGGCATTGATTATCAAGTTATCCAACAAGCCAATAAACAACGAAAAGCGATTATAGAGCTAGAAGGTATTGAGCGTCAGGTCGCATTATTATTAGATTTTCCACAAGACGGCGCACAATTACTCGAAGATACGCTAAAAAATTGGCATGAAAACGCCCGGGCATTGCAAATTATGATCAATTGGTGGTTAAATTATACCAGTGAAAAGCACCCTTCTCCTTTGCCAAATACTTTTAGCAAAGCGGTATTTGATATTTTAATGGAAAAGCGCAATCAAGTCTGGGCAACAACGCTTTCTAATCTTCCAGCAGGCCACTATGTTGTCACCGTCGGTGCTCTTCACTTATTTGGTGAAGATAATTTAGTTGATCGATTAACTTATCAAGCATAACAAGATCACGTTCACCATTGCTCTCACCTTATTGAGTAGGAATAATTATGACTCCCGCAGTGAATTTACTGGAAAAACAAAAAATTAAATTTACTCTTCACCCTTATGAACATGATGCGAATGTACATAACTTTGGTGATGAAGCCGTTGAAAAGTTAGGACTAGATAACCGTCAAGTGTTTAAAACGCTTCTTGTTGCGTTAAATGGTGATGCTAAAAACCTAGCCGTTGCGGTCACCCCAGTATCAAGTCAACTTGACTTAAAACGAGTCGCCAAATGCCTTAAAGCTAAAAAAGCAGAAATGGCCGATCCACAAATAGCACAAAAAGTAACAGGTTATTTAGTCGGCGGTATAAGCCCATTAGGACAAAAAAAGCGCCTTCCCACGGTGATTGATGATCAAGCACTTAAGTTTGACACTATCTATGTCTCAGGAGGTAAGCGAGGGCTGGATATTGAACTAGCGGCTGAAGACTTATGTTCAGTATTAGGTGCACAATTTGCCCTGATCCGTAAAGAGGATTAAGAGTAACTGATTGCTTATTTTAGGCTTTTATATCAACCAAGCTGCCAATAAGAAATAAAATAACAAAAGGCGACATCCTCTGCCGCCTTTTGGGAATTATCGATTGTATATTTTCAATAAATACTATTTTTTATACACAATCTCGCCTTGCGGTTCAAAATCAGCCGCTTTTAGTGGTGAGTGTTTTTCGATATAACCTTTTAACACTTCTGCATCAACAAAGCCGGTATTTACATATCCTTGGTGTGAATCAATCTTAGGATAACCATCACCACCAATACCGTTAAAGTTTAATGTCGCCATACGATAATTTTTAGTTTTATCTAATGGTTTGCCCGCAATTTTTACATCACTCACTTTACAATCTGCATCTACGGTTAAACTTACATTGTAAAATTGTGCATAAGCGCCTGAGTCTACTTTCATACAAGCAACTGCGGATAGGTAAGGTTCAACTTCTTCACCTTTGAAATCAACATAGACGAGTTCGTTAGCAAAGGGTTGTACTTTTAATACATCTTTATAAGTAATATCGCCAGATTCAATCGAATCACGTACACCACCACCACTCATAATGGCAAAATCAGCATTCGCACGCTCCGCCTGAGCAGATAACAGTAAACGCGCCATATTCGTTTGTTCAAAACGAACTTTGCTACGATCGCCTTCTAATTTACCAACCACTTCCCCGACTTTCACATTCAATTGCTCACCACCTTTCTCTTGATAAGGGGTCAGTAATTTCATCATTTCAGGGTTATGAGGGATCTCCTCTGTGTAGTAAACTCGCTCAGTGGTTCCGTCTTCTTTTTTCACTTTCTTATTTAAGTTAATTGGAATTAACTGATAGTGTTTTAATGTGAACTCGCCATTACGGAACTCAAAATCAGCGCGACCTACATATTTACCCCATTCATGGGCTTGAACAATCCATGTGCCATTTTGATTATCTGGGGCGCAAGGCGTGCCGGGAACATAATCTGCTTGTTTGTAATTTTTATTCTCTTGAGACATACAAACCGGATCTTGTGAGTGTCCACCGACAATCATATCTAAATAGCCTTTCGGTAAAGCACGCGCCATTTCAACATCACCCGGTGCATTAGAGCCATGATTACCATCGTCATAATGCCCCATATGGGTAGCAGCGATAATAATATCGGGTTTTTCTGTGGTACGTAATTCTTCAACGACTTTTTTCGCTTCATCTGCTGGTTTACGGAACTCAGTATCAGGGAAGTTAGCAGGATTACCAATACGCACCGTATCATCGGTAGTTAAACCTAATACCGCGATTTTCACTCCTTGCTTATCAAAAATAGTATAAGGTTTAAATAAACGTTCACCGGTACTTTTTTGATAAATATTCGCAGAGAGGAAGGGGAAAGTAGCCCATTTTTCTTGTTGGCGTAGCACTTCCAGTGGATTATCAAACTCATGGTTACCCAGCGCCATAGCGTCATAACCGACAAGATTCATCCCTTTAAAATCAGGCTCTGCATCTTGTAAATCAGATTCAGGAACCCCCGTATTAATATCACCACCAGACAGAAGCAATACGCTACCGCCATTTTTAGCGACTTCATCGCGAATATTGTCAACGACGGTTTTTTGAGCAGCTAAACCGTACTCGCCATGATCATTGTGCCAAAAGTGACCGTGGTGATCATTAGTATGTAGGATGGTAATTTGGTAAGTTTTATCTTTTTCCCATGCCTGAGACATCACAGGCGCCATTGCTAAAGTCACTGTCAGTGCGCATGCAGATAATTTAAACGATAAGCTCATGGTCTATCCCCATGTATATTATTTATTGAGAAGGCTCTGCCCTGTATTCACAGTAGAAAAAGCAGAAAGAAGTAAATAGTTTTACTGTGTTTTATGACGTAGGTTATATATTTTTATTATTATTTCATTGTTCCAATAGTTTTTTTGAGACATCAGTCAAACTCTATTTGCTATAAATGGAGTTGACGTAAAATAGATATGGACGACACTAATAACAATAGCAATAACTTATTAACAAAAAAGCATCCATTAAGTTGTGATAACAAATTTTTGGCTATTTTTACTCCATTATAGGTAAGAGCGACTATAATTTAACTTAAAAAATAAATTTCAGTTATGAACATCTCGGGGACAATGTTGCCCGTTCCCCTATCGCAAAAACAAAGTCTGCTTATTGATATTATGTTAATCACAGCATTTTCTACTGTGTAGCATAGTGCTCAATAGTTATTCACTACTGAAATAACCATAGTTAACATTTTTTATTTTATCTGAGTTTTACATGGGTCAATATGAGGGATACTCGTCTTAGCGATTGCTCTCTAATTTAAAAAACATTGAACATGTTGAGCCTAATGACACTTATCTATCTTTATTGATTATTTCCATGCTTTTTCTTCACCAGATTATGACCAATAAAGCTAAATAAGTTGTATTTATTTTTACAACTCACAATCAATCTAAATACTCTATATCAAGCTTATACAAAGAATAACTACCAAAAACAACACAGAAACACTCAGTTACATTATAAAACTAAATCAAATTGCTATTTTTATAAAAATTCAATAAATTTTAGCGAATTTAGCGCTTAGATACGTTAAACTAATACCCTGCTGTACCACTCGCCCCCCGATACATGTAGTTTAATAACAAGAAGGAGAATTGATGCCGCATTCAACCCCCCTCATTACCACCATTGTTGGTGGATTAGCACTTGCTTACATCTTAGGCATGATTGCTCAACGGCTAAAAATCTCACCTTTAGTAGGATATCTTGCTGCGGGTGTGCTCGCTGGCCCATTTACCCCGGGCTTCGTTGCTGATACCTCTTTGGCGCCTGAGCTTGCTGAAATCGGTGTTATCTTACTGATGTTTGGCGTAGGTTTACATTTTTCTTTAAAAGATCTAATGGCTGTAAAAGCTATCGCGATCCCCGGTGCCATAGCACAAATTACCGTTGCCACCTTATTAGGGTTAGGGTTATCCACTTTCTTTGGCTGGGGTCTATTTAGTGGCATTGTCTTTGGATTATGCCTTTCAACGGCAAGTACTGTGGTATTGCTACGCGCACTCGAAGAAAGAGGTTTAATTGATAGCCAGCGCGGTCAAATCGCTATTGGTTGGTTAATTGTCGAAGATCTCGCTATGGTATTAGCCTTAGTATTACTACCAGCTATTGCCAATATGCTTGAAAGTAGTGACCAAACAAGTATTTCAGAGCTATTAATTAACTTAGGTATCACTATTGGTAAAGTAGTTGCCTTTATTTTAATTATGATGATTGTCGGTCGTAAGCTTATTCCGTGGATCTTAGCTAAAACGGCTGCCACTGGCTCTCGTGAGCTTTTTACCCTATGTGTGTTAGCACTAGCTTTAGGTATCGCTTACGCAGCAGTGACGCTATTTGATGCTTCTTTCGCATTAGGCGCTTTCTTTGCCGGAATGGTACTTAATGAGTCTGACCTCAGCCACCGAGCAGCACAAGATACTTTACCTCTACGTGATGCCTTCGCCGTTCTGTTCTTTGTCTCTGTCGGCATGCTATTTGATCCTATGGTATTAATTGAGCATCCTCTAGGCATTTTAGCCACACTTGCGATCATTATTATAGGTAAATCCTTAGCAGCCCTAGTGCTCGTTCGTATGTTTGGGCATTCACGCAGAACCGCATTAACCATTTCAGCCAGTCTTGCGCAAATTGGTGAATTTGCCTTTATTTTAGCTGGAATGGGGGTTGCACTAAATGTTTTAGAGCCAGATGCACGTAACTTGGTTCTTGCGGGCGCCTTAGTCTCTATTATGCTTAATCCTGTTCTCTTCTCTTTGTTAGACCGTTATCTAGCAAAAACAGAAACCAAAGAAGAGCAAGAGCAACTTCAACAAGAAGAGATGGAAGAAGAGATGCCTGTGCCTGTCGATATTTGTGGGCATGCGATTATCGTCGGTTATGGTCGTGCAGGTAGTATGCTAGCTGAAAAGCTACAACCACAAGCTATCCCATTGGTCATTATTGAAAATAGCCGTAATAAATTTGCTGAGTTAAAAGAAAAAGGCTTAAACGCCGTACTCGGTAATGCTATGACCAAAGAATCGCTGGCATTAGCGCGTGTTGATTGTGCTAAATCGCTACTACTAACCATTCCTAACGGTTATGAAGCAGCAGATATCGCAGAAACGGCAAGAAAAATGAACCCTGATCTTAATATTATCGTTCGTGCCCATTTTGACGATATTATTGTTCGTGCTAACTATGATGAAGAAGCTTCCTTTATTCTTGAGAAAGGGGCAAATCATGTGATAATCGATGAAGATCAGACCGCTTCAGCAATGGCTGAGATGCTAATAAAAGAAGTCGAGTTCGGTTGCGCCATTGATGACACACCTGAAGAGGGTCAACAAATTATTGCGCCCAATGCAGCGCAATAATAGAGATTTATTTTTAAAATAAAGGATTAACAAACTAAAAAAGCAACACCTTTATCGCGTGTTGCTTTTTATTTTCTCTCTTTCACAAAAAAAGAGCGCGACGACTTAACTTAACGTTCCCAGTAAGCTTCTTCTAAGCTATCTTCTTTCTCAGGCAAACCGCGAGTCAAACGTGGTGAGTGTTGGCTTAATACTTGATAGCTTACACGGTTAGCATATTTACACACTTGCGCCAATGAAGAGTAAGTCAAATAACTACGTGGGTGTTTACTCGAATTAGGTACATTAATGCGATGATAACTATTTGCCGTAATATCATGTAATAGTGCAGATAATGCCGCATCGCCAGCACCATTGGTATTCATGATTTTTTCCGGCCCTCCCATATAAGGCTCTATATGCGAATAGACTTTTTCCGGCGTTTGGCAATCTTTAAAACGCATAGCACGACTAAACTCGTAACGATTAAATTCAGCAATTGCACCTGGAAGTAACGGATGAGTGGTTTGGCGTTTAAAATCACTCTCTGTAAAACCTGCCATATACAACCCTGCAGGGCCTGCGGTACATAAGACTAAATCAACCCACTCTAAAGCCGCATCTGATGCTAACAATGGATCAGCATGACCTGTAAGCTCTAAGGCTTCATCTTCATTCATTGCCACTACAGAGACATGCTCTTTTAAGAAATCTCTCCACCACTGAGGATCGTCGGCAATCACGTATTTAGTCCCCAACGTTAAGACAACCGGTACATCATGCTTTTTGGCATATTCTATCGCTTTCATAGTTGCCAACGGCATTGGCTCTCCCGGTTTGCAACGGACGAGATAAGCAGTTAAAACTAATGCCGATGCATCTGCAATCACATCCTCAGGAATACTTTCGGGCTGAAGTTGATTCATTTGGCCAGGACTGATAGCAAAAGTACGTTCACCATTTTCAGTAATGAGGGTAAAGCAACGCCCTATTGCACCATCAACACCTTGTAAATAGTTTAAATCAGTACGGCTTGAGGTATTACATAAGTAGCGATAAGCATAACTACCAATCTGAATATTGTTGCACATAGTCCCCAATAAAACAGAACGATCATCCGCTAATACGGAGTAGTTATGTAGTGTGTTACCAATAGTGCCACCCGCAAATTCATGGGTAATAAGATTATTAACTGTTAATTCGCGATAAAGGGCTTCCGCTACATCATCTTCAATAACCAGAGAGTGTCCCTGACTCAAGTTATAGCGATTGATAAACGCTTCATCTACCTTAGCTTCAATATCAACTAATGTTTGGTCGATGCCAACAATATAAGCCCGAGAAGATTCGCTCTCAGTCATATTGATGATAGGTTTTAATAATGGATCTCGTAAACTAACGGGAAAATAGTGTTTGGATTTTCTTTTGCCAGGGAATTTCATTGTGAACGATGCTACAAGCTAAAAAAGATGCGCAATGTTAACACAATATTAGTGGAGAGACAGTAGGTGTACGTCTGTACACCTACTTTTATTTGTGGATATTTACGCTGTTTTACGGCGATTTCTTGCCATATAGCCCAGTAAAACACCCATTACAGAAAGGATAAAACCAACAAATGCGGCACCGACTAAGATTAATGCACGTTTAGGCGCATCTTTCTTAGTTGGTTCATAAGGTTTTAGCATATATTTGAAAGGAACAAATTGCAGATCACCCAATTTTATTTGTTCTAACTGCTGGATATTATATAAGCGGTTTTTTAATTCAGAACTGACCGTTGTAGGATCAGTAATCGCTTCTGTTATCGCTAATTTGCTACTAAGTGCATCAGCCCCCATGGCAATGGAGTAATCAGGATCATCTTTAATTTGTGCGCCTTCACTAGAAATAGGCTTTTTAACTCCCGCAGCATTGGCAATTTCTAGTGCATATTTTAAGCGCTGAACATTAACATTACGCGCATTAGCAATACGTTCTAAATCCATTTGATACGCTTTTTGCGCATGGTTTAATTTACGCTCAATTTGATCATCAATTTCGTCTTTCACTTCTACCCGTACTTTAGTAGAAATAAAGCGAATATAACCTGACAGCAAATCGTAAGCTTCTTCAGAAGTTGGCGCTGTAAAGCTTAAGTTAATTTCGCCACTAAATTCTTCATCACTATTTTTACTGTCTGATGCTTTTAAATTAATATCTTTAGTAACAATAGTTTCGATTAATTTACGTTTATCCAATGGCGTAGGATCGTCCATCTTAGCCAATAAGTTTTTATAGTAATCCGTATTGACTAAATATTCTTCACGTAATACACGGGAATTGTAGTTATTGATAAATTTTTGGTAAACAGAAGAAGCATTTACGCCAGTATCAACATCAACCAAGCTTAAATCATTTAAGGTTGCTCTTAACTGCTTCATCTCATCTAACATTGGTTTTGTAATAGCAGCTTGGCTTGTCCATTTCTGGGGCAGAAAGCTCGCAACAGTAAAACCTACGATAGCAAATAAAAGTGTGATCCCAATAATGACAAATTTTGATTTATAAAGAACAGAAAATAACTCAAACAGATCGATTTCATCGTTCTGTTTTAGATAAAAATCGTCGAAATGCCCTTTATCAACTTCTGAAGATTGTGGTTTTGAAAGCTTACTATTCATTTTCCTGCCTAAATTTGTGTAATGCAGCGTCCGTTTATCAGCCATTTTAGTGCACAAGACTAAAATGGTTAAAAAATGAGAAAAGATAAGTTTATATATAACTGAAATATGATCAAATGAATATATCACCTAATCCGATAATCGTATTTAGTGAGCTTATCTATTATTTTTCACATATGTCGCGGATTATAGCTTCAAGTAAGTCAATATGCTCAACTTTATCATTCAAAGCAGGAATGTATTCATACTGTTTTCCACCACCATGTATAAAGAACTCACGGTTCTGTTCATTAATTTCTTCTAATGTTTCTAAACAGTCTGATGAAAATCCGGGACAAATAACCTGTACATGTTCAACCCCTTCACTACCCAGTTTTTCCATCGTTTTATCAGTATAAGGTGATAACCAAGGCTCACGGCCAAAACGTGACTGGAAAGTCATCATCACTTTTTCTGCTGGATAATCAAGTTGCTGTTTTAATTTTTCTACTGTAAGGCAACATTCATCAAAATAGATATCCCCAGTTTTAATAAATCGTTCAGGAATGCCATGAAATGAAAGTACTAAACGATCCGGCTTACCATGTTGCTTGAAACTCTCGTCAATGCTATTTGCCAGCGCTTTAATATAAAGTGGATGTTGAGCATAACTACGAACAAAATGCAGTGAAGGAATAGTTCGCATCGTTTTAAACAGTTGGCTAATACCATCAAATACCGCCCCCGATGTCGAACAAGAGTATTGAGGATAGAGAGGTAATACAATTAGCTTTTCAACGCCCTGTACCAATAATCGCGTCAGTCCTTCGTTGAGGGAAGGATTACCGTAACACATACCTAGTTCAACAGGTATATGCGCAAAACGTTGTGCTAACGCTTTTTGCTGTGCACGGCTATAGACTAAAAGAGGAGAGCCGTCTGGCAACCAAATTTGTTGGTATAATTTGGCCACTTTAGGTGAGCGAAATGGCAAAATAACCCCATGAAGAATGGGTTTCCAAATCCACGGGGAAACATCAACAACGCGAGGATCGCTAAGAAACTGAGCTAAATAGCGCTTCACTGCATCTGGTTGAGGTGCATCAGGGGTGCCAAGATTGACCAAAAGAACGCCGTATTTAGCATCATTCATACCAAGACTCCTTAGAGCTGTTTTATTAACATAACCAAAAGTAAAAGAGTAAAGGAAAATAGTGAACTCTGTTTGTCAATTAATCGGATTGTATTCTTTTTATAAATATTTTGTAAAAAAAATCCCGGTCTAACCGGGATTGCTTTTCGGTGCTATAGATTAACCGAGGATGTTTTTCAGTTCAGCATTAATTTCGCTTACTTTCTGTGTACCATCTATTTTGTGGTACTGCGCGTTACCCGCTTTAGCTTCATTTTGGTAATAAGAAACTAAAGGCGCTGTTTGAGAATGATATTCGACTAAACGTTTACGCACTGTTTCTTCTTGGTCATCTTTACGAGTTGTTAACTCTTCACCTGTCACATCGTCACGGTTTTCAACTTTAGGTGGATTAAATTTAATGTGATAAACACGACCTGATGGCGCGTGCACTCGACGGCCAACAATACGTTCAACAATAATTTCATCAGGTACAGCAAATTCCAGTACGAAATCAACATTGATACCCGCTTCTTTCATTGCATCAGCTTGTGGAATTGTTCTTGGGAACCCATCCAACAAGAAACCATTACGGCAATCGTCTTGTTTGATACGCTCTTTCACTAATGCTATTACTAATTCATCAGTCACTAATTGACCGTTATCCATCAATGCTTTTGCTTTCAGTCCTAATTCCGTGCCTGCGCTAACCGCAGCACGTAACATATCACCGGTTGAAATCTGTGGGATACCATAGTTTTCTTTAATGAATTGAGCCTGAGTGCCTTTACCAGCGCCTGGAGCGCCTAGTAGAATGATACGCATCGCGTAAATCCCCTTGCATTTAATTTTTTATAGTTAAACTCGAAAACGCATTACCATACCATTTTGTGAGGTCATCGCTCAAGAAATCACGTTATCGATTGCACTTTATTTTTATCGCAAAAGAAAAAAACCACGCTCTCTTGCGCAAAGAACGTGGTTTAAATGATTGAAAACGAATATGGTTACGCGTTTTTAGCCAATAGTTGATTCACTAAACGAATAAACTGGTTTGGATCTTCTAAAGTTCCTCTTTCAGCAAATAACGCTTGATCAAGTAATAAATTGATCCAGTCCGCGAACTGTGTTTCATCGGTCAACTCAGCCGTTTGTTTGACTAATGGATGGTTAGGGTTTAACTCAAAGTTGTATTTAACTTCGGGGACTTGTTGACCTGCAGCCGCAAAAAGTTTCGCCATTTGCGTACTCATTTCATCCGCGCCAGTAGTAACAATAGCAGGCGTATCCGTTAAACGATGAGTTAATTTCACCTCTTTAACTTTATCACCTAGTAAGGTTTTTACACGCTCAACAAAAGGTGCCAGTTGTTTATCTGTCTCCTCCTGCTGCGCTTGTTTCTCTTCATCAGCCAGTTTATCTAAAGATTCATCTGCTTTGCTCACAGATTGGAATGATTTACCATCGAATTCAGTGAGATAGTTCATCATCCACTCATCAATGCGATCGGATAGCAGTAGAACTTCAATACCTTTTTTACGGAATAATTCTAGATGAGGGCTATTTTTGGCCGCAGCATAGCTATCTGCAGTGATGTAATAGATTTTATCCTGACCTTCAACCATACGACTCACGTAATCTGCCAATGAAACAGTTTGTGCATCGCTGTCATTATGAGTAGAAGCAAAGCGCAGTAATTTAGCAATGGCTTCAATATTAGCGTGATCTTCTGCAGGACCTTCTTTTAACACTAAACCGAACTCTTTCCAGAAAGTTTGATACTCTTCAGGATTATTGTCAGCCAGTTTCTGTAACATTTGTAATGCACGTTTAGTTAATGCGCTACGTAAATTACGTGTCACAGAGCTATCTTGTAAGATCTCACGAGAAACGTTCAATGGTAAATCGTTAGAATCGACTAATCCGCGGATAAAACGCAAATAGTTAGGCATAAACTGTTCAGCTTCGTCCATAATAAAGACGCGCTGTACATACAGTTTTAAACCATGTTGATGTTCACGGTTCCATAAATCCCAAGGTGCTTTAGAAGGAACATACAGCAGGCTGGTGTACTCTTGTTTACCTTCAACCCGGTTATGTGCCCAGCACAGCGGATCAGCAAAATCATGAGAAAGATGCTTATAAAATTCTTTATATTCATCATCACTGATTTCTGACTTATTACGCGTCCATAACGCTTGAGCTTTATTTATTTTTTCCCATGTAACGGTGCCGTCTTCTTCATTTTTAGTTTCTATTTCGACAGGTAGGGAAATATGATCAGAGTATTTGCTGATAATACTACGCAGACGCCAATCATCTAAATATTCGTCTTCACCTTCACGTAGATGCAGGGTAATTTCGGTACCACGATCCGCTTTTTCAATATCAGCAACCGTATAATCACCTTCACCTTGTGACTCCCAGAAAACACCTTTATCAGCAGGTTGCCCCGCGGCACGGGTACGTACCGTCACTTTGTCTGCCACAATAAATGCGGAATAAAAACCGACACCAAACTGACCAATTAATTGGCTATCTTTCGCTTGGTCTTGTCCAATAGACTCTAAAAATGCTTTAGTCCCTGATTTCGCAATAGTCCCTAAATTATCAATCACTTCATCGCGGGTCATACCTATGCCGTTATCACTGATAGTCAGTGTTCTTTTTTCTTTATCAGTGGCAATGCGGACATGAAGTTCACCCTCATTTTCATAAAGAGCTGCATCGGATAATGCACGAAAACGTAACTTATCCGCCGCATCCGATGCATTAGAAATCAATTCGCGAAGGAAAATTTCTTTATTAGAGTAAAGAGAATGGATCATTAATTGTAGAAGTTGCTTAACTTCAGACTGAAATCCTCTCGTTTCCTGATCTTTCATACTCATTTTTACCTCAATTTATCCTAATTTGGCGAAAAAAATCGATATGACTTAAAAGGTGGGGATAGTTAAGCAAGTTTCAAGGGAGCAGAGCTTAATAACATTAATAAAAATACTGAAATGCCATATAAAGAGGAAAAATCAATTACATAACAGCTAGGAATAACCGCCAAGGCAAGCATGATATAAAGCCATTGGCGGTATGTAGATCACCGCGATAAATGGTTATCACCATCATGGGCTAAAATCGCTTGTGCACCTAAATTCGCCTCTTCAATAGCATGTTTTATGGAATCGGCATGAGCAAGCACCACGCCTAAACGACGATGTCCTGCGATTTCAGGTTTAGCAAATAAACGAATTTGTCGATTTGCCTTAAGCGCTTTTTCTAACCCCGTATAGACAATATTAGTACTAGACAACTCAGGTAAAATCACCGCGGAAGCACAAGCACCTAATTGGCGAATACCACCGATGGGATAGCCTAAAAAAGCACGCACATGGAGCGCAAATTCTGATAAATCTTGTGAAATTAAGGTAACAAGCCCTGTATCATGAGGACGCGGTGATACTTCATTAAAAAACACCTCATCACCTTGGATAAATAGTTCCACACCAAATAACCCATAACCGCCCAAATTCTCCACTACTTTACTAGCGATATGTTGTGCTTTGGCAAGGGCAATATCACTCATTTTTTGTGGTTGCCATGACGCACGATAATCGCCTTTTTCTTGCCGATGACCAATAGGCTCGCAAAAATGAATACCATCAATAGCACGAATCGTGAGTAATGTTATCTCAAAATCAAACGGGATCATCTTTTCAACAATCACGCGCCCTTGCCCTGCTCTTCCCCCTTCTTGAGAATAAGTCCATGCACTAGTGAGATCTTGCTCTGAACGAATAACACTTTGTCCTTTTCCAGATGAGCTCATCACCGGTTTTACAATACAAGGAAAACCAATCTCAACCGCCGCTTTTCTAAAAGCCGCTTCATCATCAACAAATTGATAAGGAGAAGTCAGTAAGTGTAATGTTTCTGCAGCGAGACGGCGTATTCCTTCCCTATCCATAGTGAGTTTTACTGCACGGGCACAAGGTACAACTTTTTGACCATTATTTTCTAATTCGACTAATAATGAAGTAGCAATAGCTTCAATTTCAGGCACCAAAAAATCGGGTTTTTCTTGAGTTATAATCTGTTTTAATGCCTCGCTATCAAGCATATTGACGACATAATGGCGATGAGCAACATGCATTGCCGGCGCATTGGCATAGCGATCAACCGCAATAGTCTCAATGCCAAGACGTTGGCATTCAATGATCACCTCTTTACCTAATTCGCCTGCACCTAATAACATCACTTTTGTGGCATTAGTGGTCAGAGCCGTTCCCAAAATGGTCATTTTCGATCCTTATCTCAGTCAGATAATACGCATTACGCAAACGTTTGCATTTAGTGGTAGCATAACGGAATTTAACAAAGAGAAAAATAGCCATAGTAAAATTTAAATACTTTATATTTTTTGGCTATGCTGACCTTTATGAATTTTTAAGGCATTAAGGCGCTTTCTAATCAGCGCAAAAATACAACACAATAGCCCTAACCAAATCAATGAAAAACTTACTCCTTTCACAGCATCAAATGCTTCATGGAATAGGAATACGGCCAGTAAAAACTGCATTGTCGGTTCAATATACTGTGCTAAACCAATAACGGTTAAGGTGGTTCTTTTGATTGCTGCGGTAAAAAACAGTAAAGGGAGAATAGTCACTGGGGCGGTTAAAATATAATAGAAACGAGTTAAATTGTCTGCAGAAGAAAACGCACTTTCATCTCGCATAATCAGCCAAATCATCGCCCCTATAGCGACCGGAATTAGCCACAGAGTTTCAATAAATAATGAAGTTATGACATCAAAACGAATAAATTTACGAATGAGTCCATAAATCGCAAATGCTCCACCCATCACGAGTGCCAGTATGGGTAATTGACCATACATCCATAATTGATATCCCACTCCTGCACAAATTAATATTACCGCCCATTTTTCAGCAGGATTTAATTTCTCTTTAAGAAAGATAACGCCCAATACAATAGAAAAAAGTGGGTTAATAAAATACCCCAGACTGGCGGCTAAGACTTGTTGATGCGTAAGTGCATAAGTAAAGGTGCACCAAGAGACTGCCATTGCTAATGAACTAAATAAACACATAAAAATAGAGCGTCTATCTTGGAGAACAGCACGCCAGCGAGTTCTATTTTTAATAAATAATCGAACCAGTAATAACAGGGGAATAGACCAAATAAGACGTTGTGCAAGTAACTCTAATGGTTGAGCACCGGGTAATAGCCGATAAAAAAGAGGGGTTATTCCCCATAAAATATAGGAGCAAATGGCTAATAACACACCTGACTGAGCCCACATATGACTTTCCACCAATAGCGTTAAAGAGACCTTACTATCATACGCCGAAAACGAATCAAACAATATGATCATATCCGCTACTTATCAGCGTCAAAGTAAGCGATTATCAAAATAAACCACTGAGTAAAACATAAAAAAAATCTCTATAAATAAAGTTGTATAAACCTTATTTATAGAGATCACAAAAAGACCAGAGCAAAGGGGAAAATAGGACTTACAAGCAAATAAACAAATAATCCATTAAAAAATATCTCGTACATGTAACGGCGGTTGTTTACTGACAAATTCACGCAATACTTTTCGGCTCGGTGCTGCAGCAATAGCGCCCTTTTTAGTGGTTGCTAATGCGCCACAGGCCGCGGCTTGCGTAATAATTTTTAATAAATATTGTTCATCATCAGCAAAACCATATTCTGCAACTGCGGCTAATAATCCTGACATAAAGGCATCACCTGCCCCTGTGGTATCAACACAATTGACGGTAAAGGCACTCAAGGCAACTTGTGTTGTAGGCGTCAACACTAAACATCCTTTAGAGCCTTGGGTGATCACTTTTAAACGAGCAGGATAATCAGCTAATTTTTTTAATGCATTTTCTAACGTAATTTCCTGAGTCATCCAAGTCAGCTCATCTTCAGATAATTTCAAAATATCTGCTTTATGAGCATATTCATCGATGATCGCACGCATTTCTTCATGATCACGCCACATTTGGGGACGTAAATTAATATCGAAACTCAGTAAAGAGTCGCTATTTTTTACTTTACTAATAGCACTATCTAGCGTCGAGCGACAAATTGGGTTAACTAAAGCAAGTGAACAAAAATGTAAAATGTCTTTTTCAAATACAGGCAGTGATTTATTGGTAAGAAATTGATCAGCAGAGTCCGCAACTAAAAAAGTAAAATCTCGTTCGCCATTTTCTTGCAACGAAACTAAGACTGTACTGGTACGATGTAACTCATCAAATTCCATTGTGCTGGTGTCTACACCGAGATCAAATAACGTTTTTTGCATAAAGTGACCAAATGCATCTTCACCGACCCGACCAATAAAGCCACTTTGCTGTCCTAATTTTGCAACACCTGCAGCGACATTCACTGGTGCTCCACCAGCACATGCTTCATATTGCATATTTTGCAGTGGAATTAGGTCAACAACCGCATCACCTAAAGACCAGACTTTCATAATCTCTCCTGAAGATAAGCCACTATTTTTATTCACTATATTGTATTTTTATCAGTATTAATAACTAAAAAAATAAAGATATTGCTCGAAAAAACATCCTGATAACGTTAACATAATGGTGTACAATAATAAAGATAAATTCAAACAACACGCTTTTTAACCCTAAATGTTATCGCTAATAAGGGTGACATATAGCTTACAGAATAACTGATAAAATCAGGATAATGAGATGAAGCAACGTTTAGAACAATCGACAACTGCCCTAAATGCCTTACAAAAAAAACGTGGAGAGCAATTTTATCCTCAATTCCATTTAGCCGCTCCTGCGGGATGGCTTAATGATCCTAATGGCCTTGTTTATCATAACGGCTTATATCATGCATTTTATCAACATCATCCTTTTTCTGAACTTTGGGGGCCGATGCATTGGGGACATGCTACCAGCAAAGATATGATCCACTGGCAACATCAGCCAATCGCCCTTGCTCCGGGCAATGAGTATGATAAAAGTGGTTGCTTTTCCGGATCAGCGGTAAGTCATGAAGGTAAATTATACCTCTTTTATACCGGCCATAACTGGTTAGCAGAAGAAGGCGATGACAGCCAAATTTACCAAGCACAATGTGTGGCAGTCAGTGAAGATGGGATCCATTTTGAAAAGAAAGGCATTATTTTACCACCACCACAAGGATATATGCACTTTCGTGATCCAAAGGTTTGGTTTCAAGAAGGGAAATGGTGGATGGTAGTCGGTGCCCGCGATGAAAAAGACCAAGGCCAAGTGCTACTTTTCTCCAATGACACCCTATTTGAAGAAGGGAAACAATGGCGTTCGGAGTACAAGGTATTAGGCAAAACCGATGATAAAAACGTCTACATGTGGGAATGCCCTGACTTTTTTCCTATCAGTGATGATAACGAATTTGCTCTTGTTTTTTCACCACAAGGAAAACGCGCTGAAGGTTATCAATACCGTAATCTGTTTCAAACCGGTGCACTGATCGGTCAGTGGTCACCAAAACAACCTTTTATCATACATGGTCATTTTACTGAGCTTGATAATGGTCATGACTATTATGCTCCACAATCTTTTGTTACTGCTGATGGTCGCCGTGTTTCTATGGGATGGATGGATATGTGGAACTCCCCTATGCCTTCGCAACAGGAGTTTTGGGCTGGTTGTTTCACGCTTCCTCGTGAAATTAACTTTGATAAAAGGGCAAACCGTTTACGTATGACCCCGATAAAAGAAGTTGAAAGTCTCAGACAAACAAGAAATACGATAGAGATGACCACACTCAATAACCAAGCGCTTAAATTACTCGATAAGACACCAGCTATTGAGTTAAATTTAACCTGGTCATTAGATAGCCAAGCGGAAAAATTTGGATTATGGCTAGGAAAAGGTTTAGAGGTATTTGTCGATAATCAATCAAATCGCTTTGTGATCCGTCGCCATTATCCACAATATAATATCAGTGGATCACGTAGCACACCGTTGCCAGTAGGAAGCGAAATTAACTTACGTATATTTATTGATCGCTCATCAATAGAGGTTTTTATCAATCACGGAGAGCTGACCTTTAGTAGCCGTTATTATGCAGATGAAAATGATCGCGATTTATCGCTATTTGCCACAGATGGCAGTGCCACATTAATCGCTGGCGAATATTGGACACTATCAACGATAAGTTAAGCGTTGTGATGTTTCTATACTCTCTAACGGAAAAGAGAGTCTCGTTACAGAGACTCTCGTTCAATTAACTGACAGGGGACTTGTACTGTTTTATTATGATTACGCTCTTGAATAATATGTAATGTTGCTTCTTTGCCTAAGTCATAATGTGGCAACTGTACTGTGGTGAGTGGCGGATAGAATAACTCCCCCGTTCCTATCATATTGTCATAGCCTAATACAGCCACTTGCTCAGGAATACGTAATCCCATCGACAGTAAAACTTGATAAGCCAAAAATGCGATACGATCATTACCACAGATTAAAATATCAAAATCTGCTTTTTGCTGACGACAGTGTTGTTGTAACAATCCAATCACATCACGGTAATGTTCATCGCCAAATAACATTGTGTATTGACGCAATGATGACAAAGGTAAGCCGGCATCTTGCCAAGCATCTTCGACCGCTTTACGGCGAATAGGGCCTGCAACGGTATCTTCGGGTAGATAAAAACATAACGGATGCCGATAACCTTTTTCAATCACGTGTTTTATCGCAAAATATTGTCCGTGATAATCATCAGGAATATAGGTTGGAAAAGTTTGATCTTTAGCTAGGCAGTTGGCAAGTACCACATTTTTATCACGTAGCTTTTCATGTACCGTGATTTCTCGCAATCCCATTGTGGTATAGATGATACCATCTGGACGTTGAGCTAACAGTTGCCAAATGGCTTGATCATACCCCTCTTGTTCAGTGAGGTTTACAACAAATGAACTCCAGCCAAACTGACGAGCGGTACGCTCGATGGATAAAATCATTTCCACGGAAAAAGGGGTCGTTGCGGTATCAATACCAAGCACACCGATCGATGAGACCTTAGTCCCTTGACCTCGAATTTTTCGCGCTGAAAAATCGGGCACATAATTCAGTTCTTCGATTGCACGTTGGACTTGTTTCAACGTATCTGGTTTTAATAACTCAGGGTTATTAATCGCTCTTGAGACTGTCATCAAAGAAACAGATGCAAGTCGAGCAACATCTTTCAGTGACGCCATAATATTGGCTCGATTGGGTTGTTAAGTAAGGTAATTATAAATAATGCTCTATTTTACAATAAGTAAAGAGAGAAATCCACATTCTCAAGACCATACAAATATAAGTATGACAAATTATTTTAGTTAATAAACTAATCAAAAAACAATTATCAATATTAATTATACTCACACTAGATGTTTAATATAGTTAAAAACACTTACGATAAAAAACTTAGTTACAATTAATAACAGTTATATGAACTTCGTTTATAGAAGAAAAATATCTTTAACGATAAAATAGAAATATTGAAACAAAACAAAGTTCTGATATTTTATCTATAATATAATGAAAAAGTATTAATACTTTTTTATTTAATATATCCTTATTATGGCTCCGTTACGTGAATACTACTCTACATAGAAAATTTATAAATTAGTCAAATTTCGTTACTCATTTACTCTTGATTAAGAGAGGAATAAAATTGGGAGCAACATATGGAATCGATAATCCATCTGATCACTTTCGAAGATGACAGCACAAAAGTTCAACTTAAAGCAGTGCTTTCTTCTTTAGCGGCAAATGTGAAAACCTATTCAAATGAACAGGCATTTTTAAAGTACTATTTTTCATCAACTAAAGGGGCTCATAAAGAGTGCATCATAATTAACACTAAAAGTAGTGCATCGCCATCAATTGCGTTGGTAAAAGAGTTAAACAAATTAAAGAATATCATTCCTGTTATAATTATTTCGGGAGATGCATCGATAGAAAGTTGCCGTAACGCATTTAAAGCGGGGGCTTTCGAATATTTAACTCGCCCTTTAAACGTCAATGAGCTTCTTAATATTGTGTCAGAATCTTTTTTACACTATGAAAGTGAGGTTGAGCAATTCAGAACCTATATTTCTTTAAAAGATAAGTTTAGTAAACTATCAAATAGAGAAAAAGAGGTAATGGAGATGATCCTTGACGGTAACACCAGTAAAGAAGCAGCCGAAAAGCTCTCTTTATCACCAAGAACAGTGGAAGTTCATCGTTCGAATATGTATACAAAACTAAAAATAAGATCACTACCACAACTAGTACAAGAATATGATTTCTTTAAAAAATATGACTTAAGAGCCAATTAAATTTAGCCCGTATATCTTCTTTATCATTAGATGATATCCAGCGCTTGTATAACAGCTTAATCGACTTTCGTTTCATTATTATTTATTAATGAGAGTAAACTGTATTGTAAAAATATTCTATTTTTGATGAATAAGTATTGAATATGGAAATAATAAATATACTAAGCTCCATTCTGCAACAGAAGGGAAGGCTATCCTATTTTGACGCCTCCCTTTCATAAGTCATACAAATACTTCAACCCTTAACCTGAACAATTAGTATATTTTATTTTTATAATCGCTATTATTAATAACGCCCTCCCTATTCATTATTAATAATGGCGAAACGATAAAATAAATACTATTTAATTTGACATAAATCATTTTTCACCTCTTACAGACATAACTACTATTGACAATCAATTTCTGATTTACTGTCTTATTTTTTAACTAAAAATATTGCTGATTAAAAAAGAACAAAAAAGGAATCGCTGTCTCTTTTTTATGTCTAGATAAAGTACAGTAATTGTCTAGTGACTTTAAATTAATCTATATTTACCTTATAGAAAAAATAATTAAAATAACAAAAAAAATCATAAACAACCTCATAAAATAGCTGATGGATGTCATAACTCTGGTTCTTTTTAGTCTATTATTTAGAAATTAATTCTCTTTATTGTTGAGCTATTTTAATATATAACAAATTTTTTCTACTCACCCACATCATAATAAGAATATCATTTTAGGAAAAATGATTACGTAAAAACAACTAAACAAAAATAAGTATTAACACCTAAAGAATAAATATTTTTTGTCGATTGAATATTTATCCTAGCTTAATCAATGAGCCTACTTTTTTATTCACTTATAAAATTTATTAGATAATCTTATAATTTGATCTTCATTTTCTTTTTACTTAAACGTATTATGCTAATACCTTGTGTACTCACTAATATTTTTTTGTAAAAAAAATGAATAATGAAGAAAAAAATCGTCGTCCTATAAAAGCAAGACAAACCAACTGGGCAACTCGCTGTAGTCGCTGGCTGCAAAGCAAAGGCGCTACCCCCAATGGGATCTCTTTATTTAGTATCCTATTCGCTGCTATCTCCGGTTTGTTTCTCTACTTTGCTCTCGCTCACTCCCAAGGCCTACTTCAATCAATCCTTCTTATTTTAGGTGCATTAGCTATCCAGGGTAGACTTATCTGTAACCTACTCGATGGTATGGTCGCAGTTGAAGGCGGATTAAAAAGTCCTGCTGGTGCCGTTTATAACGAACTACCAGACCGAATAGCTGATACATTGATTATTATTGGTGTAGGTTATGGTTTATCCATCACTTTTCCTATCGCTATTACCTTAGGCTGGGTAGCTGCTTTCTTTGCGGTAATGACAGCTTATATCCGTGTATTAGGTGGTAGTTGTGGGTTAGAGCAGCGTTTTACGGGGCCAATGGCCAAGCAACATAGAATGGCATTATTAACCGGTATTGCCATTATCTCTGCATTTATTCCCGCTGAATGGGGAGCATGGCTCTGTTTAGTCTCCCTGTGGATCATTATCTTCGGCTCTGTACTTACTACCATTTTGAGAACTCGCCAAATTTTACGCGATTTAACACAAGGAGTTGATGAATGAAAAATGGCAAACTCTCTTTCGATGCAAAAATCATATCATCAGTCTTAGTCTCTATCTGCCGTTTTTTAACCGGGATCAGAGCCAAACAAATATCTCCGATTGAGAAAGATAAACCTTGTATTTATTATGCAAATCACTCAAGTCATCTAGATGGTTTAGTTATTTGGTCTTCACTTGCCCCCCCATATTCGCCCATTTGTGCACCCTGTTGCTGCAGAAGATTATTGGAATAAAAACCGTTTACGTCGTTATCTTTCTCGTCGTATCTTTCGTGCAGTTTTGATCCCACGCCACGCGAATAAAACAAATGTTAGTGAAGGAAATGGTGAAACAACAACTGCACCTCAGAAAGTAAATGCTCTTACACTGATGCAGGCTGTTTTAGATAAAGGTGAATCGCTAATTATTTTTCCTGAAGGGACTAGAGGTAACGGTGAGTCTATTCAGGATTTTAAAGCCGGTCTTTGGCATTTGTCCCGTAACAATCCACAGGCTCAATTAGTCCCTATCTATCTTGAAAACTTAAACCGCGTACTTCCTAAAGGCTCTCGGCTTGTTGTTCCTATCATTTGTAGTGCCACATTTGGCCCGCCTATTGAACCGACACATGAAAATGAAGATAAGACTGAATTTCTATTAAGAGCCAAAAGTGCGTTAGAGGAGTTACATCATGGATAGTATCAACAATGAAATTCTCTGGATCTTTATCGGGCTATTCTCCTTTTTAATTATTGCCAGTATTATTGGTGCGATCCTTGCGGCACTCAAAGGTCCTACCTCAACCATTACCAATCTTAATTCTCGAATTAAAGCTTGGTGGATCATGTGTATCATTTCTGCCGTCGCTATTAGTATTGGAACAATAGGCTCAGTTATCCTCTTCGCCTTAATTTCATGGCTTGCATTACGTGAATTGGTTACATTAACCCCGACTCATCGAGGTGATCACGAAGCACTTTTTTGGTGTTTCTTTGTCGTGCTGCCTATCCAATATATTCTCGTCGGTGTGCAATGGTATAATTTGCTAGCCATCTTTATTCCGGTTTATGCCTTCTTATTAATTCCAACACGTATGGCGCTTTCCGGAGATACTCATCACTTTCTCGAGCGCATGGCAAAAGTGCAATGGAGTGTCATGATAGCTATCTATTGCCTTAGCTACGCTCCAGCATTATTAATGTTACCGATAGAAGGCTTTGAAGGACGTAATATTAACTTATTACTGTTTTTGATGATCGTGGTACAGACTTCTGATGTTTTACAATATGTGTTTGGTAAACTATTTGGCAAACATCCTATCGTACCGAAATTAAGTCCTAATAAAACCATCGAAGGTTTCTTTGGCGGCATTATTTCAGCAAGCCTTATAGGGATGATGTTATGGTGGGCAACACCTTTCACATGGTGGGCTGCTTTTTTACTCTCTTTAGTCATCACACTCGCAGGCTTTGCTGGCGGTTTATGTATGTCAGCCATAAAAAGAGACAGTGGCGTAAAAGATTTCGGTACTATGATTGAAGGCCACGGCGGTATGATGGATAGAATGGATTCCCTGTGCTTTGCCGCCCCTATTTTCTTCCACGTTATTCGCTATTTCTACGTGTAATTCCCTTTTGAATAAATGCTGGTAATCTGCAAAATTATTACCAGCATTTCTATAAATAAATCATCGAGTTATTATCGTCAATGTAATTAATCGCTTGTTTTAACTCAATTAAAAATACCTATATTTAAGCTTTATTTTTATAAATCAACATATTAAATAAGAATAATCCCATACTCGAAATCCGACCACTTCTTTTTTTAACTTATTGTCATAGATCACATTATTACTATCTTTTAATCTAGCGTTTCCTTTTTATTTTTTTGTAGATAATTATGATCACTTGGTTACTTCTTGCTTTATCTTTATTGTTATTAGGGTTCCATCGCAAACTTGCACTTACTACTTTAGCTATAACCACCATTAGCGCATTTATAACAGGTGTTATCACTTGGTATGTACTTCCGGTTATATTGAGCTTAATTTTACTCTCTTATGCATATCGCCATTACAAAACCAATCGTCTTATTGCCACTATTGTTATTCTTGCATTTATCGCCATTATTGTTGGGTTAACTTTTCATTTTATTCCTGGTTTTAATAACTTACGCTACATTAAACATGTTCCATTAGGGCAATATAGCCCCCCTTTCTCTTTTTATTTCAATGCCGATAAAGCATTAATCCCTTTTATTTTAATGATTTTTATTCCTACATTATTTAAAACGGAACCAGTAAAAAAAGCCAATAAATATCAATGGGTTTTACTGGCTATGGCGATCCCCGCACTGTTATTATTCGCAATGGCATTGGGTGGACTCACTATTGAATTACATTTGCCACAATGGCTACCCGCCTTTATGTTAGCAAATATTTTCTTTGTCTCTCTTGCTGAAGAAGCACTATTTAGAGGAGCCATACAGCAAAGTCTATCTCGCTATTTATCTCCCTATCTTGCGCTATTTATTACCGCTATTTTATTTGGGTTAGTCCATTTTGCCGGAGGAATATTACTCATTATCTTCGCCTCATTGGCAGGTATTATTTATGGCTTAGCGTGGATGTGGAGCGGTAGGCTTTGGGTTGCTACACTCTTTCATTTTGCACTGAATCTCACTCACCTGCTCTTTTTCACTTACCCTTTTAAAATCGCGTAAGTGCTATATTATTCTGCTGTATTTTAAGTTTTAGTCTTTCCGTCTCTTTACTCGTTTAATACTAATACGAGTAAAGAGGATGGGTGAAACGTGAAAGCAGTCACACTATTAACTTATCGATCATCTTAATTTTCCCATCATTAGCTGAAATTTTTTGTTAGTATGCCCTTTATCGCTTATCTATAAATAACAAAAATTTTATACAACATATAATAACAAATAAGCCAAAATAACAGCGATTGACAGCATAAAAAATACCCACTATTGCATTGTGATAGGTATCCATCACACAAAAATAGATTATTTTTACCATACACATTATGTGACTTTTACCTCTTTCACCATCAGGAAAAAGAATATGTTAGATCAAGAGATGATCCGTACTTTTATTCAAGTAGCAGATTGCCAAAGCTTTACTAAAGCGGCGGAGATGTTACACAAAACATCTGCGGCCATCAGCTATCGGATCAAAACCCTAGAAGAGAATATTGGTACACAGTTGTTTAATCGTACGACAAGAACCGTCACATTAACGCCGGCAGGAGAATATTTATTAGAGAAATGTCGCCAGTGGATTGTTTGGCTTGAATCAATGCCTATCGAGCTACAGCAGATGAATGCGGGAGTTGAGCACCAAGTTAATATTGTTATTAATAACTTACTCTATGATCGTACCGCCGTGGCCAGTATGTTAGCCTGCCTGCACCAGCGTTTTCCTTCTACCCAATTTCATATTACTCGACAAGTTTATATGGGAGTATGGGACGCGTTAATTAATGAAGATTACCATTTTGCCATTGGTGTCACAGGTAATGAATCACTGAAAAATAATATTAATATTTGTGCTATGGGGGAAATTCAATGGCAATTTGTCGTGGCACCAAATCATCCATTAGCCAATGTTAGTGGGGTATTAAGTGATGATCAAATGCGGATATACTCTGCCGTCAATGTTGAAGATACTTCACGCCATCTTTCCAAACGCACCGCTTGGCGTCTATCTGGACAACATGAAATTAAGGTGCCTGATTTACATACTAAACTAGCATGTCATTTAAAAGGTGTCGGGATCGGTTTTTTACCATTAAGTCTATGTAAGCCACTGATTGATAGTGGACAACTTATTGCAAAGGAAGTGAAAAATCGTCGCCATAATTCTCCCCTATCACTAGCTTGGTGCGAAGATAAAAAAGGTGCCGTTGTCAGCTATCTGGTTGATTTGTTCCGACAAGGGCATCCCAGTGTGCAATCTTTTTACGATCCCCTTAACTAAAAAAGGCAAACCGAAGTTTGCCCTTGTTGATAACATTAAACTTAATGCGTTAGTTGGTCGCTGTGGCGTCAGGATTTTCTTTAATAAATAAGCTTGCCACAATACCTATGCAAATCAGGATAGCAGCAAAATAGAAGCCGGAATCCATACTTCCTGTTTTATCTGATAAAAAACCCGTTAATGTAGGGGCAAATACTGAACCTAGCATACCAATACAGTTATACACACCAAAAGATGTCCCTAATGCATGGCGTGGTGAATTATCTGCCACTACCGCCACTAATACTGGATTAGTACTAATTTTCCCTACGATCCCGTATAAGATCAGTGCACCAATCAGTACCGGCATAGAATCTGACATAGGTACAGCAAGAATAGCCACCAAAGACAACGGTAACATAATTAATAGCACAGGCTTACGACGGCCTAATTTATCAGAGAACCAGCTAAATAAGAGTGAGCCAGGAATAGCAAACCAAGGCATGAGTGATGCAATGGTAGAGATCTGTGTTCCTGTAATACCACGCTCGGTTTCAAGATAATAGGGTAACCAAGTGACTAAAACAAAGAACCCATAGATTGAACAGAAGATAGTAATATAAGCAAGGTTAATATTACGGTTACCAAATAAATCTTTAAACGTCAGTTTTGTTTTCTGTTTTGGTGCATTAGGAGCCGTATCCGTAGCTTTCGTTTTAGGTTTATCTTTTATTATCCATAACATCATCAAACCAATGATAATAATAGGTACCCCAATAATATAGAATGGTGCACGCCAGCTCATCCCCATCTCACCGACAGAAATACTAGAGATGTAGTAACCGATGGATAAACCAAACGCCATACCACTATTGATAATGGCACTACCTAGCGTAATACGATGTTTTGGAATAGCTTCTGAAGATAAACCATATTGTGGACCATAATAGAATCCTTGGAATACCCCGACCATCACCCATGCAAACATAAAGGTGACATAAGTTGGCATCATCCCTGCGATAATGGTAAATCCACCAAAGAGCACAACACCCGTGACTAAGACTTTTTTCTTACCTAAATAGTCACCAATTATGCCTGATGGAATGTTCAGTGCTGTATAACCAATAAAGAAAATACTCATAATTGAGCCAAGTTGCGCTTTGGTAAGATCAAACTCAGCACCAATATTCACCATTAAAGGACCGACAATGGCACGGCTACCATACAGTGCAATCCAACCAAAAAAGAAAATAATCGTCAGCTTGACCCAATAAGGGACTTTGCCTTTACTCTCATTCACTTGTGCATCGTTCATAATGACGCTCCTGACAGAATGTTATTAAGACTTATAAATTAAAGTGCCAGACTGACCTTCAATAACCTGTTGAATGTTTTGTAATGCGCCAATATGAGCTTGTTGTCCTGTGGCATTTACAAAATCACTGACAGCCATGATTTTTGGTCCCATTGCGCCATCAGCGACTGCCATTGGTGCAAGTTCTTCTGGTGTTGCTTCACGAATAGCAGCTTGTTCTGGTGTTCCCCAATTTTTATAAATGGCATCAGCCTCTGTTAAAATAACAAAGTGCTCTGCATTTAACTCACGAGAAATTAAAGCTGCAGTTAAATCTTTATCTATAACGGCTTCACTACCAATAAATTCATTATTTATATTATTAACGGGAATACCTCCTCCACCGCCACAAATAACAATATGACCTTTATCTAATAAAAGCTTTACTGCCTCTATATCAATTATTTTTTGAGGTGCTGGTGAAGGTACGACACGGCGATAATATTGCCCATCTTTTTTAAATGTCCATTGATATTTATTTATTAATTCTTCTTTTTCTGCTTCCTCATAAATAGGACCAATAAATTTACTCGGCTCTCTAAAAGCCTCATCATTAATATCAACAGAAACACGAGTCATTACTGTAGTAATTGCTTGCGTAGGATTATTTTGATTGATTTTCTGCATCATCATATAACCAATCATCCCCTGGCTTTCCGCGACCAAGATATCCAACGGATAGGCTGGAACCGCTTGATAAGCAAGATTTTGTAATGCTAACAACCCAACCTGAGGCCCATTACCATGTACTAAAACAACACGGTACTCTTGCGCTAATTTATTAATTGTCTCTGACATTAATTCAATATTTTTATATTGATTTTCAGCAGATAAAACTTCGCCACGCTGTAATAATGCATTTCCGCCTAAAGCAATAACAATTGTTTTCATAATTATCCGTTTCCGAACGTTTATAATTTCTTTTTAATAAAAAAGATTAATCTATACGCTGTTGTTGTTTAATTTGATAACCAATCCATAATCCCAGTAAAGTATCTGCACCGGAATGATGACCGATAGAGAGTATTTCCAACATATCTTTAAAAATAATCTCTTTATTTTTTATTTTTTTACTTAGTTGAATAAGATAGGTAGAAAATATTCCCCGTGTGGCGTATTCCAAATAATGTTGACTCACTATCGTAGTTAATGACGATAATGGTGGTGTTTCATTAAAAAAATGTTCAATCGATTTTTCTGGCTGTGCTAAATAATGCGCAAATAACATTCCCACCAGCATATCATCTGAACTCGGTGTTAACCCTGGACCTTTACCAATAAACATCGCCCAATTAACCGCTTTTCCAGACAATTGATGATAAAATAACTTTGTTAATAACTTAATTTCATCAAGTCGGGCGATTTGACGATAGTTTTTTAATGGCCCATAGAGTCCAGTCGCTATCACCGGAGATAATAGAGAAAAAAAACTCTCTAACCATCGTAAATCTAATGTCGCTTTATCTTGTAAACGCAAATTTTCACTATCACCGGCAATCAATGTCATATTATCTGCGATTGCGATTTGATTGTTTTTCATCCGCATTTTCAAAGCGGGATGACACTGCTTAGCCAGAGAATCAAAATCGGCTTGTTTCAGTAGCCACCCCATCGGGCTTAATCCTCTTCCTTGACGATGAAAAGTGATTAAGCGTTGCTGAGGGCAAATAAAATTCAAAGCATGTTCATAAATGCCGACACATTTAAACTCACCTTCAAAAGCAAAGATATGCTGACTGGTTTGAAGTGCTTGAATTTGCATATTGCCCCCTGACGACCGTGTTATTACAAAACGTGATTAAGCTTCAATGCCTAATTCTTCTGCTAATGCCACTATCGCTTTTTCAAAACAGCCTAAAGGTGCACGTACCGTTCCTGCGCCAATTTGCCCAACCCCCGGCTCTTTATGAGCAATACCCGTATTAATTAGCGGTGTAATACCCGTTTCAACAACTCGACGAGCATCTAAACCTAAACACGCACCTTGGAAATCCCAAGTCGGTATTTGTAGCATCATATTACGAGCAAGGTAGATTTCAGCCATCTCTTCTGTCACTTCACGTGCTGCATCCATACCACCCGATGCCCCGACAAAGCGGGTTACTCCCGAAGCTGCAACCATTGCTGCACCACCAATACCGAAAGTTTCTGTAATAGCACTATCACCAATATCAGGGTTGGCATCTGCTTGGCTAAAACCAGAGAAGAATAATCCCTGTGGCGTATTAACAGGTGCTGTAAACCATTGATCACCCATACCACTTATTTTGATGCCAAAATTACTACCATTACGCGTCATTACCGTCACAATCGTACCTTGCTTAATTTGTGCTCCTGCGTCCATCGCCGCTTTACAATAAGCCATGGCTAAATTAAGGAAGAATTGGTCAGTAATACTGAGGAATTTGGTCACTTTGGTTATCTCAGCCGCATCTAAATCCAATGTGCTAAGAATTGGCGCCAGCTCTCGTAACAATAGTGCAGAAGCTGCAATATTACGTTGGTGGAATTCATCTCCCATCGTAATGGCTTGACCCATAATTGCCGTAAGGTCTATCCCATTCTCAATGGTGGCTAAAGCTGCTTTTAATACTGGAGCTAAGCTATTACGCATCCAATGCAAACGTTCTTGTACATCAGGACCATAAGCACCAAAACGCATCACTTTACCAATACCTTCGTTCATATTGCAGTAAGCATAGTTACCGTGAACATGGTTTTTAATCACTAGCATTGGCATATGAGCAGAAGTAATACCGCCCATCGGCCCTACGGCATTGACATTATGGCAAGGAATAAACTCAATCTCTCCCGCCTCTAACATAGCCAAGGCTTGTGCTTCATTTTCAGCCCAACCTTCAAATAAGCTAGCACCAATACAGGCGCCACGGACAGGGCCACTCATTTCTTGCCAAGTTACAGGAGGTCCTGCATGCAGTAATTTTTTTCCTGTTGCTAAAGTTGGTACTACTTCTTTTGCTAAACTCACATCACACCAGTGAGGACGGGCTTCACGGATACGTTCGATAACTGCTTCATTCGCTTGTTCGATAGTTGAGTACATATCTGCAATTCCTTATTTCAATTTCTTTAATATTTCAGCCAGTTTTTTATTACCACCTGCGACAGGTGCCCATTGATAATGAACAACAGGCGTACCACTGGATTGCAGATCGTCAGCAAAACTGCGTAATCCGGCGTTGATCACGGAGATCCCATTTAAAAGTGGTGAAATTTCAGCAGCGGCTTCTACTGGATGTGGCTGGATTAATTCTTTGGCTAACAGTACGACTTCTGGCAAGGTATCCATCACAATAATACCTGCATCTTGTAGCTGTTTTTGTTGCTCACTACGGTTTTGAGGATCTTCCTGCGTACCGGTAATAGTGGCGATAGTAATCAGTGGATTAGCTTCACCACGTTTTTCATTTAATTTTTTAATTTCTTGAATTAATGCACCTGCTGGATCTGACGTTGCACCATAACCAATCACAAAGTCGACCAGTAATACGCCAATATCATGCTTATTACTTAATTCACTAATAAATTTATTGCGAGTAGAAGGATCTATCATTGGATGGGGTTTGCCTTGGGTATAAAAATCATCGCCCATATCAATAATTTTATGCCCTTGTGCATCTAGCATCGTACCTTGCTTATGTTCGTTATCTACCGCCACATTGAGTTGCTCAGATAACAACATCGCGCATTCTGCCGCTAATGTTCCACCCGCATATAATCCAATAATCTTTTTACCTGTCACTTTAGGTAACTGAGCAGCACTATCTTCAACACGTGCTAACGTAGCCGCAATACGCGCCGTTTCGTCTAAGGTGCGAGTAAAATAGATATTATCGTCTTGATATTTCTCTGGTGTTGTTCCTAAGAATTGCGCCACTATCGGTTTATTATGACGCTTCATTTCTGCAATGATTTTTTCACGTACTGCAGGCGCGGGAGGTTTAGAAACAAAAGCAATCACACGGGTTTGAGGATCTGCCGCCAGCATATTAATAGCCGTGATAGCACTAATGCCACCAATTTGCTCGCTGAGATCTCGTCCCCCCAGACCTATTGCATGAGAAACCCCTTGGCGTTGTAATACAATTTGTGAGGTGATCTCTTGAATTCCTGTCCCTGATGCACCAACGATACCAATAGAGCCTTTCGGTGCAATGTTAGCAAAGGCTAAAGGTGCGCCAGCAATATTTGCCGTACCACAGTCAGGCCCCATGACTATCAATCCGTTAGCGGCGGCTTTTTCTTTTAATGCTTTTTCATCAGCAATAGAGACGTTATCGGAAAATAGCATCACATTACAGCCATCTTCTAATCCCGTATCAGCTAATTCTGCCGCATACTCACCGGCAATAGAAATAAGCAACATATTAGCGTTAGGACTTTTTTGTTTAGCCGTACGCCAGCTACGTACAGTGGTTAATTTATTACCACTTTTTTGACCGTTAGCAATATCAGCTAAGGCTTCTTCTAACGCACTGGAGATAGTCTCGATAATAGCGGGATCGTCTGATTCAGCTTTAATCGAAACACAGATATCATTAGGTGTCGCTTCGTTAAAAATGTCATGCCAAAAACCGGTGACATCAAGGAGAGATTTATTCGCTGGTGTTCCCATCATGACGGAAATTTCTTCCACCTCAGGGGCTTCACTTAATTTTCGGGAAATTATCATCAGGCTGACGGAATCCTGAAAGCTCCCTTTTTTAATAAAAGCATGGATCATTATAATATCCTTAACGCATTTAATATATGTAACTGCACATATCTAGTTGCATTTCGTTTTTTTGATAATAAGAAGCCTATTTACTTAATAGCTTAAGTAATATAAATAAAATTCGAGATAGACATGTTTGAAACTCTGTATACAAACATACTGAATAAATATCAAAAAGTAGAGTGATTAAAGTCACAGTTATTTATTGTAAAAAATTTTTATTTAATCAGTCGCTATTTATTAAATAAATTATAATGAGTGAGATGAGTAAAAATAAAAAACACCATATTGAGTAAATTAATTTATATAAAATAAATTAATCATATAATTAGCCATACCAAATGGTATGACAAATCAAGGAATTTATAAGAAATTTAACAAACAAGTAACATAACGCAGTTAGCCGATATTATCAACAAATAAAAAGCACTTTATTAATAAATAAAGTGCCTTAAATAATTTTCATATAAATAAACATAAGTCTACATTTTACTTTTACACCCCTGCTAAAAATAATATTATTGAAAAAAAAGCAAAAATAATGCCTATAAAAATAATATTTATAGGCATTTTAAAATTAATAAGTTTTAAATAAATTCAAGAACAAATTAACGTTGTGAATCTAAAGTTTCATTATTCTTTATAACATCTTGAGCTTTACTATAACTTTCAATTAATAACTGATAAGCAGGGAATATTTGGGTATAAGCTTGAGCCCATTCAGCGGCATCTGCACGGTTCCAAGTTTTTTGCATTTCAGAAGCCACTGCTGCCGTATCCATAGGCACAACACCGGCTTGAACAATACGTGCTAAGGTAATTTCTTCTGCCATTTTGCTATACGTTCCTGATGCATCAATCACAGCAAAAACTTGATAACCTTCAGCAACAGCACTAATTGCTGGGAACGCCATGCAAACACTCGTAATAGTACCAGCAATAATTAATTGCTTTTTACCCGTTGCTTTCACAGCTTCAACAAACTCAGGGTTATCCCATGCGTTAATTTCACCTTTACGGGCAACATATTTAGCATGTGGTGCATTTTGATGAATTTCTGGAATTAATGGGCCATTAGGACCTTGAGGGACAGAAGCCGTTGTAATAACTGGCATCTTCGCTAATGTTGCCATTTTTGCTAATACTGCAGCACGAGCGCGTAATTCCGTCATTGGCATATCACCAACGGTTTGGAATAAACCACTTTGGTGATCGATCAATAACATAACAGCATCATCTGGATTAATAACTGGACGTTGACCATTGAAATTTGCAGGAGTACTCATTTATTTATTCCTTCTAATTAACAAAAACGATTATTAACAATATGAAGAAGATATAAGGAAATAGCGTTAATTATCTCCTCGCTCTCGATATAATTAACAATAGTCAATTAATTAAAAAGTCGGTAGTAGCAATAATGATAAACACTATTCTAAAAATAGAACACTGAAACACTTTTGTCATTGTTCTATTTTTAGAATAATGAAACCTATTTTCCCCTCTACTCAAATCAATATAGCTCATTAGAATACCACCTATAGAAATTTTATAGGAATATCATTATGAAAAAAATTATTGGTGTTTATAAAGCGCCTCGTCAACATTGGGTCGGTGATGGCTTCCATGTACGCTCACTATTTAGTTATGGTGATCATGGTAAATATTTAAATCCATTTTTATTATTAGACAGAGCCGGCCCGACTGATTTCCCTGCCTCTCAAGGCCATAACCGTGGTGTAGGCGAACACCCTCACCGTGGGTTTGAGACTGTGACTATTGTCTATAAAGGGGAAGTGGCACATCACGATTCTACAGGTGAAGGAGGAGTGATTGGCCCTGGAGATGTACAATGGATGACCGCAGCATCAGGTATATTACATCAAGAGTATCACTCTGATGCCTTTAACCAAGCGGGAGGCATACTTGATATGGTGCAGTTATGGGTAAACCTCCCATCTCATGCTAAATCAGCGCCTGCTGGCTATCAGTTACTCAAAGAGAGTGCTATTCCAGTGCTTCCATTAGCGAATGATGCCGGACAACTGCGCGTGATTGCGGGGGAATATCATCAAACTCAAGGGGCGGCAAAAACCTTTTCACCTGTTGACGTTTGGGATATTCAATTGAAAAGTGGTAAATCTACGACCTTACCAAGCAAAAAAGATCGCTATGTGGGATTAGTGATACTCCATGGTAGCGCCTATCTTGATAGCCAAACTCAATTAAATACGGGCGATTTGGTTATTTTAGATAATCAAGGTGGCTCAATTAATCTTGAAGCCATTGAAGATGCGGTTGTGTTATATCTTAGCGGAGAGCCAATTAATGAGCCTGTAGTTGGTTATGGTCCATTTGTGATGAACAGCAAAGATGAAATTAGGCAAGCTATTGATGACTTTAACCAAGGTAAATTTGGTCGTATCCCAAACGAAATATGATTAATACTCTCCTTGCTCTATAACTTTTATAACAAACGGCTGCTCACTTAGAGCAGTCGTTTATATCTATTTTTTACTCTTTATATGGAGCCATATTCTGCGCTAAATAATCTAATAACACTTGAATAGCGGGTAATAAACCTTTTCGTGACGGATACACGGCATGAATAACATCTTTAGGAAAACGCCACTGTGGTAAGACTTCCACCAAAGAGCCATCTGCTAACTCTTTCTCTACGACACTCAATGGTAAACGCGTGATCCCAAGTCCCTTTAATGTTGCTTTATATAAGGTCATCACATCCGTTGTCGCTAATTTAGGTGTAACATGTTGCGTTGAAACGGTACCATCATTATGGGTAAGCGTTAGCGTATACTGCTGCGAATGTTCGCTATTAGCTAAAATAGGATAATCAGTAAGTTGCTCTGGAGAATCAGGCGCACTGTTGGTTGCAAATAATAGCGGATTAGCAACTAAAACACGGCGAGAATAGCCTAATATTTTCATCGTTAAGCCAGAATCATCCAAAGGTAATGCTCTAACTCGTAAAGCTAAGTCAAGACCTTCACTGATCACATCCACAGGGCGGTTAATCGCTAAAATTTGTATATTGATATCAGGATATTTTGCCATAAAATCCACCAAAATATCTTGAATATAAATTTGCAGTAATGCAACTGGGCAAGAGAGTTTTATCGTGCCGTGAGGGTGCCCTTGTGCTGAACAAATAACCTCTTGAGCAATCTCCGCTTGTTCAACGACATTTTTACACTGTTGGTAAAAAGTTTGCCCTATCTTAGTGACATGAAATTGACGAGTTGAACGATAGATCAGCGAGACCTTTAGTCTCTCTTCTAAATCAGCAATACGACGACTAAGTTTTGATTTAGGAATACCTAACGTTTCGGCCGCTTGTGAAAAACCGCCAAACTCCACCACTTTAACAAAATAATAGAGGTCATTTAGATCATACTTCATCGCCTATTACCTATTTAATTGTCATTATATAAAAACTGAATTGTTTCAGCTTCGGAAATTATGATACATATATTATGATCTATTTTCACGCTAATAATATATTATAGGCTGATATTTTAGTAAAATAAAAATAACCATTAATTATAGCAATATAATATAAATAAAAATGGAAATTATTTTAATTCTGTGATGCTTATTTTTAATTACATAACACAATAAAGAATAAAAAAACAGGGATAATTAAAAAGATTATTACTATTTAAATTAATTTAACACAAAACAACTAGCCTGAGTAAACAATAAATCACCTAAACAATAATGACTATAAAACAAATAGTTACTTAAAAACTTAATTACAAACCAAGATGTTAAGATTTAATTTTATTTTTATGATATTAATCAATGTATATTTAAAAATATGTTAATAAGATTATAATTAATAAAAATACTTATTTACATAATCTGTCACTTACAATTATTTCTTACACCTGTTTTTAATGGAATAACCTGATGAATAAATTAACTCCATTACGACCTATGCCTACCTTAATTGCGGTTGCTATTACCCTTATCATTTGGTTTGTTATCCCTGTTCCCCAAGGGGTAGATCCCAATGCTTGGCACTTGTTAGCTCTGTTTGTTGGTACTATTGCGGCTATTATCGGCAAAGCCTTACCTATAGGGGCAGTATCCATTATTGCTATTGCGCTTGTTGCCGCAACAGGCGTCACTAACCCAGACTCAACTAAAGGGGCGATTAATGATGCATTAAGTGGCTTTTCCAACAATCTTATCTGGTTAATCGGTATTTCTATTATGGTTTCAATGAGTCTTAATAAAACCGGATTAGGTGCTAGAATTGGTTACTATTTTATTTCGTTATTTGGTAAAAAAACCATTGGTATCGCTTATTCCCTAGCTATTGCAGAAACGATCCTCGCCCCTGTTACGCCAAGTAATACAGCTCGAGGTGGCGGGATTATTCACCCAATAATGCGATCTATTGCCGATAGCTTTAATTCAAAACCCGAAGAGGGTACTAGTGGTAAGATTGGTCGTTATTTATCGCTAGTCAATTATAATATCAATCCTATCACCTCAGCGATGTTTATTACTGCAACCGCGCCTAATCCTCTTATTGTAAGCTTAATTATCGGTGAAACAGGGTCTGAAAATGAGTTAACTTGGTCAATGTGGGCAATAGCGGCTTTTGTTCCCGCCATTGTTTCATTATTTTTAATGCCGATTGTGATCTACTTTTTATATAAACCAGAGATAACCCATACGCCGAATGCTCCCCACTTTGCCAAAGAGCGTTTAGCTCAATTAGGCCCTATTTCATTGCCAGAAAAAATCACTTTGGGAGTATTTGCACTGTTATTAATTATGTGGGCAGGAATACCCGCACTATTATTTGGTGATGCTTTTAGTATTAATGCGACTACTGCGGCTTTTATTGGTTTATCAATCTTATTATGTACTGGCGTATTAAATTGGGATGATATTTTAAAAAACAAAGGCGCATGGGATACCGTGGTTTGGTTTTCCGCATTAGTAATGATGGCCTCTTTTTTAGGAAAATTAGGTCTAATTAAATGGCTTTCATTAAGTGTTGGTGCCGGTATTGATAGTATGGGGATAAGCTGGGTAAGTGGTATGATATTGCTCGTGCTGATTTATGTCTATTCTCACTATTTCTTTGCTAGCACCACGGCTCATATTACCGCCATGTTTGCTGCATTCTATGCCGCAGGTTTAGCCCTTGGCGCGCCACCAATGTTATTAGGACTTATTTTAGCTTTCTCTTCTTCATTAATGATGTCTTTAACTCATTACGGTACAGGTACTGCACCGATTATTTTCGGCTCAGGCTACGCGACCTTAGGTGAGTGGTGGAAAGCAGGTTTTGTTATGAGCATTGTTAACCTGATTATCTGGATAACCCTTGGTAGTTTATGGTGGAAGGTGCTGGGGTATTGGTAAAATAATAAAAACAAGAATATGATGCCTAATCAGTCTGTTAGGCATCATATTAACTAGCGCCAAAGTTCACACTTTTCGACAATCGTCTCAGAATGGTAATAACTTTCTTTATAGGCTATTCCTTCTTGATCAAAACAGTCATTTATATCCTGAAAAAAATAATTTAATTTAACTTTAAAAATATAAGATAATAAGTAAATTACATCCACATGAATATTGCACTCCCCATTTTCAAAGCGTGATTGATGTTGCTGGCTTACTCCTAATAAAGCACCAAGCTCACTACCCGTCATACCATGTTGTTGTCTTAACATTTTTATTCTTGCGCCAACTATCTTTGATATTTTTTTATTCATAATCGCCTCGAATGACAAAACCATATCGAAAAATATATTATTATCACTCATATAAGATATTTACTGTTGCTGTTGAGTTAGCACTACCAGGCGTTATTTTATTACCTGTTTTTATATATCTTGCTTTCCAACCAAATATATAATCACCGGAGGAGACCCCATTTTGTAGACTATTTTTTGTATTTAGTTTTATCGGGTTATTGTTTTTATCTAATAACTGAATGGCAACACCAGTGGCTCGATTAGTGCCCGATAAGTTTAATTTCCCTGTATTTACATCTATATATCCAGCACTACTTGTCACTGTCGCTTTAATGTTAGTGCCAGCCGCACAGTTTAATGTAATAGGAACATCTACACTTTTACTGACATCACCAATATTTTTAAATTGAGTATCATACCAAGTCCCCATATTAATATTATAATTTGATGATTTTGTAGTACATTTTAATGAATTTATCTTTATTGCATTAAGAGGCAAATAAAGTGAAGTTAAGTTCCAAGTTGTGTTTTTAGGTTGTGTATTATTTTGTACTGCTTGAGCAATCTTGCCCCATTGAAGGCTTCCTGATTGCGTTACTCTGCCTGTTTTTATAATTTTGACTGTCCAATAAGGGGTAAGAAGTCGATAAGAATTGCCACTTGGGTCCTTTGGGTTCAAATACGTTGTATTTAATGCACCTATTCCAGCAAATTTAACCTGTATCCCAATCCCCGCAATATTGGTCTGTGCTATTTTATTGGCATTAGGCAACCAGCCATTAGTATAATTGGCAGTGATTGATGCGTTCCCACACCGCCCATCGTTACCTGAAAAAGTTGTTATAGGCCCATTGGCATAATTAATCTGAAACTCATCTAATACTCTTGTCCCTATATCATCATATTGAATTGAATAGGTTTTATTGGGGATCCGAGCCTGAATATTTTTTAAATTAGGATTTTGAATACAAGCTGCAAAGGCGTCAGCAGAAAAAAAGAAGATTGTACCTAATAAAAAAAGTCTTTTACCCATCAAATGGTTCATTTTTATTTCCCACCATATTTGATATTTTATTTTCTATTTCTATTTTCTCTTCATCATCTAATTGAAAAAGATCACTTAAACTAATACCGAAAAAACAAGCATATTGATAAAGCCTATCTAGACTCACTCGATTAATTCCCCGTTCATATCTTGATTGCTGCTGTTGACTTATACCTATTTTCTTAGCCAATTCACTTAATGTGAGTCCATTTACCCTACGGTAATAAGCGATTTTTTTTCCTACCATCTTTGATGCTGGATAAGAGCGATTCACTTGAAACCCCTTTATGACACATTTAATTATAAATAAGAGTAAATTCAAGATGGCTCTTAAATGATCCCACCGTTATATTATTTCCATAGCCAACCATTCTTGCCGATAAAGCAAATTCCGCATTATGGTTATATTTATTAACAGCCGTCATTAATTTATCATTATTTTTTACAATACCTTTATTATTTTGCATTGCTAAATTTAGTGCTATATCTTTAGCCGTCCCACTATTAATAAAATATTCCGAATAATTAGGAACACTTTGGCCTCTTAAAATCATAGTGACTTTCTCTGTATTAACTGGGCAATTTTTTAATTTTATAGAAAAATCTATCCAGTCTGATGCTTGACCATTTTTAATATTTCTAATATTGATTTTTTTTAAATCAATTAAGTGGTTTTTCGTTTCTAACTCACAAGGTGAGGCTACTACTGATCCATATACATTAATATTAACAGTGTTGCTTAATGCGATAGGAGAATATGAAAATAATAAAAATAAAGTTAGTGATTTCCACATAACACCCTCTTTTTATTGATAAATAAGCGTTGCTGTTATTTTGGCGGACACCGTCCCCGGTGTTGCATTACCTAATTTACTAAATGCTCGTGTTCTTAGTGGAACAGTAACCGATGGTTTACCATTAACCGCGATATATAAATTTTTTCCATTACCTAATGGAATTTCGCCATTACTGTTTTTATTTTGTAATTGAACGGCAATATTTTTTGCCGTCCCCCCATTTTTATATAAATTATTCACATCTGCATTATCAGGCGTTCCAGAAAAAGTCAGCTTTACTTGATTTACCCCCGGAGAACAATCTATTAACTTAATATTAAAATCATTCCAAACAGAACTAGAGTTTACTTTATTAAATAAACTTTCTGGCATCTGTTTCAAATCAATATTAATATTTTTACTACCAGAAACATTACAAGTCGCGGCTTTTATATTTCCAGAAAATTGAAGTGTCACAGTACTTCCTGCAGATGAAAAAAAACTTATTCCAATAGTAGTTATAAGAAGGAAGAGCCTCATTACTTTTATCATTTTACTTTCCTACAGGTAGCAAACATCAATAGCTATAAAAATAACTATGTTTGATATTTAAATTAATTAATAGCAAGTTACAGTGGTTTTATAGAGTCCTAAATAATCTGGAATATCAGATAGATCATAATTTACCTGACAGCTTTCATTGTTGTATTTAATAGTAAAACTTCCTTTCTGTTTTAGCCCTGATAAATAAACTTCTCCATCATTACCTACAATACTATTTAACTGACTATTGTCTTTAAAAATAGCTTGAGCGCCAAATGGTACTGGCTTTTTGTTTTCCAAATTTATCGTCATTAATACACGATAGCCTACATTTGCTGAAAAATTCGCTTTTACTAAAGCCCCTCGACTCGGTAAAACCGTCTGACTGGTAAGTTCCATTTCAGCATTCTCTGGCAATCTTAATGTATCAATCTCGACAGTATTTTTACGATATGGTGTGACATAAGGAACTAATGCATACCCTGAGTTATTAGTCCTAACTCCCGCTTGATTTAATATCGTAATATCACCCGCATTAGGAATATCTACGATTGCCGCGGTTTCTCCCAGTTGCTGTCCAAAAACAACTCCCTGAGAATGAGCAACGACGCTACCGCTCACACCATAGTAAAGATTATGATTATCTTTGCTATAACTGTACCCCCCCGTAATATCACCTAGTTGGCCTTTGTAGGATGCATTGATATTTCCAGAAGATCCTTGATCTTGATTGGTAAATGCTTGTTGCACACTCCAATTTAGTCGATTATTTAACTGAGATGCCGATATACCTACACTTCCTGTACTTGAACTATTATTGTTACTATTCGCATTAAAATTATAATAAAAAGTATTATCAAATACGCTAAAGGGCACATTCACCGAAAAAGCCAACAAATGTTCATCATCATTTTGTCTTTTCTGATCAGAAATATAAGAATGATTAACTGTATTTTTATTGTAGGTATAATTTATTCCATAGCTGATACCTTGCCAGCTATTATTATAACCAAGTGTTGCTGATTGTTTTTTGCTTTTGCTGTTCCAATAATCCTCTTGTATATATCCGATAGCTAAAGAGCCATATTTATCACCTAAATTTTGATTAAGCGTTATCTCCGCACGATGACGGCGTTGCTCAATTTCAGGGCTATAATGAGTACGACGAAAACTATCAAATACTTCAGATAAACTATAAAAGCCACTCGTTGAATAGCGATAACCTGCTAAAGCAATATTGGTTCCTATATTGTTCAAATTCTTGTTATATCTAAACCGATAAGACTGACCTTGTTGCTTCCTTCCATCATTAAAAGTTGACTTAGCCTGTGTAACATCAACAGAAACAGCACCAAATGAGCCTAAATTCTTCCCAACACCTAGGGAGTAAGATTGATAATTTTGACTCAACTGACTTCCCCCATAAGCAGTAGTGCCATAAGGTAAACCATAAACTAATGTAAACTGACCAAACTTCGTTTTATCTACATTATTATCATAAGCACGATATTCACCGCCCGTTACGCTATAAGTGAAATGACCTTCACGCTGTAATACAGGTAAAGAGGCGAAAGGTACGATTTGATGTTGCTCACTACCATTAGCACCCTTAATCGTAACGTATAAATCCCCACTACTACCTGATGGATATAAATCATTAATTTCAAAAGGGCCAGCTGCCACTTCAGTTTGATAAATAGTATATCCATTTTGTTTGATGGTTATTTGCGAGTTACTTTTTGCAATCCCTCTAATGATAGGCGCATAGCCTCTTAAACTTTCTGGATACATCTCATCATCTGTTGATAATTGCATGCCTCGAAACGGAACACTATCAAAAACATCAGATGAAGATATCCCATCCCCTAGTATTAACTGACTTTTTATTTTATTTATATTTCTAGATAAATAGGTATAAAGGGTGTTCCACTTCCCTGATTGATTACTTGTACTCGACCATGTTGTGTAGTTTCTTAAACGCCATGGTCCTAAATTTAAACCTGGTCTTAAATTTATATAATTTGAAGTTGTATTTGAACTGCCATTCTTACGATCATAGTTTTTAGAACCACTATAACTATAGTTTAGTAATAAGGCATTTATACCATTATCAATATTATCTAACTCTATATATCCTCTTGGGTTTTTAGATAATGCAATTTGCGGAATACTTAAATATAACCTTTGTGAATCAAAATCTAATTCACTTTTAGCTTCTGGTATCGCAGACAAATTGACACAGCTAGTATATTCAGAATAAAGCCCAGGATAATCTGTTGTTTTAACCCCAAAGTCATTTAGATCATTTACTGATAAACAAGGTTTAAGCTGATTATTTTTATCTTTATCAAATCTAATATTTTTAGTTAAAATTAAATTAGTGTTAACATAAATATCAACATAATAGTCACCTGCTAGCTGTTGGTTATTCTCAAAAGAAGATAAATCAATAATATCTTTATTTGGCAGCTCTAAAAAATCTGGATCAAAATAGATATCATCTAAATTATTATTTTCTGCATATAATAAAGCTGCATAGCCTAAGTATAAAATGAGGCTAATACATACCTTACTTATTTTCATATTAGAAACCTAATTATTATATTCTAACTTCGGATAAATCCACATTAGCCCCATAATCATTAATAAGCTCCCAGCTTATAAGACCATGTTCATTATTATCATTTATATCAAATGATTTAGTTGAAAAAGGTTTAGCATAAGAAACATCATCAACCAATTTTCCATTAAATTTGATTGTTTGAAAATTCATAAAATAAGGTGTGGGATTATAAACTATGACTTTCCCTCTTTCCTTTGACCAAGATAATTTCTTTTGTTCTTCTTCAAAATTAACGTCTTTTAGACTTTTAGGTCTATAGATCAATTTCATTTGCGTTTTAAATGCAATTTGTAATGAATTTTCTGTTTTTTCTGTAGCAGGGATCGTTTTTATATTTAACCAAAAAAGAGATTCTTGATCACTTGGTAGCCCTTCTTCTGTTAAAAAGATCCTCAATGTATTCTCTTTATCTGGATTCAATCTAAATAAAGGTGGCGTGATCGTAAATTTTGACTGTTTTTTTTCCTCAAAATCATCTATCCATGACTGGATCAAATAAGGCATTTTGTCTGGGTTTTTCACGTTAATGCTGACATTCTTATTGCCTTCATTATAAATTACCCTTGTGCCACTAATAATAACACCTGCATAAGATGTATTAATAATAAATAAAGAAATAAAAAATAGAATAATAGACTTCATATTATCACCATAAAATGATTGTATAATAAGGTTTAAATCCCTTTAAACCTTATGACTTACCTAGTTATTTTTAATTATAATTAATAGTAAATGTTGCATTCGCATTTGCTAAACCCGCAGTGACAGAATCTGTTTTAGCAATATAACGAGCTCTAAAGTCTAAATTATTTTCAACACCTTCTTTTAATGGATAAGTTTTAGATGCGGTAAATAAAGGGACAACGGTATTTGCATCATCCGTAATTTGAATACCGACACCTGTTGCCACTCCCGACTCTTGTTTTAGCGCAATAACAGTATCGTCTCCAGAATAAGACTCTGCATCAAATTTAACAGATGCAGTACTTACTGTTGCAGGGCAATTAATTAATTTAATCGTAAATTTAGTTGCCGCAGCAGTAACTCCGGCACTAGGTAATGCTGTTTTAGATACCTTACCTAAATTAACTTTTAGAGCATCAGATCCAGCTGCTAATTCACATGCGTTATCGATAATTTCTCCTGTAAAATCGATTGTTCCATCTGCAGCTAATGCATTATTCGCGACAAAAATAGACGTTGTAGCAATCAACATTGCAATAAAGCTTTTTCTCATTTATTTCTCCAAATAATTATTTTAAACACATTGAGATAATAGAAATAAGATTAATTAACTCAATACGCGAGTATTATCTATTTATTATTTGAAATAAACAAGTTTCGGTTATTACAGTATAATGTTGATAACATTTTAATATTAAATAGTGTTATTAACTAATAAAACACAGTATAAGTTAAACAATATTTTTTACTTTTAATAAATCTTATTTTTAATAAATTGAAACAAAAATAAAAATAAAAATAAAAATAAAATTTTTCTTTTTTAAATAAAATATTTTTTTGTTTTTTTTATAACTCATATAGTGTTAATCGTATATTAATGTTCAATAAAAATGAGTTTTCTGATTAAAATAAAATAAATTCTAGCTGTATATAAGCTCTAAATGCTTATTTAATCAACACTATGGCTAAAAAACATCAATACTATATTCTAAATACCTGTATAAGTTAGTGATTTACTCTAAAGAAAAGCTAAGAATTTTTTCAAATTTATATAAAAAGCATTATTTATCACAAAAATCACAGTTCGATTGTTTTCCAACCAAAAAAATATTTACTATTCATCTTTAATGATAAAAATCAAAAACCATGCTTTGTAAAAGGAAATGCTTTGGTGTAAAACTAAATTTAGTTTTTACTTATATCGCATTAAGCAAAATTTTCTGCCACGTATCTATTAGGAAGCACTATGAAATATCAAGATGTAACAAAAACCCCCTGTGAGAACGCTTATTTTCTAGTCTTTAATCTTATTAACTCATCGGAAACCCGCCCTACTCTTATCGACTTTTGTAATAATCTATCAGGTCTTCTTCGTAGTATGAGAACCCGTTTCCCTGAATTAGACGTAAGTTGTGTGATGGGATTTGGTGCTGATGCATGGTCTAAACTATTCCCTAATCAAGCTAAACCGCGAGAATTAAATACCTTTAAGCAAATCAACGGCGATGTGTATACCGCAGTATCGACACCTGGCGATCTGTTTTTTCACATACGGGCACTAAAGGTATCCGCTTGTTATGAATTAGCTGCAATTATTAGCCAAAAATTAAACTCTATTGCCACCTCAGAAGATGAAGTACATGGTTTCCGCTATTTTGATGGTCGCTCAATTATTGGCTTTGTGGATGGAACAGAAAATCCTGAGTTTGAAGATGAGCGTGTCGCTTATGCGGTTATTGGTGATGAAGATCCACTGTTTACCGGTGGAAGTTATGCATTTGTACAAAAATACATTCATGATATGGCGGCTTGGGAAAACCAATCTCTCATCGAGCAAGAAAAAGTGATCGGTAGGCATAAATTCAATGATGTTGAACTAACTGATGAAGAAAAAGATCCAGGCTCACACAATGTCGTCACTAATATTCAAGATGAAAACGGTGATGATTTAAAAATCGTACGAGCAAATATGCCGTTTTCAAATCCCTCCAAAAATGAATATGGTACCTATTTTATTGGTTATGCTCGCTATTTCTCAACAACAAACCGTATGTTAGAAAATATGTTTGCAGGAACACCTGAAGGACATACCGATAAACTACTAAAATTTAGTACCCCCGTCACGGGCACATTATTCTTTGTCCCATCTCCGGCGTTTTTAGATGATATAGAATAAAAGTTGATTATCAGTACAAACAAAAAGCTAATAGCAATAGCTCATACACTGCTCTATATTCGGTAAGAACAAGAAAGAGCTATTGCTATTCAATATGATGACGGCATTTACTTACAATATTAAGCGCCTGATCAGTCAACCAATACCCGCAAAATAGCACTTCCTTGAAAACTACCTTCAACAGGGTTTCTTATATCATTAGGATGAAAGGTTGATGTGATAGAAAATGTTTTTGCAGCACCTGCGTTAAGTTTAAATTTACCTTTATATTCGGTATCGTTATATTTCAACTCACAAGAGCCACCATTACCACATTTTGTATAGTTTTCCGTTTTTCCAGAAACAGGTGCACTTCCTATTAATGAAACGGATACTGATGCATCATAATCACACGTTAGTTGATAGTTATAAGGTGGCGTCACATTGTTAATAGATTCTTCTGGGGTCATATTTCCATGAGATAAGTTAATAACTTGGTTTTTAATATTACATTTACTTGTGATACTCACAGGAATATTAATATAACTATTCATATAGGGCTTCATTGCATTACCAAATTGAAGATAACCCGTACTGTTACCACCAGACCCTTTATTTTCTTCATAAGCCCATGCAAAAGGAATATTTAAATTATATGATCCCGGATAAGCCGTCGCTCTGGACACTGCCACAGTTAATGACATAGAACGATCTAACGGAAGCACTGCAGAACCTAATCCCCAAACGGTTCCAACACTATGGCAACCACTCGGTGACTGCTTAGCATAATAATTTGGCCCTACATAAACCTGATTATTGTTATTATTGGTACCTGCTAGTGTCCAAGAGAGATTGGACAAATAATAGCTCAATCCTGATGAATGTTTTTGCCAAGTATTTGTTTGTGGCAATCTAATCCAATAGCGGTAATTTCCTTCTTCTGCCATTGAGCCTGAACCACTACAGTAAGAAGCGATAACCCGCCACCCTTTAACCTGAGGTATGGTCACCTTAATTACACCACTGGCGTTAGCATCTGTCACATTAAGCGCAGGGGCTGTTGCTGATGCAGTACTACCATTTGACGGTACATGCAAAAAATTTTGTTGCCAGCCTACCGCATATGGTGTGGCTAAAGAAAATAAAGCTATTCCTATTAATGTCTTATTCATTTAAACCGTCCTACTTTTTAGGATTACATAAACCTCAGTCTCTGATACTTATCATTGACTCTGTTTTAGGTTTAGTTATAAACAATGCTTAATGATGCGGAGGCCGTAAAATTTCCAGGAGATAAATCAGCAGTACCTGTTTTAAAAGGAACAGCAGTAATAGTAAATTGGCTCCTGTCTTGCCCTGTATTAGAAAAACCTTTTGTAATGGCATAACCTCGAGGGGCTGAACCATTCAAACGCAAAGGATTATTCTCATCAACACTCTCTCCTTGATATAAGGCAAGGCCAAATCGATTTGAATTCACGCTATCTGCGGAAACTTTAAGCACATTATCAGGCGCTCCAGCTAACTGAATGCCAGATACTTTGACGTAAGGTGAGCCCTTAAAATAAGTACATGTAATAGGAATATTTTTTGTGATAGCGCTTGTTTGACCATCGACTTTATAAGTCATTATTTGATTAAAAGAAAACTGTATAGGGATATTATTATTAACAACACAAGGTGGAACATAAATAGCGCCTGTAATAGCTATATTTATATCAACTGCCCGTGCAGTTCCTGATAGTAAATATAAAAAAATAGGCAGTATAAAATATTTACTTTTATTCATAAGAAACCTCAAATTCTACCGTGGCATTATAAACTCCAGGTACAACACTTTTTTCCTGTATTGCTTTTGGTGTCGCTTCAACAAATGCATTAAAGGTTAGCAACATCGTGCCATCGTTAAGTTGAGTTCCATTTCCACCGTTATGGTTTTCACCTAAAGTAATACGTTGGTTTCCATCTATATCAATTAATCCAATGGCTAACTTACTTTTATTAACGCCAGAAGAAAGTGTAAGGTACTTTTGTTGTTCAGCCCCCATCTCTGGCTCTGGCTGCCCATTAAATTTAATTTTCACTGATTTCCATAACGATTTTGCATCACATTGGATCAGTTTAATGGTAAATTTTTCTGCAGGTCTAACCGCAGGATATTTCCAATAATCCCTTGGTGTGCTATTTAAAAAAACCACATTTTGATTTAAACTTGGCTGATCAATTCTACATGGCGTATCAATCAAAGTACCATCAAAATTCATTGTTGTAGCCGCATTTGCAACAGGTAAAAAAATAAGCATAAAAAATAATATTTTTACCCATTCTCTATAAAAATAAATAACCATATGATCTACCTTAAATTAATTATACTGCAATTTAAGAGTTAATATATTTAACTTCCGGTCAAGAATATTTCTCTTTATTTCATCTGAAAAGAGGTAATTCAAAATAACATTATCTTTATAATGCTTTAATCTATTCATTCTTATATCAATATTTTCTACGTTATCGTTGATTTTATTTGTGAAACTTAACACACTAGTAAACGCAGGTTTACTATTTGAGCTGTTTTTAAAATCACTATAAATATTACAACCACCAATAACGACATCAATATCTTTTATGTATAGCTCTTTTAAACTAATTTCATTCGAAATAAGCTCACAAGGAGCATTTAAAAATGAGCCTTTTATATATATAAAACCATGTTGATTTTTTTCATTTTGATTATAAAAATCAATTTTTGCTCTATTAATATTAAAGAATGATTTATCTCGAGCAACAGGTTCTGCAAAGCCAATTTGAGAAATAAAAAGGCCATTAATGTAAAGCATCAACATAAAAATAAATTTTCTATTCTTCACCTTTCTATCTCCAAAATCAGTTTTTATTTTTTCTCTGCTACACAACGATTAGCTTGACATTGAAATTTAATTGTCGGTCTTCCACCATAATCATTTATATAAGATAAGTATGGCGTTGAGTACACTTTACTATTAACCCTTTGTGATGATTTAGGGGCAATCATGACTGCATTAAACTCAGAATCAACCGCTTCTTTCTTTGAACCACCAATACCGAATACAGTGACGTAATAAGGTGTTGGATTCTCTATTTCATAACCGTCAGATAGCTTATTTAAAACTAATTGATCTTGCCAAATAGCATTTGGCTCTCTCAATATTTGTTTCGGTCTATAAAACAATTTTATTTTTGTATGTAAGGCAATTTGTAATACATTATTGTCTTCAGCTTTAGGTGGAACTTCTCTAACATTAAAATAAAATAATGTTTCTCTATCGTTAGGTAACTTTTCAATATCTGGTGTCGCAGATACTTTAATTAACGCTTTATCACCAGGCTCTAATCGCTGAACTAATGGTGTGGCAATTAATGGCCCTAGCTCAATTTTTTCATTCTTATCATTTTCAATCCATGTTTGGGCTAAATAAGGTAATTGTTTATTATCATTAGTAATATTAATAACTAATGCATTTGACCCACCTTCGTATATAGCTCTTGTTCTATCTAAAGAAATTGCTGCATAGGAGTTTGATGTAACCATTAATCCTAATAATAAAAATGATATTTTTTTCATTTCAAGACCTTTGTCGTTTATTAATTACCGATATTTATTTTTCACACAATAATAATATCTTATTACTCGGTTCTATTTTATTTGGAAGTTTAGCGACACATTGTTGTTCAGCTCCCCAAGATACTCTAATTTCTTCATTTGGGTTAATACCTGTTAGCCAAGCAAAACCATCATCACTAATTATTCCTAGCTCTCGCCCTTTAGCATTACTAATTATTGAACCAAATGGTGGATAAGAGTTATCAGCTAACCTAATTATTGCAAAGGCCTTCTCACCTTTTAACACTTCAAATTTTCTATAACCAATAGCACCTTCAGTTAATGAAGATTCTACAATCGCCTGTGTCGCTTCTATATTATTAGGTAATTTAGTTAAATCGATCGTTGTTTCATTGCGATAATAACTATTAATATCGGTAACAACACCATAACCCCAATTATTGGTTGTTACACGGCCACCATCGACTGGTACTCCTGCAACACCTTCAGTATCAACTAATAAGCGAGTACCACCATTAAATCCATCTGGGTGAAGTGCTGCTCCTTTAGCGGTAATCGTTAAGCCCCCATTAGCAGAAAAACCAAATGATGAGGTATTTTTATTTGAGATAGTAGCATTCGCATTAATATTAGCGATTGAAGTATAGCGTCCATAATAGCCAGAGAAGCTTGAACTACTATCCATATCATCGCCATATGTCGTTGAAACATTTAAATTATAATTAGCTAAGTTATCTTCAGTGGTATTAAAGTACCCTATATTATGCGTATAGTTCCCCGAATTTCTTGAGCCATCATAATTTATAAATCCTCTATTATTCTCTAATGGAATACTGACTCTTGCAAAGAAGACATCATTATCTTTGCCATAGTATTTAGATCTCGATGCAGATAAATTTAATGAAATATTTTTAACTGCAAAAACATCCATATATTTATTTAAGTTAATAGAATAATAATCGGAATTACTTTGATCCCAATATGTCTGATGATTATATTGCACCCCAATTGATGTGTTATATTCAGAAAGACCTTTATTAAAGGTTACTGTATAGAGTTCTTTCTCTTTTCCAGTAAAATCATCACGATAACGTGCATCTAAATAATTTTGCATCGTCATATAATTACGTTCATTAAATCGGTATCCAGCGAAGGTTACATCCGCATCCAAATTATCAAAACGTTTAGAGTAACTGACTCGCCATGACTTACCTTGCATAGTGCCACGATCAGGTAATCGTGCATAAGATTGTGTAATATCGGCAGATACCGCACCGAAAGCGAACATATCGCGCCCAACCCCAAGTGCTACACTATTATAATCACCGGCGAAAATGGTACCACCATACATAGTCCAAGCATTACTTAAACCAAAAGCAGCTTCAGTCGTACCAAATATAGGTCCTTCTGTATTATGTAATTTATCTCTAGAGCGTCCTGCAACAACCTTATAACGAACTTGTCCCGGTCTTGTTAAATAAGGAACATAGGCTGTATCAATTTGAAATTTATTCGTCTTTCCATTTTGCTCAATAATCTCAACATCCAATTTACCACGCACCGAACTGTCTAAATCTTGAATGGCAAATGGACCTGCGGGTACTGTTGAATCGTAAAGAATACGTCCTTGATGCTTAACAACTACCCTTGCGTTAGTTTCAGCGATCCCTGTAACTTGTGGTGCATATCCCCTTAGTTGAGGAGAGAGCATCCGATCATCACTTTCTAAACTAATCCCCGTATAACGCCAGGAATTAAATATATTGGAGTTTATAAAGTTTTCACCGATGGTTAGGTTAGACTTTAAACTGCGGATCGCGCGATATCCATAAACTCGAGTAAAATTTAATAAATCTTTATTGTTTTCCGCATCACCAGAGGTTCGATTATAATTCCCTTGATAATCAGAACGAATACGCCAGCTACCGAAGTTATAACCAACAGTACCATTGTAATAAATACTTTGCGTATTGCTTCCTTCATGAGGGATATTAACATTGGTGTTAATATTATAATCAAGGATCAAACCTGAGATCCCATCATCCCAGCGAGATGGTGGTAACCAAGTAGCACTTGTATACTCAAGCCATATTTGAGGTATTTTAATTGATAATATACCTTCATTTAATTTTGTTGTAACTTCAACACCATCTAGGCTTAATAAGTCAATACATTTTCCATCATTCCATGTTGGTAGATTATTTTCTATTTTTTCCTTTAATCCTAAAGATGAAATAATATCACCTGTTAAACAGGCTTGAGATAACAGTTTTTTATTTTCATCTTGAGATTTGTTTTCTCTTTCTAATACGTTAACAGTATATGTTGATGAACCGATCCCTTGTCCATTAAGTACTAAGTTTAGCTGATATTTACCCGGTAAAATATAACCGGCTTCACTAAACCTAGCAAAGTTAATATTATCTTTAGATTTAGAGTCAACAACATCTAAGTTAAACTCTACAGAATATACATTTTGAGAATAAATTATAAATAATATAGTTGCCAAAATGCTTGTAGATCTTCCACTCATATTCTCTCTGTTCATATTGGCTAATAACCTTAATTATTTAAGTCTTAAAGTTTTAATGAGAAGTTGAAAGCAGCTAATCATTCATAATTTATTTTGAATAAAACGCTTGCATAATAATCACCAGGAGTAATTACATCCAACTTTTTTACAACGTCTATTTTGTAATATAGATATGTATTATCCCCATCAACATATATTAATGGTAATGACTCTCCAGAATTAGCGCTATATCCATATTCATCTATTATTTTAAAATAGACTTCATCACTGTTATTAAATGAAAATAAATCAGCTTTAGATCCACTAACATCTGAATAAAATGTTAAAGTAACGCCTTTCACTTTATCGATATTTTTAGTCTTATTAATAAATTGGCAATCAGATAATTTTATTTTTATTTTTTTACTCGCTAACAAATCATCATTATTGTTCATTTTATTAACAGGTATAGTACCTAGATCAACCAATTGGTATTTACTATCCATATCTAATGTGCAAGCAGGCGAAATTACTTTTCCTAAAAACTTTGCTGTTCCTTGCCACCAAACTTTATCTGATGGGATATATTTATCCAATACAGCTCCGCTTGCATATGTTGAAAAGATTTTAGTGAAAAATAATAATATTATGATTTTTTTAAACATAGATTTTGGCCTTAAATAATCGAGAGCAGATTAACTGCTCTCGTTAAATTTAATATGTTTTATTCATAGGCTAATGTGAAGTTTGTTGTAGCGTTAAACTCACCTTCAGCAATTGTTCCGTTTGTTGCTTTCTTAGCCCAAGCTGTATACATCAGCGTATTATCATTATTACCCAGTGCTTGTAATTCACCTGCTTCATTGAATTTAACCATTGAACCAGTTGTCGTTCCTGAAATAACAATAGCAGTCCCTGTATTACCAGTTGTTGCTAATTCTTCTGTTGCACCAGTAATAGTATTTCCATTAAAGGTTACTTTTACGCCTTTATAAGAACCAGCAGCACCAGTATCAGAACCGGCTTTAGTTAAATCACAATTAACTAATTTAATTGGGATTTGTTTAACTTGAGAAATACCATCTTTCTCTAATAGGCTTTTGCTGATTTGACCAAAATCGATAGCTTGGTTAGCACTTTCGGTAGCAATACCACAAGGTGCATCAATAACTTTACCAGTGAAAGTAATAGTACCATCACCTGAAGCTGCTTGAGCAACAGTCGCAGAAAAAGCCATTGATGCAATAGCGAACATCGCTAATTTATTCAATTTCATATTTTTACCTTTATATTTAACGTAGGAATTAAAGCGTTAAAAAATTAACTATGATATATAGTTACACACATTATCCTCATCCCATCCAGAGATGATATTGTTACTTCCATTACTTTTAAAAACTTATGACTATTTAAATTTTTATATAAAATTTAAACTGTATTTGTACAGATGATATAAATCATCTAAACACGCAAATAGAATGGAAACGAATCACTATTTTTTAATTTATGTTTTATAATATCTACGACAAGAACTTTTCGATAAAACTCAGACCAGTCAGCATCCAATAATTTTAATATCATATCTAATGTTTCAATATTGATACTTGTTATTCCATTTTCATATCTTGATATTTGTTGCTGACTCACATCAAGTAATTCGCCTAATTGGGCTCCTGTTAGAGATTTACGTATACGAGATTCTCTAATAAAATTTCCAATATTCTTCCTTAATAATAAAGAATCAGATCCTCTATTCTTATCGATATTCATGAAAAGCCACCTTCGTATATGTAAATTACCACTTACTTTATTCTCATTAATAAATTTAAATAGAAAAATTTAAAATACGATTTACATCTGATTTGCAGAGACAATAGTTTGCTTATCAATTTATGTAAACATGTTTAAAACGATAGATAATCAAAATACGATAGTTTACAACTATTGTTTGTTAAATATTTATCTATTTTTTGTTTCATGCATGTAGAAAAAAATGAATAAATTCAATAGTAAAATTACTTAGTCTAAATTCGTTAATAAATGCAATTTTACACGCACTACGTGTTAATTATTTTCACTTAAGTTAAATTAATTTAGTTTGCTTTAATTTTTGCGATATATTTACAATCAAAAAAAGAGCATCTCAATAAGATAAAATTAAGTAATTGATGTTTTTTTAATAATTACAACGTTCATTTTGCTTAAAATAACACGGCTATATTGATTAGATATCCCCATCAAAGTGGGTAAAAATTATGATGAGAAAAATCGGTTTTGCTCAAATTCGCAAATCAATTTTTTTAAAATCATACTAATTCAGATATAAAAATAGCTGGTGTCTATCTCAAAAATAAGATTAGTAACAGGGTTTACTGACAATGTCGATTAAAAATCAGACGACCAAGCAGAAAAAGAAGATGTAAAATGGGTTGGATAATGTGAGAAAAGACAATATGGGGGCTTAAAGATAACGCCCAATAAACCATCTGGGCGTTTAATCGTTTCATTATATCAAGTCAGATCATTACTTATTTATTTGCGTCCTTTTTTAAGGTCTCAAATTGTGTTTGATTTAGGCCAAAATCGCCAAATTTAAGTAACGCAGGATCATGGAAGTCACTACCGCCACTTTTTAGCAAACCAAATTTATTAGCATAGTTTTGGGTCAGTTCATAGTCGATAGGTTTCATTCTAGAATGACTTATTTCTAATCCTTTCAATCCAAACTGGACATATTTTTCTATTTCATCATAGTTGTCATAGACACATGGGTGAGCAAGTATAGGAATACCACCGTCTTGTAAGATAGCAGCAATTCCTTCATCAACAGGGATATACCCCATTTTTAAGTCTGTTTCTATTTTTGTTTTAGAGCCAAAAAGTTGTTTATAACGCTCTTTGGTCATTTCCTCTGGATATTTTTCTCTCAATGCTTGGAATATATTCATTTTAAAAACGATATTATATTTTGAGAACTTTTTCGCATCTTCATAACAAATATCGTAGCCTTGTTGATTGAGAGATAATATTAATTCTCGGTGAAACTGATCACGACAGTTGAGAGTGTTATCACACAGCTTGTCAACGTTGGGCGTTTTTTCGTTAAGCCAAAGTCCCACTACATGGACTTTTTTATAAACGTCAAAGTCATAACAACTCATTTCAACACCTTTGACGATATTTAATCCAAGACGCTCCCCTTCTCGGTAAATTTCGTCGTAATGATTGGTAGTATCGTGATCGGTGATCGCAATAGTCTTAATGCCGTTTCTAAATGCATTTTCAAGGACATCTTTTATTTCACAAACACCATCACTATGGTTTGTGTGAACATGTAAATCAGCATAGATCATGAAGAAGTACCTCTGTTAATTCTTCCATTAAAAATAGTCGCGCAATAATCGTTAGTTACCATAAGCTTGTTATTCATATTGTTTTAACCCACGGTTAGTAAAACTGTATTTTGGTCGACATGTTTTTTATCGGTCTGAACAACGTCTAGCTTATGATCATCATTAGTAATGATGATCATCGTTGTTGGATCATAGCCTGCGGCTATTATCGCATCTAAATCAAATTCAATTAGCGTATCACCTTTTGTCACCTTCTGACCTTTAACGACACAGCATGTGAAGTGCTGTCCCGCTAAGTTAACGGTATCAATCCCCACATGGATCAGCATTTCAATATTGTTAACCAGTGTTAAGCCAATCGCATGACCAGAAGAAAAGGTAATATCAACAACGCCATCTGCAGGTGCAATCACTTTTCCTGTTGTGGGGATAATTGCCATGCCAGGTCCCATAATGCCAGAGGCAAATGTTTCATCATTAACCTCTGAAAGTGCAACCGTTTTACCTTGCAGAGGTGAAATTAACCCAACAGGTAATTTACTATTCGCTATTTGTGGTTTTTTGTTGGTTGATGCAGCTTGTTTATTATTTTCTTCTTCGTCACGGATTGGATCGTCAGTAGGATCATCAAAACCAATAATAAGCGTTGCAATAAAAGTGGCTACACTGGCAATCAATAAGGTGATTATTGCATTTACTACTTGGTTATCTGTATCAGATATCCACATTGGTAAACTTAATAACCCCGGAGTGACATAGACAAACGCTTTTAACTTAACAATACCAGCAAATAATCCTGCAATAGCACCACCAATCATACAAGCGTACATTGGTTTTTTCAGTTTGAGGTTCACACCATACATAGCGGGTTCAGTTATACCACCAAAAAAGGCGGTAATACTGGCAGAAAAAGCTAATTGTTTTAAGGTTTTGTTTTTAGTACGCACAGAAACAGCTAAAGAAGCAGCAGCCTGAGACATGTTGGAGCATAGCGCCATAACACGAATAATCGGGTCAAAACCTTTTTGCTCCACTAACATAATACTGACAGGACTAAGTGCTTTATGCATACCAATAGATACTAACCATGGATAAATAGCCACTAATAATGGAATAGCAATAAAACCGGTGTGCTCTTGGATTAAGATCACCCCATCAGCAATTAATTGAGCGAACCATGAAGTGACAGGACCGACCGCAATCAACGCAATAGGTGTCGAAACTAAAATCACCAATAAAGGCACCATAAATACTTTAACCATTTCTGGCACAATACGAACAATAAAGCGTTCTATATAAGACATCATCCAAACAGTAATTAAAGCAGGGATCAGTTGAGATGAATATTTAACCAAAGCGACAGGAATATGCATAAACTCGACAGGCTCACCGGCTTTAACTAAGCTTGTCCATTCAGGACTGACCATCGCCAAACAGACCATTGCAGCTAAATATTGGTTACAATTAAATATTTTCGCCGCCGAGAAACCAATAAATACCGGCATAAAATAGAAGGCCGTATTAAAGATAAAGTTAAGGATATAATAGGTTTGGTCACTTTTATCCAACCAACCTAGCATCGTTAATACAATAAGTAACACTTTCCCCATACCGGCACCCGCTAACAGAGGGATAACCGGAGCGATAGAGCCAGTAATTGCTGATAATACTTTATTTACGATAGACTGTTTCTTCTGGTCTTTATTATTATCATGAGGAGTATTATTTGTTTTTATCATTTTTGTTAGTTCATTAAATACTTTATCAACATCATTACCGATAACCAGTTGATATTGTCCTCCCTTCATCACATCAGATAATATTTTACTATTTGCTTTGGCTTTTGAAGGATCAATTTTATCTTCATTATGTAATGTAAAACGTAATCGAGTGGAGCAGTGTACTAATGACTTTATATTATCCTCGCCACCAACAATAGCGAGAATTTGTTTTGCAAATTCTTTATAATTCATAGCATTGCCTTTTATTTATTCTGTAAAAATAAATTAAAGATATATGGATAGAGTTGGTTATCGCCTAACCAACTAAATTTAAATGATTTATTATTACGGCATATTTTTTATTTATTCATCTTTTTATTATCCTCTGCAATTTTTGCAATATGGATTATTAGATATAAAATTTCATTGTCATCTAAGGTGCAATTATATTTATCTTTAATAAATTTACTTATTTTCAAACAACACATATAAGGTTGATGGTATTTGTTTTTTATTATATCGAGTAACTCATTTTCTAAAGGTTCATGATCATTTTCAGGTTGTGAAAATAATCGGATGGAGAAATAGCGAAGATGTGTCACAAAACGACGATAATTTAACGATCCTATGTCGTACTCTATATTTAAATAATATTTGACTATATTAGTAATGCTTTGGATAAAGTGGGTCACTTTGTAGGTTTGCTGAATATTATCGTTTGTTCTAATACTGGCGATATGTAATGCAATAAATCCTGCTTCATCTTCTGGCATTGAAATGTTAAATCTATCATTAATTAATTTTAAGCCATAAAGACCAATATCAAACTCTTCACTATAAAAATTTTTTATCTCCCACAATATTTTATTTCTTATAAAAGTCCCTTCTTTATACCGTTCAATGCTGGCTTGAATATGGTCGATCAATGCAATATAGATACTATCTTGTGTATCTAAGGTCATTTTTTCTTTTGCATACTGAATAATATTGTCCGCAATTTCTACGTAATCTAACGTAATATTCGATAAAAGATCGAGCACTCTCTGCGGACAATTTTTAGGGCTTAAGATAAATTTTTTGGTTATTTGTTCAGATGTTATCTCATCACCTACTTTTTTGGCGTAGGCAATCCCTTTTCCCATGACGATAATTTCTTTTTCTGCTTCATCCAGAGAGATCACAACACTGTTATTTAATATTTTTTTAATTTTCATGTTCATCTGGCATGCTCAAAAATTTTCTTTTATTAAGGCTTAAAAACGCAAAAACCCATTTGTAGACAAAAAAATACTTTTCATCTACAAATGGGTTTTGTGTAGTAAGCTAGGTACTATTACAATCCCTACGTTTACTAGGACGTTAACATGGGATATTTATATCGTCAAACTTAGCACAGTAAAGTTAGTAATAGATCACATATTTATCCGACTTATTAAAAAAGGGATTGTTTAAGGTAAGAACGATACCGGCTGATGGCTTTATATTTTAATTTATAACCATATGATAATATTTTATAAAAAATAAATATCCTCTAGATTAGCTCCAACACTTAAAAATAACTTTTTTATCAGAAAAAATGACATTAATATCATTAGTATAAGTTTATTTTAATATAATAGGTCTATCTAAAGGTAAAAAATGTTAAAAATTAGAATATCACGCACCTCAGAAGCACCAGAAATCATACAAATCTGGAAAAATTCAGTCGATGCTACACATGACTTTCTGACAGCTAACGATCGCCAAGAGATTGAAAAAGAAGTTATCGGTTTTTTTTCCGAAACACCGGTATGGGTTGCTACTAATCAAGAAGATCGCCCACTCGGCTTTATGTTTTTACATGACGGTCATCTAGAGGCGCTTTTTATCGATGCATCGGCTCGCGGGTTAGGTATCGGAAAACAGTTAATATCACACGCATTAGCTCTTCATCCTAATTTAAGCGTTGATGTCAATGAACAAAATCAGCAAGCCGTCGGTTTTTATCAGCATATGGGCTTTCAAATATCTGGACGTTCGGAGTTGGATAATCAAGGAAGAGCGTACCCATTATTGCATCTAAGTAGAGCTAAGTAAGACATATAAGAAGATATAACTATTATTATTTTTCCAAAAAAATAAGCCATCAATCATACTTTTATTGGCAAAGATATTTAGATGATTAAAGCAACACACTGAAACCTTATGGTATGATGCCGTATTATGTTTGTGAAATAAAACCAGATAGAGTTTAACAACCAATACTCACAAACGAGATAAACTTCAATACGTTAAGAAAGACGACACCATGACTGACAGCCAAAATTTCGAATCCCACACCCCCATGATGCAGCAGTATCTTAAGCTTAAGGCAGAGCACCCAGAAATCTTACTGTTTTATCGTATGGGTGACTTTTATGAACTGTTTTTTGATGATGCTAAAAAAGCCTCACGCTTATTAGATATTTCATTAACAAAACGAGGTCAGTCGGCAGGTCAACCTATTCCTATGGCTGGCGTTCCTCATCATGCGGTTGAAAATTATCTGGCTAAATTAGTGCAATTGGGGGAATCCGTTGCCATCTGTGAACAAATTGGTGATCCGGCCACCAGCAAAGGCCCTGTTGAGCGTAAAGTGATCCGTATTGTCACACCGGGCACCGTTACGGACGAAGCGCTACTTGAAGAGCGCCAAGACAATCTATTAGCCGCTATCTGGCAAGATAAAAATGGCGCTTTTGGTTATGCCACTTTAGATATTACCTCTGGACGTTTTCGGGTCACTGAAATGCCGGATAGCGAAAGTATGGCTGCCGAGCTGCAACGCACTCACCCTGCAGAACTACTCTATCCAGAAACCTTTGAGTCAATGGCATTAATTGAGCGTCAGCAAGGTTTACGCCGACGTCCAATTTGGGAATTTGAGTGTGAGACCGCCAAACAGCAACTTAATTTACAGTTTGGAACCCGTGATTTAACTGGATTTGGTGTTGAAAATGCCCGACTTGCACTTTGTGCCGCAGGTTGCTTATTACAATATGTTAAAGATACGCAACGCACTGCGTTGCCTCATATTCGTAGCATTACCATGGAGCGTCCACAAGATACCATTATCTTAGATGCAGCCACTCGCCGTAATTTAGAATTAACCCAAAATCTTGCTGGCGGTTGTGATAACACCTTGGCATCTGTACTTGATCTGTGCGTGACCCCAATGGGAAGCCGTATGCTCAAACGTTGGATACACACCCCTTTACGCCAGCGTGAACAATTAATTAAACGCCAAGATGCCATTAGCGCCTTACAACCCCTCTATTTTGAATTACAGCCTTTTTTACGTCAGGTGGGTGATTTAGAGCGGGTACTTGCTCGTTTAGCATTGCGATCCGCTCGTCCTCGTGACTTATCACGTATGCGCCATGCCTTTCAACAATATCAAGATATCCACCAAGTGCTTGATCAGGCGGATATGCCCTATATTAAAGAATTACAGCAGCGTATCAGCCAGTTTGATGAGTTGCGTGAATTACTGGAAAATGCCATTGTTGAAACACCACCCGTATTAGTACGCGATGGGGGGGTGATAGCCTCTGGTTATAATGCAGAATTAGATGAATGGCGAGCACTGGCTGACGGTGCGAGTGACTATCTTGAAAAGCTTGAAGTTCGTGAACGTGAAAAATGGGGTATTGATACCTTAAAGGTTGGCTTTAATGGGGTTCATGGTTACTACATACAAGTCAGTCGCGGCCAAAGCAATTTAGTTCCAATGCACTATGTGCGTCGTCAAACACTGAAAAATGCTGAACGCTATATTATTCCTGAACTAAAAGAGTATGAAGACAAGGTATTAACCTCTAAAGGTAAAGCATTAGCAATTGAAAAAATGCTCTACGAAGAGCTTTTCGAAAAACTATTACCTCATCTAACCGCCTTACAAACCAGTGCTGAAGCGTTAGCTGAAACCGATGTTCTGGCTAATCTCGCTGAGCGTGCAGAATCACTCAATTATACACGCCCTGAATTAACAGAAAAAACAGGTATTCAAATCACTGGTGGACGTCACCCTGTTGTAGAACAAGTACTGAGTGAGCCATTTATCTCAAACCCTCTACAACTCGCGCCTCAACGCCGTCTACTCATTATTACCGGCCCTAATATGGGCGGTAAAAGTACCTATATGCGTCAAGCGGCATTAATTACTCTACTGGCTTATATTGGTAGTTTTGTGCCCGCAGAAAAAGCGGTAATAGGCCCAATTGATCGTATTTTTACCCGCGTGGGTGCTTCTGACGATCTGGCTTCGGGTCGTTCAACATTTATGGTGGAAATGACAGAAACCGCAAATATTCTTCATAATGCCACTGAAAACAGTTTAGTGTTAATGGATGAAATTGGCCGAGGCACTTCTACTTATGATGGGCTTTCTCTCGCTTGGGCTTGTGCCGAAAATTTAGCGAATCGCATTAAAGCGATGACACTCTTTGCCACACACTATTTTGAATTAACGACACTGCCAGAAAAACTAGAAGGCACTGCCAATATTCACTTAGATGCGGTAGAGCATGGTGAGACTATTGCCTTTATGCACAGTGTTCAAGAAGGTGCTGCCAGTAAAAGTTATGGTTTAGCGGTTGCGGCATTAGCCGGTGTGCCAAAAGAGGTGATCCGCCGTGCAAAGCAGAAATTAAAAGAGCTGGAAACCCTATCTGGTCATTCAGGGGCAAGCCATGTAGAAACGTCACAACTAATGTTATTAGCAGATATTGAGCCTTCTGAAGTTGAATTAGCATTAAATAAAATTGATCCGGATTCATTAACACCAAAACAAGCGTTGGAATTGCTCTATCACTTAAAAGAGCTAAATAAATAACAAAAGAAAAGCCGATTAGTTAATTTAACTAATCGGCTTGATAACGCATTGGGCACCTAAAGCAACTAGTTCATCTTAAAAAGTGCCTCTATGCATAATCCTTGCCCTTGCAGAATATCTTTTAAACGACGTAATCCCTCAACTTGGATTTGACGAACCCGCTCTCTTGTCAAACCAATTTCTCGACCAACATCTTCTAATGTTTCAGCCTCGTAACCCAGTAATCCAAAGCGACGCGCTAATACTTCGCGCTGTTTTGGATTTAATTCAAATAACCATTTTACGATATTTTCCTTGAGGTTATTATTTTGAATGGTTGCTTCTGGCCCTTCTTCATTTTCGTCTGAAATAATATCTAGTAAGGCTTTATCTGAATCCCCACCAATCGGTGTATCAACAGAAGAAATACGTTCATTTAAACGTAGCATTTTGCTGACATCATCGACCGGTTTATCCAGCGTTTGCGCAATTTCTTCAACACTTGGCTCATGATCAAGCTTATGTGCTAATTCTCTTGCGGTTCTTAAATAGACATTGAGTTCTTTAACGATATGAATGGGGAGACGAATAGTGCGGGTTTGGTTCATAATGGCACGTTCAATAGTTTGACGTATCCACCATGTGGCATAGGTTGAAAAACGAAACCCTTTTTCAGGATCAAACTTTTCAACAGCACGAATAAGGCCTAAATTACCTTCTTCAATTAAGTCAAGAAGAGCTAACCCTCGGTTCGTATAACGGCGAGATATTTTAACAACTAAACGTAGATTACTCTCTATCATCCGTTGTCTTGACGGGATATCACCTCGTAACGCTCTACGAGCAAAGAATACTTCTTCTTCAGCACTCAACAATGGAGAATAGCCAATTTCTCCTAAATAGAGCTGAGTTGCATCTAACGCACGCTGATTGACTCCTTCAATGAGTTCAATTTCATCTTGAGCGTCAGATTCATTTTCAGCCTCTTTTGTTGCGGCTGCTTCATCGAACTCTTCCATGTTCTCATCAATATCATCAGTATATAACTCGTCTACTCTTAGCGTACTTTGGCTCATCAGCTGCTCCTACCCTTGATAATTTAGGTAAACGACGCTCTTAATGAGATCGATTTACCAGTTTATCGCTGTGTCACGACACAACGGGTTTACTGATTTTCCCTTGTAACGAATTACAAAATAAAAAATAACATAATCTGTTTTACTGTTAATTTACTTTATAGTTTATTCAATATATTTATTAACTATAAGTATTAGTTATTAACAGCAATTATTATTATTTTACGTATATTTATCTATACGTATATTCACTGTTTAACAAGCAATATGTGACAATGTACATCAAAAAAAAGATAAACAAAAATCCGCAATAATAAAATAATATTCAATAATATATATTATTCTAAAGATAAGACAAAAAACAAACCTATAATAAAAACAATAAGTTAATTCAATACACTATCTTTGAATACATTAGATTTTTATTCATACTTTTAACTAACGTTTTTTAGCATACTCATTCATTGTTCGATAATCAACAGTCTAATTTAATCTTATCTATAATTTGACAGAAATATCTCATTTTGCTTACGTTCCAACTAAGCAATCTTACTTAGTGAAAGAAATTTATTTTCAAGGTTTTAATTAATTTAATAACTAAAAAAGCCCTTTTGTTAATATTAACAAAAGGGCTTAATTTTCAGATTATTCACTAACAACGTTAAGCGTTTATTTATCTTTTAGGTAAATAGCTCATTGGGTTAAGTGATTTTTCTTTATAACGGATCTCAAAGTGTAATCGAACAGAACTAGTACCAGTACTTCCCATGGTCGCAATTTGCTGTCCTGCATTTACATTTTGCTGTTCACGTACCAAGATTGTATCGTTATGAGCATAAGCACTAAGATATTCATCATTATGTTTAATGATAACTAAATTACCATAACCTCGTAATGCGCTCCCTGCATAAACCACTTTACCTGCGGCTGTTGCCACAATGGGTGAACCTCGTGTACCACTAATATCAATACCTTTATTACCACCAGGCGCATTTGAGTAGCTCTCAATAATTTTACCTTGTGCTGGCCATACCCATTTACCTGTTGCGGCTGCAGGTTTAGAGGTTGCCGTTGTGTTATTACTGGTTGTTGCCGAAGTTGTTGGTGTCGAAGTCGTTGTCTTTGGCGGTGTCGTTGTTGTTGGTTTCGTGATCAACGGCCCCATTGAGCTATTATTATTTGACGGCTTAGTTTGTGCCGTCTGAACGCCTTCACTACTTGGTTTATTAATTACTGAAGTATTTACATTGGTATTGGTACCGGTATTAACTTGACGGTTACCAATCTTAAGTACTTGTCCAACATTTAAGCTATATGGCTCTGGAATATTGTTCATTGAGGCCAAATCTTTTACATCACTATCCGTGATCCACGCAATATAAAACATTGTATCGCCACGTTTAACCGTATAAGTGTTACCGCTGTAATTCCCTTTAGGGATATTGTCATAATTACGGTTATACACAATGCGTCCGCTACCATCCGTATTGACATTTTGAGGGGTAACATTTTGCGTACGAGGCTGGCTTTGAGGCTGCGCGGTTGTGTTATTCACTCTAATAGAAGGAGGAGGCGTTGTTTGTAACGGAGTTGAACCTCTTTCAATAGGTGTTGCCACTCCTGCATTACTGTTAGTTGTAACAGGTGATGTAGAAACGGTACGATTTGACGAACTATCATTGACAGAGGTTATCGGTGCAGGACGATAAGGCGTGTCGGCACAGCCTGTTAATGCAAATCCGATTACCGAACACATGATTGCCCAGCGGACATGCTTAATTGGGCTTTCTGAATTCATACTTCCTTCTCCCTTTTAAAAGGCATTAGCGTCTAGCAATTTGTTGAGTAACACAAAGAGACTGCAATTTTTTGAAAATATTTCATTTATTAGTGCAGATTACGACAAGCTACAAAAAAGCAGTAATAAAAAATGGTCAGATTTATCTGGAAGTTATGCTAACTCACCCGCAATTAGGGGGACAAAGCGTACAGCCTCGATAGATTGATAGTGAAAATCATTACCTAAACGACGAATAAACTTAAGCATCTGCTGCTGTTCACCGACAGGAATGATCATCCTGCCACCATCAGCTAATTGCATCAAGAGTCGTTGCGGTACTTCTGTTGCACAGGCAGTAACAATAATAGCATTAAAGGGGCCTTTTGATACCCAACCTTCCCAACCATCACCATGACGAGTCGAAATATTATGTAAATCAAGGTGTTTAAAGCGTCGTTTTGCCTGCCACTGCAATATTTTTATCCGTTCAACTGAACTGACATGATGCACTAAGTTTGCTAATACTGCAGTTTGATAACCAGAGCCTGTGCCAATCTCTAACACAGAATCCGTTGCTTGTAATTCAAGCAGTGATGTCATTTTAGCAACAATATAAGGCTGTGAAATAGTTTGACCATTACCAATAGGTAAAGCCGTATTTTCATAAGCCTTATGGGAGAGCGCTTCATCAATAAATAGCTCTCGGGGTACTTTGCTCATAGCTTCCAACAGACGCTCATCATTGATGCCGTGTTGTTTTAACATTGTCAGTAAGTCTTTCATTGACCGACTTAACATGTTTTTTCGACCTCTGCTTTATTTAACCAATCTTTTAATAACTCAAGCGCTTTATACGCTGTTGAATCAACATGTAATGGTGTGATGGAAACATAACCTGCATCAACCGCTGCAAAATCTGTATCCGGCCCCACATCATTTTTTTCGCCAGGAGGCCCGATCCAATAAAGGGTATTTCCTTTCGGATCTGTTTGTGTATAAACATGTTGTGAAGCATGACGACTTCCACAACGTGTTATACGAAAACCTTTGATCTCCGCTAACGGAATATCAGGCACATTAATATTTAAAATATTCCCAGCTCTTAAAGGCACTCGTTGTAGCATAGCTAAAACATCACAAGTCACTTGGGCTGCTGTGTCAAAATGCGTTTCGCCATCAAGTGATACCGCAATCGCAGGTAAACCTAAGAACCGGCCCTCTGTAGCGGCAGCAACAGTACCAGAGTAAAGCACATCATCCCCTAAATTAGGGCCATGATTAATGCCAGACACCACAATATCTGGACGCGGTCTGACGAGATGATTAACACCGAGATAGACACAATCCGTGGGTGTACCTTCAACTATCGCAATATCACCATTTTCATGTCGCTGTTTACGTAACGGTCTATCAATAGTTAATGAATTGGATGCTGCACTACGATTGCGATCCGGTGCGACAATTTGTACATCATAACGCTGGCGTAAGGCTTTTGCGAGTGTCTGTATCCCTTTTGCCATAACACCATCGTCATTACTCACTAATATTTTCAGCATCAATATTCCCTAATAATATCAATTCACGGACAACGCTAGTGGCAAAACTTCCTGCTGGCAAAAAGAACGATAAAGAAACCGTAGTATCATCTAGCCAATGCCATGACATATTTTCTGGTAGCAAATTAATCGCACGGCGAGTGGTATCAACTCGCTCTTGTTGCGCTAATGACCATAATGCTTCGTAGTCAGCTAAGCTGTCGGTTTCAAATATCAGTGCTTGAGCTTGTGTACCTAAGTCACCTTTACCCGGCAATGGAGCGGTAATATGTATATCATGCTCTTCATAGCGTGTTTGTGTTTGGGCAAGTTCTGCTTCTTCTGCCACAAACCAACTTCTTTTACCGTGCAATTGCATCGCATCACCACAAAGCACTTGAGTATAAATATGACGCTCAAGTCGTTGGCTCACCAGATGATTAAACATCGCACTACGTGCTGCTGAGAGATAAAAGCTACGTTTGCTACGCTCTTTTACCCGAATTTCATTGGTTGCCCAACGCCATGCTTGACGTAAATTGTCGCCATTACGACCAAAGCGTTGCACACCAAAATAGTTAGGAACCCCTTGTTTTTGTATCTCTACTAGACGAGTTTCCACCGATGTCACATCGGAGATATCACGTAATACTAAGGTGAAATGGTTCCCTTTTAATGTACCAATTCGTAGCTTACGTTGCTGGCGGGTGGTTGTTAATATTTCGCAACCTTCTAAAGTAAATTGACTAAAGTCGGGCATCTCTTTACCCGGCATACGCAAACAAAACCATTGTTCCGTAACCGCATTTCTGTCTTTGAGCCCTGCATAACTAGCATCTCGAGGATGAATACCGGCAAATTTAGCTAACTTTTCAGCCACAAAAGCCGTATTACAACCTGTTTTTCTGACTCTAACCATCACGTGTTCGCCTTCACCATCTAAGGTAAAGCCGAGATCTTCGCTGACCTTAAAATCTTCTGGTGTCGATTTTAATCGCCCTGTCGCTGTCGGTTTGCCATGTAGCCAATGAAGTTCTGGTAAATCACTCATTAAGATAAAGACTCTTTGATTAATAACACCACCGCTTCACAAGCGATACCTTCTTTGCGTCCTACAAAACCTAATTTCTCAGTAGTGGTCGCTTTAACATTGATATCATCAACATGACAATGGAGATCTTCAGCAATATTGACACGCATTTGTGGAGTATGAGGTAGCATTTTAGGTGCCTGAGCAATAATAGTGACATCAAGATTACCAATACGGTAACCTTTAGCCATCACTCTTGAAAAAGCTTCGCGCAATAATACTCGGCTATCCGCACCTTTATAAGCCGGATCTGTATCAGGAAATAATGTACCAATATCGCCCATCGCAACAGCACCTAAAATGGCATCTGTCACCGCATGTAGTACAACATCGCCATCTGAATGGGCTAGTAGACCTTGTTCATAAGGAATTCTCACACCACCAATAATAATTGGGCCTTCTCCGCCAAATTTATGTACATCATAACCGTGTCCAATTCTCATATTATGTGTTCCTTATGCTGGTAATTTGTCGAGAGAGGAAAAATTCTGCAAGAGCCAAGTCTTCTGGTTGTGTGACTTTTATATTATCCGCACGGCCTTTAACTAATAAGGGTTCATATCCACCAAACTCCATCGCAGATGCTTCATCAGTAATGGGTACGTTTTGTGCCAATGCGTTTTCAAGATTTTGTTTTAACAAGGCCGCTGGGAAAAATTGTGGCGTTAAAGCATGCCATAGCGTGTCTCTTGCCACTGTTTTTTCAATATGGTTATCTTGTTGATGACTACGTTTCATCGTATCACGCACAGGAGAGGCTAAGATCCCGCCACAAAATTGAGGATCAAGATGGTTATCATCAATGAGTTGAATAAGATTATCCAAATCACTAAAGGACAGGCAAGGTCTTGCCGCATCATGAACTAGCGCCCATGTATTTTGCGCAAGATGTTCTGTAATATAGCGAAGCCCTGATAATACCGAATCAGCACGTTGTCCCCCTCCTTTAACGACAATAATTCGTTTATCTTTAGCAAGGGCTAGGTGATAAAAATAGTCATCTTCTGGGTTAATTGCGACAATAATTTGCGAAATGCGTGGATGTTTTAATAGCGCATTAATAGTATGTTCAAGGATAGTCAATCTGCCAATTTTAAGGTATTGCTTCGGGCAGGTTGCTTGCATTCGACTACCTATGCCGGCAGCGGGAATAACCGCCACAATAGGAAAAGTAGAGTTTGGTATATTCATTATAGTATTTATATCAAGGCACACTATTAATTCAACAAATTAACGACGTGGTTGGGATTTATCATTAACAATACGATAAAAGCTTTCATTAGGCTTTATCATGCCAAGTTCACTACGAGCACGCTCATCTAACGCTTCTTGCCCGCCATTGAGGTCATCAATCTCCGCAAATAAGCGATCATTACGCGACTTTAATTGTGCGTTTTGCGCTAATGCAGATTCAACTTCTTGACTTACTTTGTTGTAATCATGAATACCATTTTTACCTAACCACAATGAATATTGTAGAAAACCAAGTAAGATCAGAAGTAAGACTGTTAATTTCCCCATTACCACCCCCAAAATGAATGGGCTAATCATCCCACAACTCTCCCATCTGCGCCACAAAAGCGCGCAGATATATTACATGAATATTCGTATTCCCCCCACCCTTAACATAAACAATCACGCTATTTTTCAGATAAAGTATAAGTTATATGCTTAAAAGCGCGTTTTTATCTACTGGAGTGGTGAGTAAAGAAGTGGTATTTACAATGTATTTGCCGCCAAATCAGTTTATTAAAAAACCCCTTCTATCCCTACATATTTTCCCAGATAAGAGAAAATGATGTAGAGATATGATTAGCGGTAAATTTGTTGTTGCTGTAAATAAGCGAGGATTTGTTGTGTAAGCTCATTAATCGCGAGTGAGCCGTCTAAATGAATTTCTGGCGCAATGGGTCGTTCATAAGGTGAATCAATGCCGGAAAACTGTTTGATCTCGCCTCGTCGTGCTTTTTGATAGAGGCCTTTAGGATCACGTGCTTCACAAAGGGCTAAAGGTGTATCAACAAAGATCTCAATAAATCGCCCTTGAGCAAACCTTTCTCTTACTTGTTGTCTATCTTGCTGATAAGGAGAAATAAATGCTGTTAAGACAATTAATCCGGCATCAACCATTAGTTTAGCTACTTCCCCTACACGGCGAATATTTTCATGCCTATCTTGTTCACTAAACCCAAGATCATGGCATAAACCATGGCGTAGATTATCACCATCTAATAAATAGGTGCGGATAGGCGCATGGAGTGTCGAGTACTGATATAAGGTTTGCTCTAGCGCATCAGCCAGTGTTGATTTACCTGAGCCAGATAACCCAGTAAACCAAAGTACACATCCTTTGTGTACCTGTTGTGCTTCACGCTCTTTTAACCCTATTTGATGAGGATGCCAGACAATATCTTGATGTATCGTCACTATTTTCCTCCCAGTAAGTCTCTTGCGCCCCAATGCGGAAAATGGCGGCGGATCAACTGATTGAGTTCAATTTCAAATGCATCGTATTGGGAAGTTGTGGGTTGCACGTTGTCGCGAATTTCTCGAATAAGACCAGCACCCACCGTGACATTGCTTAATCTATCAATAAAAATAAGCCCTCCTGTTTGTGCATTAAGTTGATAGTTATCCAGCACCAATGGCTCTTCAAATAACACTTCAACATGCCCAATGGCATTTAGCGCTAAACTTTCGGTCACTTGTTGAGTGAGCTTATCCACATCAACTTGATAGTGAATATTCTCTATTTTGGCACGACTTTTTTTGCCCGCTACTTTGATATCAAGGGTTTGTCCCTGTACTAACGGTTGTTCTGACATCCATACGATATCCACCAACGCATGATTGCTAACATTAGCAGTGGTATCGTTAGCATCAACAATAATGTCGCCACGACTAATATCGATTTCATCCGCTAACACCAGTGTAATCGCTTGACCCACTTGCGCCTGAGTCAGATCGCCATCAAAAGTCACAATACGTTTAATGGTTGAACGCTGTCCTGAGGGTAATACTTTGATTTGTTGTCCTTGATAAAGAGAGCCTGATGAAACTGTGCCACTGTAGCCTCTAAAATCTAAATCAGGACGATTCACATACTGTACAGGAAAACGCAATCTTTGAGATTTAGCCCCTAATTTAAATTTAACCGGCGCATCTTCAAGTAATGCCAGCAGGGTTTTTCCTGTATACCAAGGCATATTTAATGAAGGAGATACCACATTATCCCCCTCCAGTGCAGAGATAGGCACAAATTCGATAGTGAGATCGCGCGGTAATTGTTGTGCAAAGTGCAGGTAATCTTGTTGGATCGACTCAAAGATCTCTTGTTGATAATCAAGTAGATCCATTTTATTAATCGCGACCACTAAGTGACGGATCCCAAGGAGTGTGCTAATAAAACTATGGCGGCGAGTTTGCTCTTGTACCCCTTTTCGAGCATCGATCAGCAGAATAGAAAGCGTACTCGTTGATGCTCCTGTCGCCATATTGCGGGTATATTGTGCATGTCCCGGCGTATCTGCAATAATAAATTTTCGTTTGGCTGTTGAAAAATAGCGATAAGCTACATCAATAGTGATCCCTTGCTCTCGTTCAGCCGCTAAACCGTCCACCAGCAAAGCGAGATCTAATTTTTCACCTTGAGTACCAATCTTTTTACTTTCGTTTTGTAAGGTGGAGAGCTGATCTTCGTAGATCTGCCGCGTATCATGAAGTAAGCGACCAATTAAGGTGCTTTTTCCATCATCAACATTGCCACAGGTTAAAAAACGTAATAACCCTTTGTTCTGTTGTGTTTTTAAATAATTTTCTACACCACCTGATTGTGCTATTTCACCGGCGATCAGTTGGTTGGTTTTGATGGCTGCAAGTCCCATAGTGACTCCTATTAAAAATAACCCTGACGTTTTTTAAGTTCCATTGAAGCAGACTGATCACTGTCAATTAAACGCCCTTGTCGCTCGCTACTGGTGGAAATTAACATCTCTTCAATAATGGCGGGTAATGTGTCTGCTTGTGAAGGAATAGCGCCCGTTAATGGCCAGCAGCCTAATGTTCTAAAGCGTACTTTTTGTTGTGTGATCACCTCTCCAGCTTTTAGGTCGATTCGATCATCGTCAACCATAATCAAGGTACCATCCCGCTCAATAACTGGACGGTGTTTAGCGAAATAGAGCGGCACAATATCGATGTTTTCTAAATAGATATATTGCCAAATATCTAGCTCCGTCCAATTTGATAATGGAAAAACGCGAATACTTTCCCCTTTATTAATTTGGCCGTTGTAGTTTTGCCATAATTCTGGACGTTGATTTTTCGGATCCCAACGATGAGATCTATCTCTAAATGAGTAAATACGCTCTTTAGCACGCGATTTTTCTTCATCACGACGCGCCCCACCAAATGCGGCATCAAAACCATATTTATCCAGAGCTTGCTTAAGACCTTCTGTTTTCATGATATCTGTATGCTTGGCGCTACCATGAATAAAGGGATTGATCCCCAATTGTGCCCCTTGGGGATTACGATAAACTTTGAGATCAAAACCATACTCTTTGGCCGTTTTATCGCGAAACTCATACATCTCACGAAATTTCCAACCCGTATCAACATGTAAAAGAGGAAAAGGTAATTTCGCCGGATAAAAAGCCTTACGTGCTAGATGCAACATCACCGAAGAATCTTTGCCTATTGAGTAAAGCATGACGGGATTTTCAAATTCAGCGACAACTTCACGCAGTATATAAATGCTTTCTGCTTCTAATTGCTGAAGATGAGTTAATTGTGTTTCATTCATAACAACCTCGTTTAGGCAAAATGAACCAAAGATGAGTGGATGGCAGAGGTATGTTGAGTTTGTCTATCACCAAACCACGCAAGTTGGTGATGTAATGCAGCAACTTCTCCAACGATTAATAATGCCGGGGTGGGAGCTTGCTTAGCTAATTGCGCTAATTGTGTTAAATTTCCCGTTAAGATCTGTTGATCATGGCGTGTACCGCAACTAATGACGGCAATAGGGGTGAGTGGTGAACGACCTTGCTCAATTAAACGCTGGCTAATAAGTTCTGCTTTCGTCGTTCCCATATAAATTGCTAACGTATGATTAGCTTGCGCTAAAGCTTGCCAATCTGGCTCTATCCCCCCTGATTGGCAATGCCCAGTCATAAAAGTGACACTTTGCGCATAGTTACGATGAGTTAATGGAATACCCGCATAAGCACTGGCCCCACTAGCTGCGGTAACACCGGGAACAACTTGAAAAGGAATGCCATGTTGTACCGCAATTTCAAGCTCTTCTCCTCCGCGTCCAAAAATAAAAGGATCGCCCCCTTTTAGTCTGACAACTCGTTTACCAAGCTGAGTATATTTCACGATCAATTGATTGATTTCTTCTTGCAACGTACTGTGTTGCCCCGCTCTTTTACCCACACAAATTCTATCAGCATCACGGCGTACCAGTTCTAAGATGTCTGCACTGACTAAACTGTCATAAAGTACCACCTCGGCCTGCTGGATAACTTGCAAACCTCGTAAGGTTAATAACCCGGCATCACCCGGCCCAGCTCCCACTAAAGCAAGCTCACCTTGTGGGCTATCTGGATGAGACAGTTGTTGTTCGAGCTGTGCTTGCGCTTGTATTAATTGACCACTTGCCACTAATGAGGCAAATTTGCCGCTAAACGCTTGCTCCCAGAAGCGGCAACGTGCTTGAAAACCAGTCAGTTTTTGTTTCACTTTATTGCGCCATTTCCCCGCAATAGTCGCCATAGTCCCTAATGAGGTAGGCAATAATGCCTCTAGCTTTTCCCGTATCATACGAACTAAAACAGGGGCTTTGCCCGCTGATGAAATGGCAATTAATATCGGATTTCTATCGATAATGGCAGGAAAGATAAAAGAGCATTGGGGTTGAGAGTCGACGACATTGACAAAAATGTGGCGTGCTTGCGCATCTAGATACACTTGTTGATTTAATACCTTATCGTCTGTTGCCACGATCACCAACATCATGCCAAGTAAATGCTCTGCCTGATATTGCCCAGCAATCCACTCAATTTGATTTTGCTGATAAGCAAGATGCAATTCATCACATAACTGTGGCGCGATAACACGTAACCGAGCGCCCGCTTTTAATAACAGTACGGCTTTACGCGCAGCGACATGCCCACCGCCAACCAGTAATACTGGGCGCTGTTTTAATTCCACAAATAAGGGTAGGTAATCCATACGCGTATCTCACATTTTTATTGTTTACTTATATGAATAACGACTATAAAAGGTGCATTCGGGGTTATGAAATGACAAAAAGCTATGTGATGGAACAGAAAGGAATAAGCAAAAATATAATAATTTCAAATGGTTATTATTTTACTCACGGCAAAGAGGGCAACAGATGACTCTATTGCCCACTCAAAATAAATAGCGATATTAATAATGAATAATAATATTATTCGTGTAATCCACACTCACGTTTTAAGCCAAAGAATCGCGTCTCTTCTTCACTCATTCCCTCTTGCCATTTGCGTGTCGTATGCGTATCACCCACAGACAGATAACCTTGTTCCCATAATGGATGGTAAGGTAAATTATGCTGTTTAAGATATTGATAAATTTGTTTATTATCCCAATCGACTATCGGTAGTAACTTAAAAATACCTTTCGCTATGGATAAAACAGGTAAATGCTCTCGACTTTTTGATTGCTGGCGTCGTAGCCCTGCAAACCATGTCTTCGCCTGTAACTCCTTTAATGCCTTTTCCATTGGCGCAACTTTATTTATTTGGTTATAACGTTCGATACCTTCAATCCCTTGCAACCAAAGTTTGCCGTAGCGTGCTTCTTGCCAAGATGAAGATATTTCAGCGCGATATACTTTTAAATTAAGTTGTAGTGAAGAGGTTAATTCATCAATAAATTGATATGTTTCGGGAAAGAGATAACCTGTGTCTGTCAAAATTACAGGTATATCGGGATATTGTCTGGTGAGCAAATGCAAACAAACTGCCGCTTGAATACCAAAGCTTGAGCTTAAAACAAACTGGTTAGGTAGATGTTCTAAAGCCCAAATCACCCGCTCTATCGCCGTTTTTTGCTCTAATTGTTGGTTGATTTCATCAAGCGCCAGTCGCTGCTCTTCAATCGATAGCAACACCAACTGAGAAAGTGATAATCGACTCATATCACCTCCTGCACTTCATAAAAATCAATGGCTGAATTAACAACGGGTTTGATAACATCAGTGCGAATAAGAAAATCACCAAAACCTTCATTTAATTCACGTGAAATAGCCCACTGACCAATTAAAGTATCAAGAATTTCAATGATTTCTTGTGATGAAATATTTTCACGATACATTCTAGGAATGCGAGTCCCCATGCGGTTTCCTCCTAGATGTAAGTTATAGCGATCGGGGGCTTTACCCACCAGTCCGACTTCCGCCAACATCGCACGACCACAACCGTTAGGACACCCTGTTACACGTACAACAATATGCTCATCACTGACTCCGTATTTAGCCATGATATTATCAAGGGTATCGGTAAATGCGGGAAGGAAACGCTCCGCTTCTGCCATGGCTAATGGGCAAGTTGGAAATGAAACACACGCCATGGCATGTTTACGCAGCGGTGTAACCTCATCATTAATTAAACCATATTGACGCGCTATCTCCTCAATCTGCTCTTTCTGTGCCTCTGGTACACCAGCAACAATCAAATTTTGATTAGCTGTTAAACGAAAGTCACCAAGATGCACTTTGGCAATTTCAGCAACCCCCGTTTTTAACGGCGCATTAGGTTTATCGATTAATCGACCACTTTCAATAAATAAGGTTAGATACCATTTGTTATCAACCCCTTTTAACCAACCAATTTGATCACCACGGTGAGTAAATTGATACGGTCGGATCATATCAAACATAACGCCTGAGCGACGTTCAACTTCCTGTTTAAATGTTTCAATACCAACACGCTCTAAGGTGTATTTGGTTTTGGCATTTTTACGTTCAGTACGATTGCCCCAATCTCGTTGCGTCGTCACAATCGCTTCAGCGACTGCTAATGTTTTATCAATAGGAATATAACCAAATTCACTAGCTAAACGCGGAAAGGTTTTTTTATCACCATGGGTCATCGCAAGGCCGCCACCGACTAGCACATTAAAACCAACCAAATGCCCATTTTCTGCGATGGCAATAAAATTCATGTCATTGGCATGCAAGTCAACATCGTTATAAGGGGGGATCACCACCGATGTTTTAAATTTCCGAGGTAAATAGGTTTCACCTAAAATAGGCTCCTCATCCGTTGTCGCCACTTTCTCTTTATCTAACCAAATTTCTGCATAGGCATGGGTGCGTGGCAATAAATGCTCGGATAGTTTTTTGGCCCATTCATAAGCTTCTTGATGCAATGAAGATTGTTCAGGGTTTGAGGTACATAGCACATTTCGATTAACATCATTGGCGGTTGCAAGAGCATCAAGGCCTGTTGACGCTAGCATTTGGTGAGCCGGTTTAACATGGCCTTTTAAAATGCCATGAAATTGAAAAGTTTGACGATTAGTAATACGAATACTGCCATAGAGCGTATTTTCACTAGCAAACTTATCGATACTTAGCCACTGCTTTGGTGTGATGACACCGCCCGGTAAACGACAACGTAACATCATGGCATGACGAGGCTCTAGTAGCTGTTGGGCACGCTCGGCACGAATATCTCTATCATCTTGTTGGTACATACCGTGAAAACGAATTAATAAAAAATTATCGCCCTCAAAACCACCGGTTAGACCATTTTGTAGATCATCACTAATAGTGCCTCGTAAGAAATTACTCTCTTTTTTCATACGTTCACTATCAGATAGTTTTCCTTCAACCACTAAGGGCGCTTGAGTTTGTGATTTCATTTTAATAAACATCCCTCTGATAACGACGTGCTAAACGTAGCTCACTTAAATAATCATCTGCTTGTTCAATATTTTTATTGCCATGGGTCATTACTATTTCTAACAATGTTTGTTCAACATCTTTAGCCATTCTTGATGCATCACCACAAACGTAGAGATAAGCACCTTGCTGTAACCATTGCCAAATTTCCTGACCTTGCTCCCGTAATTTATCTTGCACATAAATTTTATCGGCTTGATCACGCGACCATGCTAAATCAATACGTGTTAACAACCCGCTTTTGACATAACGTTGCCATTCCACTTGATAAAGGAAATCTTCTACAAAGTGAGGATTGCCAAAAAAGAGCCAGTTTTTCCCCGTCGCACCTTCACTTTCACGTTGTTGCATAAACCCTCTAAAAGGCGCAATCCCCGTCCCCGGGCCAATCATAATCACAGGGACTTGATTATCTTCAGGTAAACGAAAATGATCATTACGTTCAATAAAAACGTTTACTGTATCGCCTTCTTGAAGTTGATCAGCTAAGAACCCTGAGGCACCTCCTGTATAAGCACGCTGATCGACGTTATAACGAACAACACCTAAGGTAAGATGAACTTCATCATCAACTTCTTGTTGTGATGAAGCGATGGAGTAAAGACGTGGAGTTAATGGGCGCAATATATCAATAAACTCTTGAGCATTAGGTTGCGCACTATATTGACGTACCATTTCATTAATTGGGTAGGTTTGCGCATATTGCTGAAGTTTGCTTTTATCAACCACCAGCGATAATAACTCTTCGTGGCGGGATAATTGGGCATACGCTTTAATAATTGGTGCACTATTTTGAGTTAATTCAACATGATGCAATAATGCTTCTTTTAACGTTAATGTTTGTGATTTAACATTTACCTGCTCATCCCCCGTTAACCATAATAGGGTAATAAGCTCATCCACTTTTTCTTCCGAATTCTTAAACCATACTCCTAGTGCATCTCCGGGAAGATATTGCAATTCAGAGCCTGCTAGACTGATTTCAATATGACGGATATCTTTATCTGAATGTCGACCGGTGATCTTCTGATTAGTTAATAAAGTGGCACTAAAAGGTGCATCACGATGGTAGCGTGCGGTATCGACACTGTCGGTTGTTCCTGATTGTGTTTGTTGCAATACTTGAGTGTTTTGCTCAGGTACACGTATTTTTAAAATATCAGTCAGCTGAGTTATCCATTTATCAGCGTCAGCTTGATAATCAACATCTGCATCTAATCTTTCTAATAGACTGGTCGCGCCAAGTTGCGCCAGTTGATGATCAAAATCTTTACCTGCTTGGCAAAAATGTTCATAGCTACTATCGCCGAGACTCAGTACAGCATAAGCCGTTTGCTTCATTGGCGCGGCTTTTTTAGAGTGCAAATATTTATAAAATGCGATGGCTTCTTCAGGAGGTTCACCTTCCCCCTGTGTTGAGGTAATAATAATTAAGGTTGTCGTTTTGTGGATCTGCTTAAATTTATATTCACTCGCACTATAGAGCTCAACATTAAGTTGATTACCAACCAATTTATCGCGTAATTGTTCAGCTAAACGACGTGCATTGCCAGTTTGTGATGCTGATATCACGGTGATGGTTTCTTGTTGGGGAACCTGACTTTGTACACTTACCAGTTCATCTTTAGTGGATGAATGCTGATTGAATTGCCCCCAAAAATAGCCAGAAAGCCAAGCAAATTGGGCTGGAGTTAAGTCTTTCGTCACATCCTGTAATTTATTCAATTGCTCCTGTGTTAATGGAAGCATTGATAATAATGGGGGTTGATTGCTCATCGATCCTGCCTTAAAAAAACATTGCACTGCATCGGTGCTGTTATTGTGGTTGGACTTTTTTAATGAATAAGAGGGTATCGCACGATCAGAGCACGACTTAAAGACTGGTTTGCTCTATCTAATAACCTTAAAGACTAAATTTATTTACCGATTTCCTTTATCGATATAATGAATAAACGAAAAAGAATATAATAAGTCGCTAAGGTTAAGCGATTAGGCGTAACACACTAAATCAGATACACTAAATAGACACCGTTTTATCTGTATTTTTTTACTATTTAAGTCAAGAGAGTTTTGATGATAACCACCATCTTTAAAGATTTTCAGTTTGAAGCTGCGCACCACTTACCCCATGTTCCCAAAGGCCATAAATGTGGACGTTTACATGGGCATTCATTTTTAGTGAGATTAGAAATCACTGGTGAAGTAGATGCGCAGTCAGGTTGGCTAATTGATTTTGCTGATGTGAAAGCCGCATTTAAACCGACTCTTGATAGGCTCGACCACTATTATCTTAATGACATTGAAGGTTTAGAAAATCCAACCAGCGAAGTACTGGCAAAATGGATTTGGCAACAAGTTAAACCATCACTCCCCCTGTTATCCGCCGTGATGGTTAAAGAGACATGTACCGCAGGATGTATTTATCGTGGTGAGTAATTTTCACCTAAAAAAATCAGCCACTCATAGGCTGATTTTTTTTAACGATAAATGACACACTAGGCGATATTTAAATATTTATGTGTTTGCATTGAAAAACGCCAATTACGCTCAATACAGGTTTTAATACATAACGCTGTTGCACTCTCTTTACAACTGATTGGTTGTAAGGCAACGATCGCCATAGGTTGTTGAGTTCTTAATCGCAGTAAATCATCCAGTGCTTCGATATCTTTTTCACGAGCAACAGGGTGTTTAATTTCATTGGCACGATTAATCGCACTAGATAAAACACTCAATCCACCTCGCATACCAACTTTCGGCGAAAGTGTTACCCATGTTGCTTCACTACAGAGGATGTCATGCGTGCCACTGGTTTCTATTTGGCAATCAAAACCTGCTTTTTCTAAGCCTTCCGTCAACGGCCGTAAGTCATAAAGGCAAGGTTCACCTCCCGTTATCACCACATGCTTTGCGCTATAACGTTGTTGCCGGAAAAGTGATAAAATATCTTCGACAGTGGCTATACCCCAAGTATCACTTTCTTGTGTTTTAATGGGAATATCTCCAAGAGGGACTTTCTTGCTCTCTTCTTTTTCCCAAGTATGTTTGGTATCACACCAACTACATCCTACAGGGCATCCCTGTAATCGAACAAAAAGCGCAGGAACGCCAGTAAAAACACCTTCACCTTGCAAGGTTTGAAACACTTCATTAATGGGGTATTGCATAAGAAACTCTGATATCCAATGAATGCTGATGATTATTACAGATAACTGTCTCACCGTAAGAGGCTTTATGATAAGGTACATGCTTTGTTTTGGATAGCTAACGTGCGAAAAGACACTGAAAAAAAGAGAGCCGATTTTTCGGTTGGACAGAGATGGGAAACACTTTAGATGCAAAAAGAGAATAAACTTTCACGAGGACTATCAGGGCGGCATATTCGTTTCATGGCGCTAGGCTCTGCTATTGGGACAGGGCTTTTTTATGGTTCAGCCGCGGCGATTGAAAAAGCAGGCCCCGCTGTACTTCTTGCTTATCTTATTGGTGGTGCCGCAGTATTTATGGTTATGCGCGCATTAGGGGAAATGGCGGTCCATCATCCAGTGGCGGGTTCTTTTTCACAATATGCTAGCCATTATATGGGACCATTAGCCGGATTTTTAACTGGCTGGAACTACGTTTTTGAAATGCTTATCGTTTGTCTTGCAGACGTCACCGCATTTGGTTTTTATATGAAACTTTGGTTTCCCGATGTCGACCAATGGATATGGGTATTAGGCATAGTCTGTTTTATTGGTGCCTTAAATTTATGTCATGTGAAGATATTTGGTGAAATGGAATTTTGGCTCTCTATCGTTAAAGTGACTGCGATTATTGCCATGATTATCGGTGGTGTTGCCATAATGATCTACGGCTTTGGTCAGCAAACAGAACATCCAATTGGTATTTCTAACCTATGGGAGTTTGGCGGCTTTATGCCAAATGGTATAGAAGGCATTATTGCCTCACTCGCCATTGTGATGTTTGCCTTTGGTGGTATTGAGGTTATTGGTATTACCGCCAGTGAAGCTAAAGATCCAGAAAAAACGATCCCTAAAGCTATCAATGCGGTGCCATTTCGTATCTTACTATTCTATGTACTGACCATTTTTATTTTAATGTGCATCTTCCCATGGCAACAAATTGGCCATAACGGTAGTCCATTTGTACAAATTTTTTCCAATCTGGGTATCAATTCAGCCGCTAACATTCTTAATCTTGTGGTGATCACCGCCGCTATCTCTGCGATAAACAGTGATATTTTCGGTGCTGGTCGCATGATGTACGGCATGGCACAAGAAGGGCAAGCACCTAAATCCTTTATGAAACTGACGCGTAACGGTGTACCTTGGATGACCGTATTAGTGATGTCAGTAGTGCTATTATTAGGGGTTGTGCTTAACTATCTTATTCCAGAAAAAATCTTCGTACTTATTGCCTCTATCGCGACATTTGCCACTGTATGGGTCTGGTTGATGATCTTACTTTCTCAAGTGGCTATGCGTCGCCAAATGAGTGCTGAAGAGGCGAAAAAACTAAAATTCCCTGTACCATTTTGGCCAATAGCACCCGCCATTACCATTATTTTTATGGCATTTGTGATAGCAATTTTAGGCTACTTTGAATCAACCCGAATGGCATTAATCGTTGGGTTAGTATGGGTGGCTATTTTAACTGTTGGTTACTATATTGGTATCAAACCAAGAATAACGCAGAAATAATCTACTGTTATCAAGAAAAATAAAGGCTGTGAGTCATTCACAGCCTTTTCTTTATCCATTATCTACGCTCAATACAATTAGGCTAGCGCTTGGGTTAAATCAGCAATTAAATCATCAACGTCTTCAAGACCGATTGATAAACGAATTAATCCATCACTAATACCATGGCGTTGACGCTCTTGTGCACTGTATGTCGCATGAGTCATAGTCGCAGGATGCTGAGCCAATGATTCACAGTCACCTAAACTCACTGCTCGAGTAAAAAGCATTAAGCGATTAAGAAATTCTCTGCCAGCTTTTATTCCACCATTCAACTCCATACTTATCATGCCACCAGGTAACGCCATCTGCTTTTTGGCTAGTTCATATTGAGGAAAAGAATTTAATCCGGGATATGAAATCGTTGCCACCTTAGGATGATTTTCAAGAAATTGCGCAATACGCTGCGCATTCTGGCAAATTTTTTCCATTCTAATGCTAAGCGTTTTTATCCCTCTTAAGACGAGTGCTGCATCATGAGGTGATAAACAAGCCCCCGTCATATCTTTTAAGCCCTCAACGCGAATTTTATCTGCTAATTGATAATTAGTGATAATTGCGCCCGCCATCACATCACCATGACCTGATAAATATTTAGTCATAGAATGTACGACAATATCCGCGCCTAAGGTTAGTGGCTTTTGTAAATAAGGCGAACAGTAAGTACTATCAACCATGACTAAAACATCATGTTGATGCGCAATATTAGCGATCTTTTCAATATCACTAACCCGCATATTAGGATTAGCCGGTGTTTCAAAGAAAATAAGCTTTGTTCTATCTGTAATTGCTTCGGCTAATTTTTCAGGATCGGTTAAATCAACATGTTTGATAGTGATACCAAATTTAGCCAGCCCATGATTAAAGAAAGTAAAAGTACAACCATAAACGGTCATATCAGCAATGAGTTCATCTCCTGGCTGCAATAATGACCAACATGTTGAAGTGATAGCTCCCATACCGGAAGAAAAAACAACAGAAGCGTCTCCTTGCTCTAACTGAGCTAATCGTTTTTCTAATAAATCCAATGTAGGGTTAGATATACGAGTATAAAAATGCCCTTTTTCTTTCCCAGCAAAACAATCAGCACCATATTGAGCCGTGGGAAATGCAAAAGTGGACGTTTGAAAAACAGGAGGCACTAATGCCCCCTGATAATCTAACGGAGAGTAGCCATAATGTATTGCTTGAGTATTAAAACACTTATTACTTTGCGTCATTATATCTCCTTGACATTAATTAAACTTCTATTTTCTGATTATTTTCCCCAATAATTTGTAATGTCCTTAATACAATAGTTAATCCTTTTAAGGTGTCAGGATTTTTTAATAATGAAAAAGTCGCACCTAAGGTATATTTTTTATCCTGATAAAGAGATTCTTTTTTAGCCATATTAAAGGCCGTAGTTAATTCCCAAACCGGAATTAATGTTTCTTCAAAAGCAACCGCCAATTTTTCTACCGTTGCGTTATCCATAATATCGACGGTATCTGAGGCTAAAGATAATAAATCAACAATATTGTCTAGGCGCTTTAATGCTAATAAAGGCCTTATTTTTTCTAGTAAATGTTCTAAATGAATTTTATCTTCATTAGATAACAACGGTTTTTCATTTGGGCTTAAATTATTTTCACTCATTATTTTATTCCCCTACAATAATCCTCTGACCGTTGCCCAATATAAGCCCCGGTTATAACCGTTACGTAACATGCCACCGAGTTTTGTTGGAGGTGTTGGAATAACATCATGTTTATAGTCATACTGTAATGGCATACCCGCTGATAATCCCATTTGGGCAACAGCTTGTACTCGACCATCATAAATTGCAGCCGGATAACCATAACGCAGTTCACCACAAATATTATTAGCTATAACACCCGCTTGGTTATGACAGCTACCACCGGCCTTACTAATAGGCAAATCAACCGTATCACCTAACACATAAACTTGATTTAACCCATATACCTGTAATGTTTCAGGGTCGGTCGGTAGCCAGCCTTCACCATTGTTATATTCACTTAATCCTGTATTACGAATGGCTTCTACCGCTGTTATAGGAGGTGTGCTCATTAAGATATCAAAAGGCTCTGCTTCTCCTTCTTTCGAATAGGCGATTTTCTTATCAGGATCAACATGACTTAATGTAAAACCACGCTTTGCTTTGATATCTCGTTCAGAAAAGACCGCAGGAAGTACTTCACAAACTTCTTGCTGCATAAAAAGACAATTTCTTAATAGTTGAGCTACGGTAGGATAGGTATAAACAATTTCTATATTACTTCTTACCCGTCGCTGACGTAAAAATTCATCCAGCATCAAGGTTGTTTCCATTGGTGCAATACCACATTGGTGAGGTACATTTGGCGTTTCAGGGAAAGTTACCGTGATAAATACACGCCCTTTTTCAATGGTAGCAATTTTATCTGCTAATTTTCGTGCAGCTTCATATTGATAAAAATGATTTCCAGCTTCAGCTAAACCTTCAATTCTATCAAGACGAGGAACACATCCTGTGGCTAATACGAGAAAATCATAGTGATATTTTTTCTTAGAACAACAATAAACTGTTTTATTATTAAAATCGAAACTTTCAGCTTTATCTATAACAAATTCAATTTCTGGTCTTAATAAACTTCTTTGTGATCGCATTAACTCTTCTTTTAAGAAAAGGTTAAATGCAATATACATAAATGCAGGTTTGTAATAATGGTATGGATTATCTGAAATAAGCGTAATTTTTATTTTTTTTGAAAATATTTCATCATTTAATTTTTTAGCTAAGATATTAGCGAGAATAGTACCCCCCGTACCACCGCCAATAATAACTATATTTTTTGTTGCCATATTATTTCCTATATTTGTAGGGAATTAGATAGACAAAAAAAGTATAGTAAAGCGCGTTAATATAACAAATAGATTAAATAGATAGATAAATTAAATATAGAGTAATAATACTAATCAATAATAAATACAATCATATTATATTAAAATATTTATATTTTAATATTAACGAATGTTATCATCACGAGTTAAGAAAATGTCGCCACCAAAGGATTATGATCAGATGCATCTGTGATTAAGATTTCCGCTTTATTTAGTGATAATCCACGATAAAATATATAATCAAGTGGCTTACCAAAAGCGCGAGTGCGTAAATCCTTTTCAAAGATCACTTCTTTAAGTTTTAATCTTCTAGCAAAACGCTTTAACACATTAACTCTTGGACGACTCCAGGCGTTAAAATCCCCCGCCAAAATAACAGGCCCTTTATGATCGATGATATGAGTCGATAAGCTGTTTAATTGTCTTTGATAAACATCAACACCGAAACTAAAATTGATCGCGTGTACATTTATCACCATTAAATGCTCACCAGTAATAAGTGGATAAACCGTAATTAATGCAGATTTAGCAAGCCTTAAAAAAGGCTCTTTTTCTCTTAATGGGCAACAATAGATAGGATGAGAACTTGATAAGGTCATAACACCCGCAGGGTGCTGTTGAAAGGCTAAAGCAGGAACTTGATCAGCAATTAAATGGTTTTTACCCGCAAAACGAACTAATTCAGGTGTTGTTTGCGCTTCTTGTAAAAGTAATAGTTGAGTATCGGTGGCAAGCGTTTCCAGCATACTACGCCAATTGACCCGTTGCTGTTTGTAAATATTCCAAACAGCAATTTTTAAAGTGCCTTCTGTATATAGTGGCATCCCAATCGGTAGCATCTCTTCTATTTGGCCTAAAGGTAGACTAGGTTCAATCCTTTCTACAGGTTGACCTGCTACAAAACGTACTGAATAAGTCGGTTTTTTCGCCATTAAGCAACCTCAGATAACCAATAGGATCTCTTGCTACCTATCTAGTATACCAAAGCTGGGATCTCCCCTCACCCTTTTAAAGAATATAATGATAAATAAGTGTAACTATTTTTGTAAAAAATAGCTTTAATGGTGAATTATTATGAAATAAGCACTGGTAATGTAGACAACTTTAAATTTTAAACAAAAAAAAACCTAAGTCATTAGACTTAGGTTTTCTTATGTGTTGGCGGAACGGACGGGACTCGAACCCGCGACCCCCTGCGTGACAGGCAGGTATTCTAACCAACTGAACTACCGCTCCGCTTATTCTTTACGCACTTAATGTCTTTTTACATTAAGGCTTTAATTTAATGCTTGGCAGTTCCCTACTCTCACATGGGGAGACCCCACACTACCATCGGCGCTACGGCGTTTCACTTCTGAGTTCGGCATGGGATCAGGTGGGACCACCGCGCTATGGCCGCCAAGCAAATTCGGTTTTAATCACTCGCTTCCTTCCTTTCGGTAAGTCGCCAGTAATTCAATCTTGAACAAGCTGACTTTATCGTTTCGTCTCTCTGACAAAACACTTTCGGTGTTGTCAGGTTAAGCCTCACGGTTCATTAGTACTGGTTAGCTCAACGTATCGCTACGCTTACACACCCAGCCTATCAACGTCTTAGTCTTAAACGTTCCTTTAGGTCGCTTAAAGCGACAGGGAAGACTCATCTCGAGGCAAGTTTCCCGCTTAGATGCTTTCAGCGGTTATCTCTTCCGCACTTAGCTACCGGGCAATGCCATTGGCATGACAACCCGAACACCAGTGGTGCGTTCACTCCGGTCCTCTCGTACTAGGAGCAACCCCTCTCAATCTTCCAACGCCCACGGCAGATAGGGACCGAACTGTCTCACGACGTTCTAAACCCAGCTCGCGTACCACTTTAAATGGCGAACAGCCATACCCTTGGGACCTACTTCAGCCCCAGGATGTGATGAGCCGACATCGAGGTGCCAAACACCGCCGTCGATATGAACTCTTGGGCGGTATCAGCCTGTTATCCCCGGAGTACCTTTTATCCGTTGAGCGATGGCCCTTCCATTCAGAACCACCGGATCACTAAGACCTACTTTCGTACCTGCTCGAGCCGTCACTCTCGCAGTCAAGCTGGCTTATGCCTTTGCACTAACCGCATGATGTCCGACCATGCTTAGCCAACCTTCGTGCTCCTCCGTTACTCTTTAGGAGGAGACCGCCCCAGTCAAACTACCCACCAGACACGGTCCCCGACCCAGTTTATGGGCCTAGGTTAGAACATCAAACGTTAAAGGGTGGTATTTCAAGGTTGGCTCCATGCAGACTGGCGTCCACACTTCAAAGCCTCCCACCTATCCTACACATCAAGGCTCAATGTTCAGTGTCAAGCTATAGTAAAGGTTCACGGGGTCTTTCCGTCTTGCCGCGGGTACACTGCATCTTCACAGCGAGTTCAATTTCACTGAGTCTCGGGTGGAGACAGCCTGGCCATCATTACGCCATTCGTGCAGGTCGGAACTTACCCGACAAGGAATTTCGCTACCTTAGGACCGTTATAGTTACGGCCGCCGTTTACTGGGGCTTCGATCAGGAGCTTCGCTTGCGCTAACCCCATCAATTAACCTTCCAGCACCGGGCAGGCGTCACACCGTATACGTCCACTTTCGTGTTTGCACAGTGCTGTGTTTTTAATAAACAGTTGCAGCCAGCTGGTATCTTCGACTGGCTT